>JANLRV010000002.1:0-34283 GCA_031361905.1 Actinomycetes bacterium
CCGGGGCCTGACCCCGGGCTATTCACGGCACGCTGACGCCCGCCCCACTGCAACCCGCGCCGTGGAGCGTTAGCGCTTCTCGAACGAGCGCTTGCCGTCGACCGTCAGCGAGTCGACGATCGCGACGATCGCCGCGTCGACCGGGCCCTCGATGCGAGCGGCTGCGCGAGCCGACGAGCCGTGCGCGACGAGCACGACCTCGCCCTCGCCGGCGCCGACGGCGTCGACCGCGACGAACGGCTCGCCCTCGGCCTTCCCCGACGCGTCGGCGGGTCGCACGATCAGAAGCTTGGACGCGCGAAGCGCCTCGTCCTTGACGGTGGCGACCGCCTGTCCGGTCACGCGGCAGATCTGCATCTGCGTATCGTATGTCCATGACCTGGCAGACGCGCACGCTCGTGATGCCCTCGATCCTGGCGGCCGACTTCGGCGCGTTCCGGAGCCAGGTCGTGGAGCTCCTCGACGCCGGCGCGCGCGCCTTCCACTGTGACGTGATGGACGGCCACTACGTCCCCGTGATCACCTTTGGCGCCGATCTCGTCGGAGCGATCGCCGACGTCGTCCACGACCGCGGTGGCACGCTCGACGTGCACCTCATGACCGAGCAGCCGGAGCGGCTCTTGCCCGACTTCGCGAGGGCCGGCGCCGACTCGTGCACGGTCCACGTCGAGACCTGCCCGCACCTCCATCGCACGATCCAGCAGATCCACGAGCTCGGCATGACGGCAGGCGTCACGCTCAACCCCGCCACCCCGACAGCGCAGCTGGGCGAGGCCGCCCGCTCGGCCGATCTGCTGCTCTGCATGTCGGTCAATCCGGGGTGGGGAGGACAGGCGTTCATCGAGTCGTCTCCCGCTCGCCTGCGCGAGCTCGCGGGCATGCTGCGGCCCGGGATGGGCCTCCAGATCGACGGCGGCGTCGCCGGAGAGACGATCGAGACCTGCCGGGCGGCGGGCGCGAACCTGCTCGTCGCCGGCTCGGCGATCTACCGGCAGCCCTCGCCGGGCGATGCCTTCCGGGCGCTCTCTCAGCGCGTCGGCGCCGAGCTTCCGTGAACGAGCGCGATGCGGAGCTGCTCGCGCGCACGCTCGAGCTCGCGGAGCGGGGACGACGGACGACCTCCCCGAACCCGGTCGTGGGTTGCGTGATCGCTCGCGCGGGACGCACGCTCGGCGAGGGCTGGCACGTGCGCCCCGGCGAGCGGCACGCCGAGACGAACGCGCTCGCGGCCTGCAGGGAGGATCCGCGCGGCGCCACGGCCTACGTCTCGCTCGAGCCGTGTGCGCACCACGGCCGCCAGCCACCCTGTGCCGACGCGCTGATCTCCGCGGGCATCGCACGCGTCGTCTGCGCGATCGGCGACCCGTCGGCGAAGGTCGCAGGAGCCGGCCTCGCACGCCTGGCCGCAGCCGGCGTGGAGGTGGAGCTCGCCGACGGTGAGATCGTCGAGCACGCACGCCGCCAGAACGCCGCGTTTCGCGTCCACGCCGTCAGCGGTCGGCCCTTCGTGCTGCTCAAGCTCGCCGCCTCGCTGGACGGGCGCACCGCCACGGCGACCGGGGCGAGCCGCTGGATCTCGTCGCCCGAGAGCCGTCGCCTCGTACACGAGTGGCGGGCCTGCTTCGACGCCGTCGCCGTCGGCAGCGGCACGGCGCTCGCGGACGACCCGCAGCTCTTTGCCCGCGACTGCGACCCGCCGTGCGAGCGCCAGCCCGTGCGCGTCGTCTTCGACCGGCGAGCGCGCCTGCGGCCAGACTCGCTGCTCGCAACCACCTCCGCGGCAGGTCCGGTCCTGCGCGTCGCGCCCCCGGGCGCCACGCCACCCCCCGACGGCGTCGAGGCGCTCGAGGCCGCCTCGCCGGCCGACGCGCTCCTCGCGCTCGGCGCACGGGGCGTGACCTCGCTGCTCGTGGAGGGAGGTGCGACCCTCGCGAGCGCGCTGATCGCCGACGCTCTGGTCGACGCGCTCGCGCTCTTCACGGCACCGCTCCTGATCGGCGGCGACGGCGTGCCGCTGCTCGGCGGCCTCGGAGTCGGCGAGCTCGCCGGCGCTCCCAGGCTGAGCCGCGTCGAGCTGCGTCGGATCGGCACGGATGTGCTCGTGGAGGGCCTCCTGCGCGAGCTGCCCTGAGCTCGGGATACCCTGACCTCCATGTTCACCGGCATCATCGAGGAGCTCGGCACGGTCTCGGCAATCGACGGCGACGAGCAGGGCGTGCGCGTCCAGATCGCGGCGCCGAAGCTCGCCGCGCTGGCCGGCGTCGGCGACTCGATCAGCGTCTCCGGGTGCTGCCTGACCGTGATCGCGGTCGACGGCGGATCGCTCGTCTTCGAGGCCGTTCCCGAGACGCTTCGCCGCACGGCGCTCGCCGCGCTCGCCCCCGGCGGACGGGTCAACCTCGAGGACGCGCTGCGGGCCGGCGAGCCGTACGGCGGACACATGGTGCAGGGCCACGTCGACGGCGTCGGGACGCTCGTCGCGCGCACGCCCGACGGCATCGGCGAGCGCCTCCGCCTGGCCGCGCCCGAGCACGTGCAGCGCTACCTGATCGAGAAGGGGTCGGTCACCGTGAGCGGCATCAGCCTGACGATCGCCGAGCTCCACGACGACGGTTTCACGGTCGCGCTGATCCCGCACACGTTGGCGGTGACCACTCTCGGAGAGCTCACGGTGGGCGATGCGGTCAATCTCGAAGCCGATGTGATCGCGCGCTACGTCGAGCGGCTCGTTCAGCGCTGACCCGCTGGTAGCCTGCGGCTGCCCTAGAGGCTCGAACAGCGTGCCTCGTGTCGCCAGCCACGCACGATGCGGTCCGTTCGAGCTCTTCTCCATGTGCAGGGAGTTCGCATGCAAGAGCCAGGCTCGCCGTTCTGCACGATCGATCAAGCGATCGCGGACATCCGTGCGGGCAAGATGGTGGTCGTCGTCGACTCGCCCGACCGCGAGAACGAGGGCGACCTCTGCATGGCGGCCGAGTTCGTCACGGCCGACGCCGTCAACTTCATGGCGACGCACGGGCGCGGCCTGATCTGCCTCACGCTGACTCCGGACCGCTGCGACGAGCTCGGGCTGCACATGATGGTCCAGCAGAACCAGACGCCGTACGAGACGGCCTTCACGGTCTCGATCGAGGCGCGCGAGGGCATCGAGACGGGCATCTCGGCCGCCGATCGCGCGCACACGATCAAGATCGCGAGCGACCCGGCCAGCGGACCGCGCGAGATCATCAAGCCGGGCCACGTCTTCCCGCTGCGTGCGCGCGCAGGCGGCGTGCTTGAGCGGACCGGCCAGACCGAGGCCTCGGTCGATCTCGCCCGCCTCGCGGGCTGCGTGCCCGCGGGCGTGATCTGCGAGGTGATGAAGGCCGATGGCACGATGGCCCGCGTGCCCGACCTTGCGATCTTCTGCGCCGAGCACGAGATCAAGCTCTGCTCCGTCAGCGACCTGATCGAGTATCGCCGGCGCAACGAGAAGCTCGTCGAGCGCGGCGCGACCACCACGCTGCCGACCGAGCACGGCGAGTTCACGGCGATCGGCTACCGCTCGATCACGGACGGCAAGCAGCACCTAGCGCTCGTCAAGGGCGACATCGCCGGCAAGCAGGACGTGCTCGTGCGCGTCCACTCCGAGTGCGTCACCGGCGACATCTTCGGCTCGCTGCGCTGCGACTGCGGCGAGCAGCTGAAGCACGCACTGCGCCAGATCGCCGAGGCCGACGAGGGCGTGCTCCTGTACCTCGAGCAGGAAGGCCGCGGGATCGGGCTGCTCAACAAGCTGCGCGCCTACGAGCTGCAGGAGCAGGGCTTCGACACCGTCGAGGCGAACCTCGAGCTCGGCTTCGCCCCTGATGCGCGCGACTACGGCCTCGGCGCGCAGATCCTCGCGGATCTCGGGCTCACGTCGATCCGGATCCTCACGAACAACCCGCGCAAGATCGTCGGGATCGAGGCCTACGGCCTGACCGTCAGCGAGGAGGTCCCGATCGAGATCGAGCCGCAGGAGCACAACATCGAGTACCTGCGCACCAAGGCGCTCAAGCTCGGCCACAAGCTGCACCACCAGCACCTCAAGCTGTGAGCCGCGAGACGCAGGGAGACGGTCGGCTCGCGGTCTCCGGAACGGTCCTCGGAGCCGGCGAGACGCTCGCAGACGACGCGCGTATCGCGATCGTCTGCAGCCGCTACCACTCGCACGTGATGCAGCTCCTGCTCGACGGCGCGATCGCGACGGCGACCGAGCAGGGCGTCGCCTACGACGTGATCCTCTCAGAGGGGGCATTCGAGCTCGGCATCCTCTCGCTCGAGGCAGCCGCGACCGGAACCTACGTCGGCGTCGCGGCGCTCGGCTGCGTGATCCGCGGCGACACGTCCCACTACGACTACGTCTGCAGCGAGACCGCGCGCGGCATCCTCGAGGCGGGCCTGCAGACCGGCGTGCCCGTGACGTTCGGCGTGATCACCTGCGAGACCGCCGAGCAGGCCTTCGCGCGGGCGGGCGGCGAGGCCGGCAACAAGGGATCCGAGGCGGTCTCGACCGCGCTCGCGACGGCGCGAACGCTCGCCGCGATCCGTCGCTGAGCCCACCAGGTCGCGACGCGAGGTCGCCGACCAGCGGGCTCAGAGCGCCTTGTGGACCTTGCCGGCCTTGATGCAGCGCGTGCAGACGTAGGCGCGCTTGGCGACGCCGTTGATCAGCACCCGCATGCGCTGCAGGTTCGGGTCGAAGCGACGCTTCGTGGCGACCATGGAGTGGCTGCGGTTGTTCCCGAACCCGGGCCCGCGTCCACAGATAGAGCAAACTCGCGACATCTGGTCTCTCCGTCTTCTTCCGCGGGGCCATACGCCGCACGCGCTCTCTGATGCATTATGAGTGAGAGGGTGGGCGGACGCAAACACCACCCGCCGACCGCGTCGCTAGCTTTTCGACTGAGAACCCCGTGCTGACCGCCACCACCTGCGCAATCGTGATCGACTCGACGACGGACCTTCCGCCGCACGAGTGCGCTGAGCTGCACGCGAACCTGCGCGTGGTCCCGCTCGTGATCCGCTTCGACGGCGTCGAGCTGCTCGACTACGTCGAGATCACCCCGCAGGAGTTCTACGACCGCCTGCCGAGCGTGCGCGAGCACCCGGAGGTCTCGCCTCCGTCGCCCGAGCGGTTCGCGGACATGTACCGGTCGCTCTTCCTCGAGGGCTACGAGCAGGTGATCTCGCTGCATCCGAGCGAGCACCTCTCGGCGACGGTGCGCTCCGCGGCCCTCGGTGCCGAGCAGTGGCCGGGGCGGATCCACGTGATCGACTCGCGCAGCATCTCGACGCCCGTGGCGCTGCTCGTGCTCGACGTCGCGTCGCAGATCCTCAGCGGCACGACGGTCGTCGAGGTCCGCGCAACGGTGAAGAAGCACTACGAGTCGTCGCGCACGATCGTGATCCCAGGCTCGCTCGAGTACGCGCGTCGCAGCGGCTGGCTGCCGGCCACGAAGGGCCGGCTCGGCTCGCTCGTCGGCAAGCAGCCGATGCTCGAGCTGAAGGACGGGCAGCTGCGGCCGCTCGACCGGATCCGCGGGGCCGGCAAGATCCTCGGCCAGCTCGCGCAGCGGCTCGATCGCGAGACGCCCCACCGGGGCACGATCCGCGTCGGCATCGCGCATGCCGCGGCGCCGGAGCTCGCCACCGAGATCCGCGAGATGATCCTCGAGGTTCGTCCCGACGCGTGGATCACGCGCGTCGCCGCGCTCGGGCCGACGATCGGCAGCCAGGTGGGTCCTGGCACGATCGTGATCACCTGGTCGGCGATCTGAGCGAGACTCCTCGCCCGAGAGCGTCTCGGCGCAAGGTCGCACTCCAGCTCGGCGCGGTGATCGTCCTGCTCGGCTTCCTCGGCTACGCGTTCCGAGACTCGCTCGACAAGGCGCTGCCGCTCCTGCGGACCGCGAACCGCATCGACATCGCGATCGCCGTCTGCCTGATCGCGCTCTACTACCTCAGCTTCGTCGTCGGCTGGCAGCTGATCCTGCGCGCATACGGGATCCGGCTCGGGTACCGCACGGTGCTCGGGGCCGAGATGCTCTCGATGCTCGCGAAGTACGTCCCCGGCGGCGTCTGGACCCCCGCCGCCCGCCTCGTCGCCGTGCGCCGCGCGGGCGTCACGGAGAACTCCGTGGTGCTCGCCAGCATCCTGCTCGAGGCGGGGCTCTCGGCGATCGCGGGCGTGCTCGTGATGGTCGCCGGGCTCCCCTTCGTCTCCGGCGTCGACGCGCCGCTCTGGCCCGTCGTGCTGTTCGCCGTGCTGTGCGCGTTCCTGCTGCACCCGCGCGTCTTCGCGCCGCTCGCGACGCGCCTGCTCTCGCGCCTCGGCGGCGGCCCCGTGCGGCCGCTGCCGTGGCGAATCTCGCTCGGCGTGCTTGCCTACTATTGCCTCACCTGGCTGATCGGCGGCGCGGCGTTCTGGTTCCTGCTGCGCTCGCTCGGCGACCCCGACGTGTCTGCGATCCCCTATCTGGGCGGCGTGACGGACGTCGGTGCGATCGTGGCGGTCGTGACCGTGATCTTCCCGTCGGGACTCGGCGTGCGCGAGGGCGCCGTGGCCGCGCTCGCCGCAGCCGTGGTGCCCAGGGATGTCGCGATCGCGGCGGTCGTGCTCAACCGCTTCGCGATCACGATCGTCGAGGCGGCGCTGCTCGCGGCGACTGCTGTCCTCCGCCGCAGAAGCTAGGTTGCGCCGCATGGACGCGGAGCTCGAGCTCGCCCACGATGACTCCCTGCGCCCGAGACCACGCTCGGCGCCCGACCCGCGCGCGCTGGACGTGCCCGTGACGGCCACGGGCAAGCGCGTCGTCGAGGCGCTCGAGAGCCGCAGGCTGGGAACCGCCGGAGCGCTGCTCGCCCAGCCGCCGCGCGACTATCGCGACTACTCGGAGGGCGTCGTGCAGCTCGCCGAGCTGACCGCCGGCGAGGCTACCGTGCGCGTGCGCGTGGTCAGCGTGCGCGAGCGGCCGACGCGCCGGCGCAACCTGCGGATCGTCGAGGCGGTCGTCCGCGACGACTCCGGCGGAGCGACCGCGATCTGGTTCAACCAGCGCCACCTCGCGCGGCAGCTCGAGGCCGGCACGCTGCTGCAGCTGCGGGTCGAGGTGCGTGCCGAGCGCGGCGCCGACCTGCTCGTGCGCGACCACGAGATCCTCGACGAGAGCGGGGAGGGGGCCGTCCACACGAGCGGGATCGTCCCCGTCTACGACGCCTCGCGGACGCTCTCGACGCGGGTGCTGCGCGAGCTGATCGACCTGCATCTGCACCGCGCAGACGCGATCGAGAGCGCGCTTCCCGCCGGGCTGCGGATCGCACGCCGGCAGCCCCTCCGCCGCGACGCCATCGCCGCCCTGCACCAGCCGCGCGACGAGGCCGAGGCCAAGCTCGCACTCGCGAGCCTGGCCTACGAGGAGCTCGTCCTGCTGCAGATCGCGCTCGCAGATGCGGCCTCCGGCGAGCGACCCTCGGCGACCGCGCTCGGCGAGCCCGGCGAGCTCACGCGCCGCTTTCGCGAGCTCTTGCCCTTCGAGCTGACGCTGGGCCAGCGGCGCAGCATCCGCGAGATCGACCACGACCTCGCGCGCACACGCCCGATGCACCGCCTGCTCCTCGGCGACGTCGGCTCGGGCAAGACCGTGGTGGCGGTGCACGCGATGCTGCGCGCCGCGGAGCGCGACGGCCAAGCGGCGCTGCTCGCGCCCACGGAGACGCTCGCACAGCAGCACGCTCGCACCGTCTCGGCGCTCGTCGAGCCGCTCGGGATCGAGATCGCGCTCGTGACGGGCGACGTGCCGACGCGCGAGCGCCGCGAGCGCGCCGCGCGGATCGCCTCGGGCGACGTCAAGCTCGCGATCGGGACGCACGCCCTGCTGCAGCCGTCGGTCAGCTTCCGCTCGCTCGAGGTGATCGTCGTCGACGAGCAGCACCGCTTCGGCGTCGAGCAGCGCGCATCGCTGACGGACGCCCACGCGGCCCACGCGCTGCACATGACGGCGACGCCGATCCCGCGATCGCTCGCGCTCTCGCTCTACGGCGACCTCGATCTGACGGAGCTGCGGGAGCTGCCGGCCGGGCGCAAGCCGATCCTCACGCGCCGCATCCACCCCGCCAAGCGCGCTGCCTGCCACCGCTGGCTGATCGACGAGTGGCAGCAGCACGAGCGGCAGGCCTACGTGATCTGCGCGCTGGTCGAGGAGTCGGAGACCGTGCAGGCCCGCGCGGCGGCCGAGCTGCACGCCGAGCTCGTCGAGCAGCTCGCGCCGCTCCAGGTCGGCCTCATGCACGGCAAGCTGCGCCCGGGCGACAAGCTCGCCGCGATGCGCGCGTTCGCGGAGCGCGAGACGCAGGTGCTCGTCGCCACGACGGTCGTCGAGGTCGGCATCGACGTGCCGAACGCGACCGCGATCGTGATCGAGAACGCCGACCGCTTCGGCCTCTCGCAGCTCCACCAGCTGCGCGGGCGCGTCGGCAGGGCGGCGCAGCAGTCCTACTGCTGGCTCTTCGAGTCGGCCGAGCCGAGCGAGCTCGGCCGCCGCCGCCTGGAGGCGCTCTGCGAGCACTCGAGCGGCTTCGACCTCGCCGAGATCGACCTGCGCATGCGGGGGGAGGGCGAGCTCGCCGGGCTGCGCCAGTCCGGCCGCTCCGATCTCCGCTACGCGAGCCTCACGCGACACCGCCGCCTCGTCGCCCGCAGCCGGTCCGACGCGCGCATGCTCGCTCGCCGGGGCCTGATCGACGATGCGCTCCTGGGCGCCGCGCGCGAGCGCTTCGGCGCGCTCGTCGCGCAGATCGGCCGGGCATGAGGATCGTCGCCGGCGAGCTCGGCGGGCGTCGGATCGCAGCGCCTCCGGGGCTGGCGACGCGGCCTACGGGCGATCGTGCGCGCGAGGCGCTCTTCTCCCGGCTCGGCTCGCTCGACGGCGAGCGCGTGCTCGATCTGTTCGCCGGCAGCGGCGCGCTCGGACTCGAGGCGCTCTCGCGCGGAGCCGCACGCGCGACGTTCTGTGACAGCGACCGCGCCGCCACCCGGATCCTGCGGGCGAACATCGCGAGCCTGGGCGTGGGGGAGCGGGCCGACGTCCACCTCGGCGATTTCCGGCGGGTGCTGCGCGAGCGCGCCGAGGCGGGGGCGCGCTTCGAGCTCGTCTTCCTGGACCCGCCCTATGCCGCGCTTGCGGGCTATAGTGCCGCCCTGAACGAGCTGCTCCCCCCGGTGCTCGCCGCATCGGCGCGGATCGTCGTCGAGAGCTCGGACGGAACCGCCCTCTCGATCGGCGTGCCGCTGGGTCCGCCACGGCGCACCGGAGGTACGCTGATCCAGATCCTCTGCCATGACCAACGCTGACCCTCCCCCCGCACCGCTTGCCGAAGGACGCACCGCGCTCTGCCCGGGCACCTACGATCCGGCAACGCTCGGCCACATCGACATCATCGAGCGGGCCGCCGGCCTGTTCGACCGCGTCGTCGTCGGCGTCGTGCGCCAGCCGCAGCACAAGGCCCCGTTCTTCACGATCGACGAGCGCGTCGGGTTTCTCCGCGAGTCGCTGGCCGGCCTGCCGAACGTCCTGGTCGCAGGATTCTCGACGCTCGTGGTCGAAAACGCGCGTAGCTGGGGCGCGAGCGCCCTCGTCAAGGGCCTCCGCGCCATCTCCGACTTCGAATGGGAGCTGCAGATGGCGCACCTCAACAAGCAGATCGCACCCGAGATCGAGACAATCTTCCTGATGTCGTCCCCTCGCTACAGCTTCCTCTCGTCGAGCGGTGTCCGCGAGCTGGCCGCGTTCGAGAGCCCGATCGATGCGTTCGTCCCCCCGGCCGTCGCTCGCGCGTTCGCCGCGCGAAGGGCCTCGTAGGAGAGAGTCAATGGATGTCCTCGTACTGATCGAAAAGCTCGACGACCTCGTGCACAACGCCAAGGCGGTCCCTCTGACCGATCAGGTGCGCATCGATCGCGAGGAGATCTGGGAGATCCTCGACCAGATGCGCGCGACGATCCCCGAGGAGATCAAGCAGGCCCGCTGGATCGTCAAGGAGCGTCAGGAGATGCTCTCGGAGGCGAAGCGCGAGGCCGAGCGGCTCGTCGGCGACGCGCGTGAGAGCGCAGCCTCGATGGCATCCCAGCAGGAGATCGTCAAGCTGGCCGAGCGACAGGCCGCCGAGCTGCTCGGAGACGCACGGCAGCGCGAGCGCGAGGTCCGCCTCGGCGCCGAGGACTACGCCGATGAGATCCTGGCGACGCTCGAGACGAACCTCGGCAAGTTCATGTCGGCCGTGCAGCGCGGCCGCGAGCAGCTGCAGCGGCGCTCGAGCGAGGCGTTCGAGCCGGAGTAGCGCTCGCGGCGCTCGCCCGGGCCGTGGGATCGACCGGCCCGCGCAATCCGTGGAATCATTGAGGGCGTATGCCTACTCTCGACCTCCGTCCGCTCCGCCTCACGATCGGCGACCATCGGCGCGAGCGCGTGCCGGCCCTGATCGAGCCGTTCGTCGCAAGCTCGCTCGACTACGCGTGCGCCCCCGAGCGGTTCGACGCCGACCTCTCGATCACGCGCCTGCGCGACGGCATCCTCTTCGACCTCGGCTTCGAGACCCGCGTGCTCGGGCCCTGCCAGCGCTGCCTCGAGGAGGCGAACCTCGAGCTGACGATCGACGGACGCGAGTACCACGCTGACGCGCCCGAGACCGACGGCGAGTCCGAGACGACGCCCTATCTCGCGGGTGAGCTGCTCGACGTCGACGGCTGGGCGCGCGACGCGGTGATCCTCGCGCTGCCGATCGTCGTGACGTGCTCGCCGAGCTGTCGTGGCCTCTGCGCGCAGTGCGGGACGAACCTCAACACCGGCGACTGCTCGTGCGACGCGGGGCCGGTCGACGAGCGCTGGAACGCTTTGCGCACGCTTCGCTCCGATGCGACCTCGTGACGCGACCCGAGCAGCCGTCCGCTAAGGTTCCGCACTGAAACTATGCCGGTACCTAAGAAGAAGACCTCCAAATCCCGCCGCGACAAGCGTCGCTCGCAGGGCGTCCTCGGGCCGATCGGCCTGAACGTCTGCCCGCAGTGCCAGTCACCTCGCCGGCCACATCGCATGTGCCCCGTCTGCAAGACGTACAAGGGGCGCGAGATCGAACCTCTGACCCCGTGACCGAGTTGGTCACCATCGCGCTCGATGCGATGGGGAGTGACCAGGGGCCGAGCGCGATCATCGAGGGTGCCCGAGCGGCGATCGCACGGGGCGGCGTCCGCGTGCTCGCGTGCGGACCGCTCGAGGCCCTCACGCCGATCGTCGCCGGGGCAGAGGGCATCGAGATCGTCGATGCGCGGACGGTGATCGGCTACCACGACGACCCGGTCGTCGCGGTGCGCACGATGCACGACGCATCGGTCGTCACCGCCGCCCGCCTCGTGCGCGACGGGGCTGCCCAGGCCACCGTCTCGGCCGGCGTGACCGGCGCGGTGCTCGCGGCCGCGCTGTTCGAGCTGCGCCGCATTCCCGGCGTGCTGCGACCCGCTCTCGCCCAGGCGCTGCCGTCGCCCCGCGGCCCCGTCGCCGTGCTCGATCTGGGAGCGACGCCCGATTGCAAGCCACAGCAGCTGCACCAGTTCGCCCACATGGGCACCGCCTTCGCCCATTGCGTGCTGGGCGTCGCGCACCCGCGCGTGGGCCTGCTCTCGAACGGCACCGAGATCGGCAAGGGCAACCGCGTCGTCCTCGAGGCCTACGACCTGATCGCGGCCGATCCGGATGTCGACTTCCACGGCAACATCGAGGGGCGCGACGTCCCGCTCGGCACGGTCGACGTCGTCGTCACGGACGGCTTCACGGGCAACGTCGTGCTCAAGGTCATGGAGGGAACCGGCAGCTACGTGCTCGGCGAGCTCCGCAACGCGGCGAACGGCTCGCTCCGCGGGAAGGTCGGCGGCTTCCTCTTGAAGCCGAAGCTCGCGGCCTTCCGCAAGGCCGCGAACCCCGACAGCTATGGCGGCTCGTACTTCCTCGGCCTCCGCGGCGTCGCGGTCAAGGCCCACGGATCGGCCTCGAGCGAGGGCATCGCGAACGCGATCACCTACGCGGCGCGGGGCGTGCGGGAGCACATCGTCGAGCAGGTCGAGAGCCACCTCGGGCGCTCGGCCAGCGCCGATCCCGAGGGCATCGAGAACGGCTCCGTCTGAACCCTTGAACGGTCGCGAATCGTGCTAGAGTCGCGCCGCCAACCGACACGCACGAACGAGGAGCCAGATTGGCTACGCGCGAAGAAGTCATCGACCAGGTCAAGCAGATCCTGATCCAGCAGCTGGGTGTCGACGAGGCCCAGGTCACGCCCGAGGCAGCGTTCCAGGAGGACCTGGACGCCGACTCGCTCGACCTCGTCGAGCTGATCATGGAGCTCGAGGACCAGTTCGGGGTGAAGATCCCGGACGAGGAGGCTCAGAAGATCAAGACCGTCGGTCAGGCCGCCGACTACATCATGGAGCACCAGGGAAGCTGATCGATGGAGTCGCTGGAGGCGCTGATCGCGGCGCTTCCCGACGATCTTCGGGAGCGGGCGTTCACGCACGTGTCGTGGACGCAGAACCGCTTGCAGTCGTATGAGCGGCTGGAGTTCCTCGGGGACGGCGTCTTGGGAGCCGCCGTCGCCGAGGAGCTCTACCGCCGCTACGACGATGTCGACGAGGGTCGCCTGGCGAAGCTGAAGGCGCACGTCGTCTCACGGCGCTCGTGTGCCGTCGTCGCGCGCGTGCTCGACCTCGGCGCGGTGCTCGAGAGCTATCGCGTCGCCGGCGGCCGCGAGGACAAGGGGCTGAGCACCAACCGGAACGTGCTCGCCGCGCTCTGCGAGGCCGTGATCGGTGCGAGCTTCCTGCACGCGGGCTTCGCGCGCACCGCCGAGGCCGTGATCGTGGCGTTCGACGAGCGCATCGCATATGCCGCCGGAACGTTCGTCGACTACAAGACGGAGCTGCAGGAGCAGCTGGCACGTCTGGGCCTGTCCGTAAGCTACCGGCTCGTGGAGACCGCCGGACCCGCCCATCGCCGCCTGTTCAGCTCGGACGCCGTGATCGGCGATGTCGTCGCGGGCTCGGGCAGCGGACCCTCGAAGAAGGCCTCGGAGCAGGCCGCGGCGCGGATCGCGCTCGCAGGCCTGGCGACCCCGTAGTGCACCTCGCAGCGCTCCGCATCCGCGGGTTCAAGTCGTTCCGCGACCCGATCGAGCTGCGCTTCGAGCCCGGGGTGTCGGTGATCGTCGGCCCGAACGGCTCGGGCAAGTCGAACATCGCGGATGCGCTGTCGTGGGCGATGGCGACGCAGGCCCCCGGGATGCTGCGCGCGTCGGGCCGCGAGGAGATCCTCTTCGCCGGCTCTGAGCGCCATTCCGCCTCGGGCGTCTGCGAGGTCGAGCTCGTGCTCGACAATGCCGACAGCGGCCTGCCGAGCTCGCGAGCCGAGGTCTCGATCATGCGCCGGGTCGCGCGCGAGGGCGACGGCGACTACCTGCTCAACCGCTCGGCCGTCCGCCGCATGGACGTGCGCGATCTGCTCGCAGACGCGGGCCTGGGGCGCGAGCTGCACTGCATCGTCGCCCAGGGCAGCGTCGATCAGGTGCTGCTCGCGCGACCCGACGAGCGGCGCGGGCTCGTCGAGGAAGCAGCCGGTCTCGGAAAGTTCAAGCGCCGCCGCCAGCGGGCACAGCTGAAGCTCGGCCGCGTGCGCTCCGACCTCGAGCGCGCCGCCGACATCGAGCGTGAGGTGCGCGCACGGCTGCGACCGCTCGAGCTGCAGGCGACGGCCGCCGAGCGGGCAGAGGTGATCGCGTGGCAGCTCGCGGAGGCGCGCCTGCGCTTGCTCGGCTCCCAGCTCGCCGAGGCGCGCGCGCTCCGGCACCGCACGGACGCAGGCCTCGGGGCCGCCCGGGCTGACCACAGCCGAGCGGACGGCCTGCTGCGCGAGACGGCGACGCGCCGGGAAGGGGCCGAGCGAGAGCTCGCGGCGCTCGCGCTCGAGCAGGAGCGCGCGTCGGCACGCGCGTGGGCGATGCGCAGCGCGGTCGAGCGGCTGCAGCAGCGCGGCGAGGCGCTCGCTCAGCGCGATCTCGAGCTCGCGGCCGAGGCCGCGCGCGATGCGGAGCGCGCGCGCACCCTGCTCGACGACGCCGAGCGGATCGCCGGGCAGGCCGGTGCCGCCGCCGCAGAGGCCGAGCTCCTGACGGGCGAGCTCGCCGCGCTCGATCCCGCCGACGAGCTCGCGCTCGAGCGCGCCGACGCCGAGCTGCGCGAGGCAACGGACGCGTCGCTCGCAGCGCGACGCACGCAGGCCGAGCTGGTCGGCAGCGCCGGTCACGCGCGCAGCCTCGTCGAGCGGCTCGCACAGCAGCGCGCGAGCGCCGAGACGCGCCTCGAGGCGATCGCCGAGGCGGAGCGAGCGGCAGCCGACGGCCTCAGCGCGACCGCCCTCGAGCTCGCAGCCGTGAGTCCGGCGGTCGAGGCGGCCCGCGCCGCTCTCGAGCAGGCGCACGGCGAGGCCGAGCGAACCCGGACGACGCTCGAGGAGGCGCGCGAGGCATCGCGCAGCGCGCGGGCGCATGCGGCGACGGCGTCGGAGTCGGCGGCCGCGCTGCAGGCGCGAGCCGAGGCGCTCGACGGCGCCGTCCGGCGCGCCGACAGCGTGGCACCGGCGACGCGCGCGCTCGCTGCACGCGGCGCCGTGCTCGCGCTCGCCCTGGTCGACCCGGACGACGGCCTCGAGCTCGCCGTCGCCGCTGCGCTGGAGCGCCGCGCGGCACAGGTCGTCGCGGCCGATCTCGCAGCCGCGCTGACGCTGCTCGACGGTGGGGTGGAGGGCGCCTCGGTTCTGCTCGCCTCGCACGCGCGGGATGCCGCTGCCAAGGCGCCCGTGGGCGCGAGCGCGCTCGCCGAGCGCGTCCGCCTGCTGCCGGGGGCGCCGGCCCGGCTGCTCGAAGGCATCTGGCTCGTCGACTCGCCGAAGCGCTTCGCGACGGTCACGCACGGGCTCGCGATCACGCTCGGCGGGTTCGGCTTCGACGCCGACGCCGGCGTCGTGTTCTGCACCGGCTCGGAGGGCGAGGCCGGCCTGCTGCGTACGCGCCGCGAGCTCGACGCGTGCCGCGGCGAGGCCGCCGACGCGCAGGCCGCGGCGATCGAGGCCTCGCGGAGCGCCGAGACGGCCGTCGCCGAGGCGACCGCGCTCGAGGGCGCCGAGCGCGAGCTCGCGGCGCGCCTCTCCTCCTTGCGCGTCGAGCTCGACGCCTGCGATCGTCGCCAGCGAGAGCAGACGGCGCTGCACGCGCAGGCCGAGCGAGAGGCGCAGAAGCTCGCTGACGGCCGGGCCGACCTGTCGGCCGAGAGCGCCGAGCGCGCGCAGGCAGCCGAGCGCGCCGCTGCCGAGGCGAGCCTCCTGGAAGCCCAGGCAGCCGAGGCCGAGGCGGCCGGAGCTGCCGCGGACGCGCGCCGCGCCGAGCTCGACGCGGCGCACCGCGTGCTCGCGCAAGCCGCGTCCGAGGTGCGGGCGCGTCGCGCCGGGCTGAGCGAGCGGCGCGACGGCGCGCGCCGCGAGGCCGACCGCCTCGCGAAGGCGTCGGCGGACGCGGCGTTGCGCGCGTCCGCGATGGAGCGCCGAGTCGCCGCGCTCTCGGCCCTGACCGGCGCCGCGACGCGCCTCGCCCAGCTCGTGAGCGCCTGCAACGCGCTCGGCGAGCGCGTGCAGGCGCCGCTGCGCCAGACCACGAGCCAGTTCGAGGCCGAGACGGAGCGCCTCACGGGGCAGCTCCGCGCATGCGCGCTGAGCGAGGCCGAGCTGACTCGGGCGCTCGCTGAGGCGTCAGCGCAGGCGAGCGCGCACGAGCGCGAGCTCGCGCACCTCGATGAGCGATCCCAGGCGTTGCGGGAGCGCGCGGGCGAGATCGCACGCCGGCACGAGCTCGCGATCGTCGATGCCGTCGAGCCGTTGCCGGAGGATGAGTCCGCGGCGCTCGCCGCCCGCATCGATCGACTCGAGCGGCGTCGCGCAGAGCTCGGCGCGGTCAACCCGCTCGCCAAGCAGGAGTTCGAGGAGGTCAAGGGGCGTCTCGACGACGTGCAGGCGCAGAGCGCCGACCTGCAGGCCGCGCTGCGCGAGCTCGAGCGCCTGATCCGCAGCCTCAGCCGCGAGATCGGGGAGCGCTTCGAGCAGACCTTCGCCGAGGTCGAGCGTGGCTTCCGTGAGATCGTGCCGACGCTCTTCCCCGGCGGGCGCGGCCAGATCGTGCTGACCGAGCCAGAGCCAGTCGACGCCGATGCCGAGCCGCGCGAGGAGCAACCCGAGCCCGGCATCGAGCTCGAGATCCAGCCGGCGGGCAAGCGTCTCGCGTCGATGGCGCTGCTCTCGGGAGGCGAGCGGTCGCTCGGCGCGCTCGCGTTCCTCTTCGCCCTGATGCTCGCGCGGCCGTCGCCGTTCTACGTGCTGGACGAGGTCGACGCGGCCCTCGACGAGGCGAACATCGCGCGCTTCGTCGAGCTCGTCGACCGCTACCGCGAGCGGGCCCAGTTCATCGTGATCACCCACCAGCAGCTCACGATGGAGATCGCCGACGTGCTCTACGGTGTGAGCATGGCGGGCGACGGAGTCTCGACGGTGCTGTCGCGCAAGCTCGACGTCGCGGTCACCGCGTGACGGAGTGGTCCGAGGCCCTGCTGGGCCTCACCGTGCGCGCCGAGCCGGAGCAGGAGGAGCGCCGTCGCAGCTTCTTCACGCGCCTTCGGGAGAACCTGCAGCGGTCGAGCCGCGCGCTCGCCGCCGGGCTCTCCGAGCTCGCCTTCGACCCGCAGGATGCGGGCGTCTGGGAGCGGCTCGAGGAGGCGTTGATCGCGGCCGACTGCGGCGTGCCGGCGACGGTCGAGATCGTCGGGCGTCTCGAGGCCGAGGCGGCGGCCGGATCGCTGCGCACGCCCGAGGAGCTGCAGGCGGCACTCCAGCGGATCGTCGCCGAGAAGCTCGCGCTGCCGCTCGAGCAACGCGCGCTCGACCTGCGCGTCGAGCCGACCGTGATCCTGATCGTGGGCGTCAACGGGACCGGCAAGACGACGACGATCGGCAAGCTCGCGTACCGGCTGCACGAGGCCGGCGCGAGCGTCGTGATAGGCTCGGCGGACACGTTCCGCGCCGCCGCATCGGAACAGCTCGAGACCTGGGCCGAGCGCGCGCACGCCGATTTCGTCGGCTCGACGAGCGGGGCCGATCCCGCCTCCGTCGCCTATGACGCCGTCAACGCCGGGCTCGCGCGCGGCAAGCGCGTCGTGATCGTCGACACGGCGGGCCGCCTGCACACGCAGGACCACCTGATGGAAGAGCTCGCGAAGGTCCGTCGCGTGATCGGCCAGCGGCTCGAGGGCGCGCCGCACGAGACGCTGCTCACGATCGATTCCACGACGGGCCAGAACGGGCTGCAGCAGGCACGCCTGTTCACGCAGGTCGCACACGTCACCGGGCTCGCGCTGACAAAGCTCGACGGCACGGCCAAGGGCGGGATAGCGATCGCGATCGCGCACGAGCTCGGCATCCCGATCAAGCTGATCGGGATCGGCGAGGCGCTCGAGGACCTGCGACCGTTCGACGCGGATGAGTTCGCCCGCGCGCTGTTCGCAGCGGATTGAACGCGGGAGGCGTGTATCATTCAGGCAGTTCAAGCGGAAGCGTCACCCGTTTCCCACCTGCCGGCTCGCTGCCGCGCCAGGTTCACGCGAGCTGCAGATCTTGCTCACGGGGTGGCGCTCCGTGCATGCAGTGAGAGGAGCAGGTTGCAGCACACGGTGAAGCGCTCGTGAGGCCCCGCGCAGGCGCGGAAGTGCGGCCATCGGAGCCGCGCACCCGCGTCAATGAGGCCATCCGCGTACCCGAAGTCCGTCTGATCGACGATGACGGGTCGCAGATCGGCGTCAAGCAGCGCGATGAGGCGCTCGAGTATGCCTGGGCGAAGAATCTCGACCTCGTCGAGGTCGCGCCCGACGCACGACCCCCGGTCTGTCGCGTGATGGACTACGGGAAATACCGTTACGACCAGGAGCAAAAGCAGAAGATCGCCCGGAAGCATCAGAGCACGATCACCATCAAGGAGATCAAGCTCCGGCCGAAGATCGATCCGCACGACTACGAGACGAAGAAGGGCCACGTCGTCCGCTTTCTCAAGCATCGCGACAAGGTCAAGGTGACGATCATGTTCCGTGGACGCGAGATGCAGCACCCCGAGCGGGGACGCATGCTGCTCGAGCGGCTCGCTGAGGACGTCGCCGAGCTCGGAGTGATCGAGTCCGAGCCGCTGCAGGATGGCCGCAACATGGTCATGCTGCTCGGCCCGGTGAAGGAAGCGGTGGCGGCGAAGCCGGCATCGAACGAGGACGGAGAGCCGACGACGGAGGCCGAGCTGGCCGCCCCGGCAGAGGTGGCACCGACGGTGGGGACGGAAGTCCCGGCCGAGGTTCCCGCCGAGGTCGAGGCAGAAGCACCCGTCGAGGTCGAGGCAGCGGCTCCGGCCAAGCCGGCCGCAGCCACGAAGCCGGCCAAGCCGGCCGCAGCGGCGAAACCCGCCAAGCCCAAGGCAGCTCCGGCAAAGCCGGCCAAGCCGAAGGCGCCGAAGGCCAAGACCGAAGAGACCACGGAGACGACCGATGCCTAAGCAGAAAACCCACTCGGGAGCGAAGAAGCGCTTCAAGCTGAGCGCGAACGGCAAGCTGATGCGTCGCCGCGGCATGAAGGCGCACCTCCTCGAGAAGAAGACAGCGAAGCGAAAGCGCGCGTTCCGCGCCGACCAGCCCGTCGCGAAAGCCGACGTGAAGGTCGTCAAGCGGCAGCTCGGGCTCCGCTGACGCGCAAGTAGAAACGAAGAGGGAACACCATGACTCGCGTCAAGCGATCCGTTCACGCGCGCAAGAAGCGCCGCAAGGTATTGGCCGAGGCCTCCGGGTACTGGGGCCTCAAGTCGAAGATCTACCGGAGGGCGAAAGAGCAGGTCCAGCACAGCCTGCAATACGCCTACCGCGACCGGCGCGTGCGCAAGCGCGATTTCCGGCGGCTCTGGATCGTCCGCATCAACGCCGCGGCGCGCATCCACGGCCTCTCCTACAGCCAGCTCATGCACGGCATGAAGCGGGCCGAGATCGGCATTGACCGCAAGGTGCTGGCCGATCTCGCAGTGCACGAGCCGAAGGCCTTCGCGCAGATCGCGGAGAAGGCCAAGGCCGCGCTCTCCAGCGCGAGCGTGTAGCCGGCGCCGTGGCCGCGGGCGCGCCACACGGCGTCGTCACGAGCAAGCAGAATCCTCAGCTCAAGGCGCTGCGCGCGCTGCGCGCAGCGTCCGAGCGGAAACGCACGGGCCTGTTCGTCTGCGAGGGCGAGGATCTCGTCAAGGCGGCGATCCTGGCGACCCGCTTCCCGCGCGCGCTGTTCGTCCAGGAGTCCGAGCGCCTGCCCGAGCTGGAGGCCGCAAGCCACGAGGTGCTGGTGTGCTCGAAGGAGGCGCTGGCGAGCGCGGCCGAGCTCGGACATGCGCCGCGCTGCATCGCGGTGATGGCCTACGAGGACCTGCCCAAGCTCGTCGTGAATAGCCCGGGGTCAGGCCCCGGGCTATTCACGGACCCGGCCGCAGCCGTCGCCCTGCACCTCCACGGCGTCGGCGACCCCGGCAACCTCGGCACCCTGATGCGCTCCGTCGACGGCTTTGGGCCGGGGCACATTGCGCTCGGCGAGCGCTGCGCCGACCCCTGCGGGCCGAAGGCCGTGCGCGCCTCGATGGGCGCCATCTTCCGCGTCCCGATCATGCCGCTGGCAGACGCGCCGCCCCTGCCGGTGATCGCGCTCGACGCCGGGGCGAGCCGGACGCTCGCAGACTGTCGTCCCCAGGCACCCGTCGCGTTCGCGCTCGGCGCCGAGCGGACGGGCGTGCCGCAGCGAGTGCTCGACGGCGCCTTCGCGGTCGCCTCGATCACGCTCGCACCCGGTGCCGAGTCGCTCAACGTGGCGATGGCCGGCGCGATCGCGCTCTACGAGCTGCGGCGCTCCGGGAGCCCGAGCACGTAGACCTGGTCGCCGGTGCGCCCGCGCAGCGGGATGCCGTCGAAGGCGGCGTAGGCCGCGCGCCGCTGCACGCCCGCGGCGGCGAAGACCTCGTCCCACTGCGCGGCATTCCGCCAGCGCAGCGTCATCTCGGCCGTGCCCGTCGGGGTCACGACCTCGAGCGCGATGCGCTGGCCCGCGACGTCCCAGCGCGCCCGCTCGCGGATCCCGCTCTCGCGCTCGATCCAGCGACCGTCGGTCGTCGAGATGTCCGCCGGCGACGGCTCGAACACGTCGAACGCGATCCGCCCGTCCTCCGCAAGCATCGCCGCCGCGGCCTGCAGAGCGGTCGCGCACTCCGCGTCGTCGTGGAGGTGCATGAGGGTGCGAAACGGCGCGATCACGCACTCGGCCGGCCCGCGCAGCGGGGGCGAGCGGAGGTCGGCGTGGACCGTCTCGAGCAGCGTGCCGACGCCGTGACGATCGGCTCGCGCCCGCGCCTGCGCGAGCATCGGCGGGGAGCCGTCGAGCGCGATCACCGCGTGGCCGTGACGACACAGCTCGACCGCGACGCGGCCCGTCCCGGCGCCGAGCTCGATCACCGGATCGCGGGCTCCCTCGCAGAACAACAGATAGAAGCCGATGTCGTAGTCGACGCCGGCGCACCACACGTCGTAGAGCGCGCCGAGCACGTCGTAGGCCTCGCTTCCGCGGATCGTCACACGCGGTAGAATGGCGCCTCGCTCACGTTCCCGCCGGGGGACGCGCAGAACGGTGCCTGCGTCGCTCGTCGCCGCCGCTCTCGCGACGACGAAGGGGAGAGACACGCAGATGGAAGATGGCGCCACGCTCGAACGACTCGGCCGCGAGCGGCTGGAAGCCGCGCGCACGCTCGCCGAGGTCGAGGAGGCGCGCGTCGAGGTGCTCGGCCGGTCCGGCGCGCTGACGCTCGAGCTGCGCGGCCTCGGAGGGCTGCCAGCCGAGCTGCGCGGGCCTCGGGGCCAGGAGCTGAACCGCGTGAGGGTCGCGCTCGAGGGGGCCTTCGGCGAGCGCCAGCACGCGCTCGGCACGGCCGAGCTCGAGCAACGCCTGCGCGACGACGCCGTCGACGTCACGCTGCCCGGCGACCCGATCCCGCGCGGGGTGCCGCATCTGCTGAGCCAGGTCCAGCGCGAGATCGAGGACATCTTCATCGGCCTCGGCTTCCGCGTCGCCGAGGGGCCCGAAATCGAGCTCAAGCGCTACAACTTCACCGCGCTCAACACGCCCGACGACCACCCGACGCTGTCTGCCTCGGACACGTTCTGGATCGATGACGAGGTGTGCCTGCGCACGCAGACCTCACCCGTGCAGGTGCGCTCGATGGAGCAGCAGGGCCCTCCGCTCTACGTGATCTGTCCGGGCCGGACCTACCGGCGAGACGCGCTCGACGCGACGCACTCGCCGATGTTCCACCAGCTCGAGGGCATCGCGGTCGACGTGGGCCTCTCGCTCGGCCACCTGAAGGGCACGCTCGAGCACATGGCGCGCGCGCTCTTCGGCCCCGAGCGCGAGGTTCGGCTGCGCACGCACTTCTTCCCGTTCACCGAGCCGAGCGTCGAGCTCGACGTCTCGTGCTTCCTCTGCGCCGGCTCCGGCTCGATCGCAGGCGAGCGCTGTCGCATCTGCAAGGGGATCGGGTGGATCGAGATCCTCGGCGCGGGCATGGTCGATCCGAACGTGTTCGGCTTCGTCGAGGGCTACGATCCGGAGCAGGTCACGGGCTGGGCGTTCGGCATGGGCATCGAGCGCGTCGCGATGCTGAAGCACGGCGTCACGAGCATCCGCCACTTCTACGACGACGACCTGCGCTTCCTGCGCCAGTTCTCGGGGGCCACGCGATGAAGGCGCCCCTCTCGTGGCTCGCAGACCATCTCGTCGAGCTGCCGCCGCTCGACGCGCTGCGCGCGCGCCTGCCGATCTGCACGACCGAGCTCGAGGCCGTGCACGAGCGCGGTCTCCCGGCAACGCCGGAGAACGACGCCTCCGTGGTCGCGGGCCTCGTGCTCGAAGCCGGCAAGCACCCGAACGCCGACCGCCTGCAGCTCTGCCAGCTCGACACGGGCGAGGGCGTGCCCCGCCAGATCGTCTGCGGGGCCTGGAACTTCGCAGCGGGCGACACCGTCGCCGTCTCGCTGCCGGGCACGGTGCTGCGCGACGGCCGCAAGATCGTCGAGAGCAGCCTGCGCGGCGAGGCCTCGCGGGGCATGATCCTGAGCGAGCAGGAGCTCGACCTCTCGAACGAGCACGACGGCATCCTCGTGCTCGGGCCGGGCTACGCGCCGGGTGAGCCGCTCGTCTCGCGGCTGCCGCTGCGCGAGGCCGTGCTCGAGGTCGAGGTCACCTCGAACCGCTCCGACCTGCTCTCGATGCGCGGCCTCGCACGCGAGATCGGGGCGATCTTCGAGATCGACCTGCTGCCGCTCGACGAGAGCGAGCCCGCCGCGCAGGCCGACGGGATCACGGCGAGCTACGTCACCGTCGCCTCGGCCGACTGGGAGCTCTGCCCGCGCTTCACCGCGCGCGTCTTCCAGGGCGTGCAGATCAAGCCGTCGCCGCTCTGGATGCGAGCGCGCCTGCACGCGATCGACCTGCGCCCGATCTCGAACATCGTCGACATCACGAACTACGTCGCCCACGACCTCGGACAGCCGCTGCACGCCTACGATCACGCGAAGATCCCCGGCCACACGCTGACGGCTCGGCGCGCGAAGCCGGGGGAGCGCGTGACGACGCTCGACGGCCAGGCGCGCGAGCTCGACGAGTCGATGCTCGTGATCGCCGACGCCGACGCCGTCAACGGTCTCGCGGGTCTGATGGGCGGCGCGAACTCCGAGATCGCCGACGACACGCAGACCGTCGTGCTCGAGGCCGCCAGCTTCGCACGCGCGTCGATCCTGCGGACGTCCGCCCGGCTCGGCCTGCGCACCGACGCGTCGAACCGCTTCGAGAAGGGCGTCGACCCGAACCTTCCGCCGATCGCGTCGCGAGCCGCCGCGCGGCTGATCGTCGAGCTCGCCGACGGCCATATGGCCGCCCGACCGCTCGACGTGACCGGCCCGCTGCCCGAGCCGGCGGTGATCCGCATGCGCATGCCGCGTCTGGCCGCGATCACCGGGATGGACGTGCCGCAGGCCGCCGCGGTCTCGATCCTCGCGCGGCTCGGCTTCGAGCCGCGCGCGGGCCAGGGCATCGTCGACGTGCGCGTGCCGTCGCCACGGCTCGCCGACGTCACCCGCGAGATTGACGTGATCGAGGAGGTCGCGCGGATCCACGGGCTCGACCGCGTACCGTCGCTGGCGATGGGAGGCGCACGCACGGGCGGCCTCACGCCGAGCCAGGCGCTGCGCCGCGTGCTCGCCGACGCCTGCGCCGGCGCCGGGCTGAACGAGGCGCTGACGCTCTCGTACGTCGCCCCGGAGGTCGCAGACCGCCTCGACCTGGCGCCGGACGACCCGCGCCGCGCCGGCATCGAGCTGGCGAACCCGCTCTCGCGCGAGACGGCTCAGATGCGCACGCTGATCGTGCCGAGCCTGCTCGAGGCCATCGCCCGCAACCGCTCGACCGGCACCGACGACGTCGCGCTCTTCGAGATCGCGCACACCTATCGGCCCGATCCGGGCGCGCGCCTGCCACGTGAGCCCTGGACGCTCGCCGCAGCCCTCTGCGGCCGGCGAGGGGGCGGCTGGCGGCAGCTCGGCGGCCCGGTCGACTTCTTCCTCGCGAAGGGCGTGCTCGACGCCGTCCTCATCGCAGGCGGCATGACCTGCACGACCGCGCCCGGCGACGATCCGTTCCTGCACCCGGGGCGGCGTGCCCGCGTGCTCGTGCGCGGCACCGACGTCGGCTTCATCGGCCAGCTGCACCCGCTCGTCGCCGAGCGCTTCGGGATCGACGCCCCGACCGGCTGCTTCGAGCTCGATCTGGAGCTGCTCGCGACCCTGCGCGGCGACCCGCCGCTCGAGCAGCCCGTCTCCGAGTTCCCCGCGCTGCGGCAGGACATCGCGCTCGTGGTCCCCGACCGCCACTCGGCAGCCGCGGCCGTCTCGGTCGCCCGCGCGGCGGGTGGCGAGCTGCTCGCCGACGTCGCCGTCTTCGACGTCTACCGCGACGCAGTCGCGCTCGGCACGGACCGGCGCTCGCTCGCACTCCGGCTGACGTTCCAGGCGCTCGACCGGACGCTCTCGGACGACGAGGTGCGCCCCCTGCGCGAGCGGATCACCGCGGCGCTCGCCGACGCGCTCGGCGCCGAGCTGCGCTCTTAAGCTCGTATAGCCAGGTCCCCGTGTCCCGCGTCAGACGCGCGGGACTAGCCGTCGACGGCTGCGCGGCCGCTGACCACGTGGCCCGAGGGGCACGTCGACGTGTACGCGACCGTGTGCTCGTCGGCCTGTGCGAGCACGCCCTCGGGCTCGTAGGCGACCCCGCAGCTCGGGCAGTGCAGCGGGATCGGCGAGGGCGGTGCGGCGGCGCAGTCGGGACAGAGCGGGAACGGCCGGTGGGAGGTCACGAGGCGTCCTCCGGCGAACTCGTGCACCTCGCGCTCGGCGCCGTCGAGCGACGCCCCGCAGCCGTGGCAATGCGCCGGCACCTGCTCGCGCTCGACGACGCAGATCAGGTCGGCGGCGACGGTGGTGAGGCTCTCGGAGCCGATGTCGATGTCCTCGATCTCGCCATCCAGCGAGAGCACCGCACGCTCGTCCGAGACCCGTCCGAAACGCACGAGCAGCATGCGGAAGAGGCGCCCGTCGAGTGCCGCGTCGGGCCCCGGGTCGTCGAGCAGCAGCTCGCCGCACGAGAGCGACTCGAGATCGGCGCCCGGGAGCCAGCCGCCGACGTGCAGGAGCCGCGGACCTCCGTGCGCGATCAGGTTGAACGCGATCCCGTCGCCATCGGCCGAGTGCGCGCTGCGCCAGACGAGCCGGGCCGCAGTGAGCGCGCGCTCCTCGCCGTCGACACGCAGAAAGGAGGCCATCGGCGGGGGCTACGCCGGGCCCTGCGTGCTCACGGGCTCGACCGCGTCGATGCCCCCGAGCACGAGCAGCGTCCCGCCGATGCCGGCGGCATCGAGCTGCGCGAGGCGCGCGCGCACGACGCCGGCATACGTGCCGTAGCCGAACCGCGAGGCCGCCTGGAACCGCAAGATGCCGATGCGGAAGTCGTCGTCTCGCCGCCACGGGTTGAGCGGTGCGAGCGCGACGCAGGCATGCTCGGTGTCGTCCGTCTCGGCGAGCCGGAGCTCGAGGCTCAGCTGCGACCAGTCCTCGGGCTCGTCGGCGAGCAACGAGTCCCACTGCGATGCGAGCGGTTCCACGCCACCGATCGTAGTCGAGGAACGCTCCGAAACGCTCTGCTCGCCCCACCGATCGTTGTCGGCGAAGGCGATCAAAGGCTCTGCTAGCGTCAGAGCGTGCGCGCGCGGGGGGTTCAGCCGCGCGCCTGTCAGTCGAGAGGAACTCACACAGATGGAATGCGATCTCGTCGTCCTGGGTGCCGGCCCCGGCGGCTATCCCGCCGCGATCCGCGCCGCGCAGCTCGGCGCCCGCGTGATCGTCGTCGAGCAGGGGCCGGTCGGCGGAACGTGCCTCAACGTCGGCTGCATCCCGACCAAGGCGATGGTCCAGTCGGCCCACGCTCTCCACGAGGCGGGCGGCCAGTTCGCGCAGCTCGGCGTCAAGCTCTCCGACGTCGCGCTCGACTTCGGGCAGGTGCAGCAGAACCGGCGCGGGATCGTCGACGGCGTGGTCAAGGGCCTCGCCGGTCTGCTCAAGGCGAACGGGATCACCGTCGTCACGGGGCGGGGGAGCTTCAGCGGCCCGAACACGATGGCGGTCGAGGGCGGCGAGGACATCGCTTTCACCTCCGCGGTGATCGCGACCGGATCGCGGCCGTCGGCACCGCCGATTGCGGGGATCGATCACCCGCTCTGCATCACCTCGACGGGCGCGCTCGAGCTCGAGTCGGTGCCGCGGCGCCTCGCGATCCTCGGCGGCGGCGTGATCGGCTGCGAGTTCGCCTCGATCTACCAGTACTTCGGCTCGGCCGTGACGATCATAGAGATGCTGCCGAACCTGATCGGCAAGGAGGATCTCGACGCGGTCGGCGCGCTCCAGCGCGCGTTCAAGAAGCGCGGGATCGCCTGCGAGCTCGGCGCGCGCGCGACAGGCATCGAGGACGGCCCCGATGGCACGGCGCGCGTGCGCTATCAGTCTGCGGACGGATCCGAGCAGTCGATCGAGGCCGATGCGGTGCTCGTCTCGACCGGCCGCATCGCGAACGTCGAGTCGATCGGCCTCGAGGCCGCCGGCGTGACCGGCGAGCCCCGGCGCATTCCCGCCGATCTCACGCGACGCACGAACGTGCCGCACATCTTCGCCGTCGGCGACGTAGCGGGCGACTGGCAGCTCGCGCACACGGCGTTCCGCGAGGGCGAGGTCGCGGCCGAGAACGCGCTCGGCCATCA
Source organism: Actinomycetes bacterium (assembly GCA_031361905.1). Taxonomy (GTDB): domain Bacteria; phylum Actinomycetota; class Thermoleophilia; order Gaiellales; family JALYLC01; genus JANLRV01. Next base: position 26,569 of record JANLRV010000002.1, read on the forward strand.
CGCCGAGATCGACTACTCCTCGACGCCGCGCTGCATCTACACCGATCCCGAGATCGGCTGCGTCGGCCTCACGGAGGCCGAGGCGCGGGAGCAGCACGGCGACGCGGTCTGCATCGGCACGATGCCCTACGCCGCGATCGCGCGCGCGGCGATGTACGGCGATCGCACGGGCTTCGTGAAGGTGATCGGCGAGTCGCGCTACGGCGAGTTCCTCGGCATGGTCTGCGTCGGCACGCAGGCGACCGAGCTCGTCAACATCGGCGTCGTCGCAATCCAGGCCGAGTCGACGCTCGAGACGGTCGGCGACGCGCTGGCCGCGCACCCGACGCTCGGCGAGGCGGTCAAGGAGGCGGCGCTGATGGCGCTCGGCCGACCGATCCACATGCTCGCGCCCAAGAAGCGCTAACGCGCTACCGCCGCCCTACACTCGGGAGATGCGAGCCACCCGATACCTGCTACCGACCCTGCGCGACGCGCCGGCCGATGCGGTCGCCGAGAGCCACAAGCTGCTCGTGCGCGCCGGCATGGTCCGCCAGATCGGCGCGGGAATGTGGTCGTGGCTGCCACTCGGCTGGCGGGTCAAGAAGCGAGTCCAGGAAATCATCCGCGAGGAGATGGACCGGATCGGCGGCCAGGAGCTGCTGCTTCCCGTGCTGCATCCCGCCGAGATCTGGCGACAGTCCGGCCGCTACGACGTCGACGTCGTCTTCAAGCTGCGCGATCGTGCCGACCGCGAGCTCGTGCTCGCAATCACGCACGAGGAGATCATCGCGCTGCACGCCTCGCAGACGATCCGCAGCTATCGGGATCTGCCGCAGATCTGGTACCACATCCAGATCAAGGAGCGCGACGAGGCGCGGCCCACGGGCGGGGTCCTGCGCACGCGCGAGTTCACGATGAAGGACTCCTACACGCTCGATCGCGACCAGGCCGGCCTCGACGAGGGGTACGCGCGTCACGAGGAGGCGTACGACCGCATCTTCCGGCGCTGCGGCCTCGAGTTCTGGAAGGTCGAGTCCGACACCGGGATCATGGGCGGCTCGCTCGCCCACGAGTACATGGCTCCGTCGCCGGCGGGCGAGGACCGGATCGCGCTCTGCAGCCGCTGCGACTACGCCTCGAACGTCGAGATGGCCGTCTCGCGCATCTCGCGGCCCGAGCCGGCGCCGGCTCGCCCGGTCAGCGAGATCCACACCCCTGACATCGCCACGATCGAGGCGCTCGCGGCCTCTCTCGGCATCGATCCCCGCACGACGAGCAAGGCGATGCCGGTGATGCAGGCCGACGGCCGGATGGCGCTCGCGCTCGTCCGCGGCGACCGGCGGCTGCACGAGCTGAAGCTGAGCAAGGCGCTCCGTCAGGGGATCCGGCCGGCCACGCCGGAGGAGATCGAGCAGACGTTCGGCGCGAAGCCGGGCTCGATCGGGCCGCTCAACGTGAAGCCCGGCGCTCTCGCCGCGATCATCGCCGACGAGACCCTCCGCGAGGGCGCCTTCGTCGCGGGCGCGAACCGCACCGGGTACCACCTCACGGGGGTGCAGGCGGGACGGGACTACGAGCCGACCTTCGCCGACATCCACGAGGTCGAGGTGGGCGACGTCTGCTCGCTCTGCGATGGCGAGCTGCGGATCGAGCCCGCGATCGAGATCGGCAACATCTTCAAGCTGGGCACGCGCTTCTCCGAGGCGATGGGCGCGACCTACCTGGACGAGTCGGGGGCCGAGCACCCGATCGTGATGGGCAGCTACGGCATCGGCCCGGCCCGCATCGCCGCGGCCGCGATCGAGCAGGGCTTCGACGCCGATGGCTGCATCTGGCCGGCACCGATCGCGCCCTTCGACTGCTGGGTCGTCTCGATCGGCGACGAGGCCGAGGAGCACGCCGCGCGCCTCGAGCGCGAGCTCGAGGCGAGGGGGCTCACGGTGATGGTCGACGACCGCACCCAGAGCCCGGGCGCGCGCTTCAAGGACGCCGATCTGATCGGCTGCCCGCTTCGCGTGACGATCGGCAAGCGCACGACGAGCGACGGCACCGTCGACCTGCGCCTGCGCCGGAGCGGCGAGTCCGAGAGCGTCGCGCTCGGAGACGCCGCCGATCGGATCGCGGCACTGCGCGCCTCACTGATGCCGACGGTTTAGCCCGCGGCGGACCAGGGATTCCCCCGTCGCCACCCCGGCATGGCACACTAAGGCGACGTGAGCGCAACCGAGCAATCGTCCGTTTCAGTCAACGGCGCGACCGCCCAGCGGTTGCTGCGCCAGATGCTGCTGATCCGCCGCTTCGAGGAGCGCACGGAGGAGCAGTACACCCGCGCGCGGATCGGCGGCTACTGCCACCTCGCGATCGGCGAGGAGGCCGCGAACGTCGGAGCGATCGAGCCGCTCGAGGACGGCGACTACCTGTTCACGAGCTATCGCGATCACGGCGCGGCGATCGCCGTCGGCTCCGAGCCCTACCGGATCATGGCCGAGCTGTTCGGCAAGGCGACCGGCGTCGCCGGCGGCTACGGCGGCTCGATGCACCTGCTCGACGTCCAGCGCAACTTCCTCGGCGGCTGGGGGATCGTCGGCGGGCAGCTGCCGATCGCCGTCGGCGCCGCGCTCGCGCTCAGCTATCAGAAGCTCCCGAACGCGGTGCTCTGCCAGCTCGGCGAGGGCGCGACGAACATCGGGGCGTTCCACGAGTCGCTCAATCTCGCGGCGATCTGGAACCTGCCGATCATCTTCCAGGTCATCAACAACCGCTACGGCATGGGCACCTCGGTCGAGCAAGCCTCGGGCGAGCCGGAGCAGTGGAAGCGCGCGGCCGCCTACCGGATGCACGGCGAGCGCGTCGACGGCAACGACGTGCTGGCGGTCTACGAGGCCGCCGAGCGCCTGCTCAAGCGCGCCCGCGAGGAGCGCAGGCCGGCCCTGCTCGAGACGATCACCTACCGCTTCCGCGGCCACTCCGTCGCCGACGCCGGCAAGGTCTATCGCGCGGCCAGCGAGATCGAGGAGGCGCGACGGCACGACCCGATCGACCGCTTCATCGAGAGCGCGGGCATCGACGCCGAGACGGTGACGAGCCTGCGGGCCGACGTCAACGCCGAGGTCGACGCCGCGATCCGCCAGGCGGCCACCGACCCGGCTCCCGACGTGAACGGCCTCTACGACAACGTCTACGGCGACCCGGCGTGGCGCGAGCAGTTCGCGAGCATGGATCGCGCGGGGCCGTTCGGCGAGCGACAGGAGACCCGCAATTGGCGGACGTGACCTATCGCGAGGCCCTGCGCCGAGCTCTCGATGAGGAGCTCGGGCGGGACGAGCGCGTCTTCCTGATGGGCGAGGAGATCGGCCGCTTCGAGGGGTCCTACAAGGTCACCGCCGGGCTCTGGCAGAAGTACGGGCCCGAGCGCGTGCGCGAGACGCCGATCGCCGAGGAGGGGTTCGTGGGCGCCGGCATCGGCGCCGCGATGCTCGGCCTGCGGCCGGTCGTCGAGATCATGACGATCAACTTCATCCTGGTCGCGATGGACATGGTCGTGAACCACGCCGCGAAGGTCCGCCAGATGTTCGGCGGCAAGGTCGGCTGCCCCCTCGTGATCCGCACGCCGGCCGGTGCCGGCGCGCAGCTGACGGCACAGCACTCGCAGAGCATCGAGGTGATGTTCGCGCACACGCCCGGCCTCAAGGTCGTCGCGCCCTCGAACCCGCTCGACGCCTACGGGCTGATGAAGACGGCGATCCGCGACGAGGATCCGGTGCTCGTCGTCGAGAACCTCGTGCTCTACAACGTCTCGGGCTCGCTGCCCGAACCGGGGGACGACTTCACGGTGCCGATCGGCAAGGCGCAGGTCGTGCGCGAGGGACGCGATCTGACGATCATCGCGCACTCCTACACCGTGCGCCGTGCGCTCTCGGTCGCCGATCGCCTCGCGCAGCACGGCATCGAGGTCGAGATCGTCGACCTGCGCTCCCTGCGCCCGCTCGACGTCGACACGATCTGCGAGTCGGTCTCGAAGACCTCGCGCGCGCTGATCGCGGAGGAGGGCTGGGCGACCTATGGCATCGGAGCCGAGATCGCGGCGCGCATCCAGCGGGACTGCTTCGACGACCTGGACGCCCCGGTCGAGCGCGTCGGTGGAGCAGAGGTCCCGATGCCGTACGCCAAGCCGCTCGAGCTCGCAGCGCTGACGCTCGAGGACAAGATCGAAAAGGCTGCGCGCGGGCTTCTCCGTGACTGCGGCATGTTGCAGGAGGTCTAGGAGCCCGTGGCCGAAGAACTGGTGATGCCCCGACTGTCGGACACGATGGAGCGCGGCACGATCGCGCGCTGGCTGAAGCACGAGGGCGACACCGTCGTCGCGGGCGACGTGGTGGCCGAGATCGAGACCGACAAGGCGACGATGGAGTACCAGTCCGACATCGAGGGCGTGCTCCTGCGCATCCTCGTCGGCGACGGCGAGATCGCCGAGCTCGGCGCCCCGATCGGCCTCGTCGGCGCAGCCGATGAGGACGTCTCGGGCTTCGCGCCGGTGAACGGCACGCCGCCCGCCGCTGCGGATGGGGCCGTGGCGCCGGCGAGCGCGCCCGCATCGGCGATTGCAGCGCCCGCCGAGAGCGCGGTCGAGGGCATCAAGGCGAGCCCCGTGGCGCGCCGCATGGCCCAGGATGCCGGCCTCGACCTGCGCGGCCTCACGGGCAGCGGCCCGGATGGCCGGATCGTCCGCATCGACATCGAGCGCGCGATCTCGGGCGAGACGCCGGCCGCCGAGCCCGCTGCGGCGCCGGCCCTGGCGCCGCCCACGGCAGCGGCCCAGGCCGCACCGAGCGCACCGAGCGAGGCCGAGTCGTTCGCGCCCAGCACGATGCTGCGCGCCGTCGCGAGCCGCATGGTGGCGTCGAAGACACAGGTGCCGCACTTCTATCTCGAGCGCGAGATCGACATGCAGGCCGCGCTCGCTTTCCGCGCCGAGCTGAACGCGGCGTGGGAGGGCAGCGGCGACAAGCTCTCGGTCAACGATCTCGTGGTCCGCGCCTGCGCGCTCGCGCTGCAGGAGCACCCGACCTTCCACCGCTCGTGGTACGGCGATCGCATCGTGCAGCACTCGAGCTCGCACGTCGGCGTCGCGGTCGCGCTCGAGGAGGGGCTGATCGTGCCGGTCGTGCGGGGCGCCGACGCGCTCTCGCTGCGCGAGCTCTCGGGCGTCTCCCGCGACCTCACCCAGCGCGCTCGCGCCGGTCAGCTGCACCAGCGCGAGATCGAGGGCGGCACGTTCACCGTGTCGAACCTCGGCATGCTCGACGTGACGAACTTCCAGGCCGTGATCAACCCGCCCGAGCCGGGCATCCTCGCCGTCGGCGCGGCGGTCGAGCGACCGGTCGTCCGCGCTGGCGAGATCGTCATCCGGCCGGTCATGTCGGTTAGCCTTTCGGTCGATCACCGGGCGGCGTCGGGCGCCGACGGCGCTCGCCTCCTGCAGACGATCGTGCAGCTGCTCGAGCATCCGCTCGGCCTGATCGCCTGACCCACCATCCATTCCGAGCGGAGCGCGCGTGGAGCTTGCCGACCTGATGAACATGAACGTCCTGGCGGTCTCACCCGAGACGACGCTGGCCGATGCCGCGCACCAGATGATGGATCACGACACCGGCGCGGCGTGCGTGCTCGAGGACGGGAAGCTCGTCGGCGTGATCAGCGAGCGCGACCTGCTGCGCGTGATCAGCGAGGGGTACGACCCGGCGCTCTCGGTCGGCGAGCGCATGAAGCGCCACGTGCTCACCGCCTCGCCCTCGACGAGCCTGCCCGAGGCGATGGCGATCATGGTCGACGGCCACTTCCGGCACCTTCCCGTCGTGGACGCCGGTCGCGTGATCGGCATGATCTCGATGCGCGACCTGATGGCCTGGGCTGCCTTGCGCCTGCGCCAGAGCGGGCCGGCCGACGACGACGTGATCGACACCGCCGAGCTCGTCGCGACGATCAACCGGATGCGCACCGGCGCGAGCTAGCGATGGGACTGCCTGAGTCGCTCGCCGCCGGGCACGCGCGCTTTCTGCGGCAGACGCATGCGGGGCTGGCCGAGCGCTTCGCCGAGCTCGCCGAGGAGGGTCAGCGGCCACACGCGCTCGTGATCTCGTGCTGCGACTCGCGGGTCGATCCAGAGGCGATCTTCGACGCGGGACCGGGGGAGATCTTCGTGCTGCGCAACGTCGCGAACGTCGTCCCTCCGTTCGAGCCCGACGGCGGCTACCACGGCGCCAGCGCGGCCATCGAGTTCGCAGTCGAGCAACTCGAGGTGCCCGCCATCGTGGTGCTGGGCCACGCCCGCTGCGGCGGCATCCAGGCCGCGCTCGAGGGCGCCGAAGGCACCTTCCTGAGCCAGTGGGTCCGGCTCCTCGACGACCTCGAGGCGCCGGCGGACCTGCCGCCCGAGGAGCGACTCGCGCACGCCGAGCGCAGCTCGATCGCGCGCTCGCTGGAGCGCCTGCTGACGTTCCCGTTCGTGCGCTCCCGCGTCGAGGCCGGAACGCTCACGCTGCACGGGGCGCACATCGACATCGCGAGCGGCCTGCTCGAGCAGATCTGACGAGACCTACTCGTAGCCGAGGTCGGCGAGCCGTCGCTCGCCGATCCCGAACGCATGCCCGATCTCGTGCAGCAGCGTGATCCGGATCTCGTCGCGCAGCCGAGACGGGTCGCGACCGAAATCGTTGATCAGCGGCCGCCGGAAGATCGTGATCATCCCGGGCAGCTCACCGGACCTCTGATCGAGCGCCGGCGGGCCCTGATAGAGCCCGTAGACGTGCTCGCCGGGCGACGGCGCCTCCGCCACGGTGATCGCGATCGAGCCGAGCGCCGGACGGAGATCCTCAGGCAGCGCTGCGAGCACCTCCTCGAGCACCGCGTCGAACTCGTCGGCATCCATGCCGGCAGCCTACGTGCGGGCTTCAGTGCGCGAGGCGGGGCTATACTCCGGCGAACGGGGTGTGGCGCAGTCTGGTAGCGCACCCGGCTGGGGGCCGGGCGGCCGGAGGTTCAAATCCTCTCACCCCGATCGTAAAGTACCTGGTAGTCGAACAATTCTTGCGCTCTGGTGACAGTCCTGGTGACAGTGCGGACAGTCCGCCGCGCGAAACGGAGCGACCGCACGAGCGCGCACGCGGCACGTCGACCCGTCCCGCTGCGCGTCCGTGGACGTCCGCTGAGCGCCGCCGAAAACGGCGGCGGGCGGTCAGCCGCGTGCTTCTCGAGGAACCGCGTGACCTCGGCCGCCGTCTCGTCGGCGCCGAGGTTCATGTGCTTGCCGTAGCGATCGAGAGTCATGGTGATCGATGCGTGCCCCGCAAGCGCCTGGACGCGCTTCGGGTTCGCGATCGCCTGCGCCCAGATCGTGATGCAGGCGTGTCGAGCCTCGTGGAGCGTGACCGGATCGAGCCCGGCTGAGATCCAGGCCTGGCGGCTCCGGCGCGTCATCGTCGTGTGAGAGAACGGCCTGCCGTTGCGCTCGGGGAAGACGAAGGCGGCCGGATCACCGTCACGCTCAGATCGGAGGGCGAGCAGAGGCTTCCGCAGGTGAAGGGTGATCGGCAGGGTTCGGAGCCCGGCCTTGGTCTTCGGTGCCGTGACCGCGCGCTTGTCGTCCATCGCCTCGAGCACGTGCAGGTGCCCCTCCGTGAGGTCGACGTGCTCCCAGCGCAGCGCGCGCAGCTCGCCGAAGCGCATGCCGTCGT
>JANLRV010000045.1:0-5972 GCA_031361905.1 Actinomycetes bacterium
CCGCGCCACGGCCGACGCGCTCCGCGTGCTCGTAGGTGTCGTCGTCGCGATACTCGGCAGCGAGCGCAAGCCGCTGGAGCGTCTCGAGCTGGGAGTCCTCGAGCTCTTGCGTACGCAGCCGCACCGCGTCCTCGAGCTCCTCCTCGGCGGCGAGCTGTGCGGTGACATCGCGCGTGACCGCATAGGTCATCTGCTCTGCGATTGACGTGCGCCCGCTCCACTCGAGCCAGCGATACGAGCCGTCCCGGTGGCGGAACCGCTGACGGAAGGACACGGCCTCCTCTCCCTCGCGCAGGCGCGCGGCCTGTGCGAGCGTGCGCTCGATGTCATCGGGGTGCACGAAGTCGAGATAGGGCTTGCCGAGGATCTCGTCAGGGGAGTAGCCGAGGATCCGCTCCCAGGCCGCGTTGACCTGCTTGAACGTCCGGTCGAAGCCGACCGCGCAGTGCATGTCGACCGAGAGGTCGCGATGACCGGCGAGCTCCTGGGCGAGCTGCCGCCGCTGCGCGAACACCTTGCCGAGCAGGCCGCCGATCAGCAGCAGCCCGAGGGCGCGAGAGAGATACCCGGCCGGACCGAAGTCGAGCCGGCCGAAGTGGCCCCACGCCGCGATGGTCGCGAGGGCGACGAGGCCCGCGGCGATTCCACCCGCCACGGCGAAGTCGGACGCGATCAGCGCGATCGGGATGATGAAGAGCAGGAACGGGACATCCTGCGGGTTCGGCACGACGAGCCGCAGGCCGCAGATCGCCAGGAACAGCGCGACGGCGAGCACCGTCGCGGCGCCCGTTCGCCGGAGCGAGCGAGCCACGCGGCTCGTGCCGAATGCGACGCTACCCATCCTCACTGTTTCGGCGGCTCACGCAGGAGCTTTAGCAATGCAATCGCAGGCCGCTCGAACCGATCGCACGGCGCGCGCGAATCGCGTGCAGTTGCAGTCCAGGGACGAGGGGAAGGAACGGACCGATGCACATTCCCGACGGCTATCTCAGCCCGGCCACGTGCGGCGTGCTCGCCGCGGCGATGGTGCCGGTCTGGTCGACTGCCGCGACGCGGGCGAAGCGCGTCGTCAAGAGCCGCTACGCGCCGCCGACGGCCGTCTTCTCGTCGTACTGCTTCACCGTGAAGATGTTCAACGGGCCGAGGCCCGTGGGCTCGTCGGCGCACGCCGTCGGAGGAGTGCTAATCGCGTGCCTGCTCGGCCCCTGGGCGGCGGTCATATCGCTCAGCGTCGCGCTCGCGATCCAGGCCCTCTTCTTCGGCGACGGCGGCGTGCTGGCCTTCGGCGCAAACGCCTTCAACATGGCGTTCGTGATGCCGTTCGTCGGCTATGCGGTCTACCGGGCCGTGACGCGGCACACCTCGCTCACGGCCCGCCGCCGCGCGCTCGCTGCCGGGCTCGGCGGCTACGTCGGCCTGAACACCGCGGCGCTCGTCGCCGCGATCGAGTTCGGGCTGCAGCCCGAGCTCTTCCACACCTCGGACGGCACGCCGCTGTACGCGCCGTTCCACCTCTCGCAGACAATCCCGGCGATGGCGCTCGCGCACCTCACCGTGGCCGGTTTCGTCGAGTTCGCACTCACCGCGGGCGTCGTCGCCTACCTGCAGCGCGCGAACCTGCCGCTGCTGCGCATCAACCACGCGCACGTGCCCGAGGCCGGCTCGGCCATACCGCACCGCCCGCTCGGCTGGCGCTGGGCCTTCTATGGGCTCGGCGCGATGCTGGCGCTGACGCCGCTCGGGCTGCTCGCGCCGGGCGGGGCGTTCGGCGAGGACGCGCCGCAGAACCTCGATCTCGCGCGGTACCACCTCGCCGCGGTGCCACAGGGCCTGCACGACTACACCGGCTGGTGGAGCCACACCGTGCTCGATGGCTACGGCTTCTCCGGCGGGTCGCACGAGCGCGCCGGCTACCTCCTCTCGGCGCTCGTAGGCTGCCTTGCCGTGGCCACCGCGATCGCGCTCGTGATCGCGCTGGCGCGGGTGGTCTCCCGCGCCGATGGCGACGATGCCGAGCAGCCGGTGCTGGCGCCATGACGGCGGCGGTCGAAACGCCCGCCTGGCTGCTCACGCCGGAGCTCGGCCTCTGTCCGTGCGGCTGCATCGGCAAGCGTCGCCGAGGGAGCTTCGTCGCGAAGACGATCGCGGGCGCGGGAAGCGTGCTGCAGTCGGCGCTCTTCTCCGAGGACGTCGCGAAGGCCCCCGGCCTGCTGCAGCGCCTCGACGCCCGCGCGAAGCTCGTCGCGCTGATCGGCCTGCTGATCGCCGTCGCGCTCGTCCGCCACGTGCCCGTGCTGCTCGCCGCCTACGCCGGCGCGCTCCTGCTCGCGCTCGCCTCGCGGCTGCCGCTCGGCTTCTTCATCAAGCGCGTCTGGCTGTTCATCCCGATCTTCACCGGCGTGATCGTGCTGCCGGCGACGCTCAACGTCGTCACCGATGGCGACGTCGTCGTGCCGCTGCCGTTCGGCCTCGGCCTGACCCGCCAGGGACTCGTCGCAGCGGCGCTGATCGTGAGCCGTGTCGCGGCGTCGATCTCGCTCGTCGTGCTCGTCACGCTGACGACGCCGTGGACGCAGCTGCTCGCCGGCCTTCGCTCGCTCGGCGTGCCGAAGCTGTTCGTGCTCGTGATCGGCATGGCCTACCGCTACCTGTTCGTGCTGCTCGCAGCGGTGCAGGACATGTACATCGCGCGGCGCTCGCGCTCGATCGCGCCCGAGCGTGACAGCCGAAGCGGACGCGCCTTCGTCGGGGCCACGGCCGGAGCGCTCTTCGGCAAGGCGCACGCGCTCTCCGAGGAGGTCCACCAGGCGATGACGAGCCGCGGCTATCGCGGAGACGCTCGCACCCTCGACGTCGCGCGGTTCCGCCCGGCGGACGCTGCAACCTTCGCCGTGGCGGCCCTCGCCGCGGCGCTTCTGATCGGAGGCGATCGTGCGCTCGGATGACCGGACGGTGCTCGCGTGCCGCGAGCTCTCGTACTCCTACTTGGGTCGCTTCGCGGCGCTCGACGGCGTCTCGTTCGACGTCGTGCGGGGCGAGACGCTCGGGCTGCTCGGAGCCAACGGCTGCGGCAAGTCGACGCTCCTCAAGGTGCTCGACGGGCTCGTCTTCCCCGACGCCGGCAGTTTCTCCGCGTTCGGCCAGCCGGTCACCGAGGACGCCCTCGAGGACGAGCAGTTCTCGACCGCATTCCGCAGCCGCGTCGGCTTCATCTTCCAGAACGCGGACGCCCAGGTGTTCTCGCCCACCGTCCGCGAGGAGATCGCGTTCGCGCCGCTGCAGCTCGCGATCGGACGAGACGAGATCGAGCAGCGCATCGCCGACGTGCTCGCGCTGCTCGAGATCACCGAGCTCGCCGACCGCGCGCCCTACCAGCTCTCAGGCGGCCAGAAGAAGCGCGTCGCGATCGCCTCGGTGCTCGTGATGAACCCCGAGGTGCTGCTCTTCGACGAGCCGACCGCCGCGCTCGATCCACGCACGCAGCAGTGGCTCCTCGAGCTGATCGTCGAGCTCCGGCGAGCGGGCAAGACGATCGTGCTCGCCACGCACGATCTCGACGTGCTCGAGTGGGTCTGCGATCGCTGCCTGGTCTTCTCGGAGGCGCACAGGATCGTGCTCGACGGAACGCCCGAGTCAGTCCTCGAGGACCGCGACGCCCTGCTCGCGGCCAACCTGATCCACCCGCACGCGCACCGGCATGGCGAGCTCACCCACGCCCACCCGCACCGCGCCGATCACTCGATGATCGACCACAGCGGCGCGCTCTTGCCGACGGGCGACTCGCTCGCTCAGGCGGTCGCCGTGGCGGGCCCCGAGAGGCCCGCGTAGCGGCGGGCGAGGTCGGCGGGTCCGTCGAAGTCGTAGTTGTTGTAGACCGCGAGCAGGTGCGCGAACGCGGGCGACTGCGCGAACAGCTGGAACGTCAGCCGATGGCCGGCATAGTCGGAGTTCAGCAGGTCGCGCGCGAACGCGAAGAGCTTGCGCCGGTCATCCGCGTCGTGCTCGCCCACCTGGTAGTACTTCTGCAGCCACGGGCCGGTCTCGGGCGACGCGAAGGACGCGGCGCTCGGCGTCACGCAGAGCTGGCCGCCGCAGAGGTCGCGGGCCAGGTGCATCATCGCGGGAAGCTGCGAGCAGGCGATCACGCGACCGCTGTAGAGGAGCGCCTGATTCGGCATCAAGAGCCCGCCGGGGCTGATCTCGGCCAGCTCGATCGCGGCGGTCAGATGCGCGTTGATGCTCTCGCGGTAGCAGGCCAGCTCCGCGAGCTTCTCGCGCACGCCCTGGTGCATCTTCACGCCGGTCTGCGCCGCGTTCGTGTACGCGGTGCCGACGAGCAGATCGGCGAACCGCAGGTGCCGCTGCACGAACGGGAACATGCTGTAGCGGTGCAGCGTCGCGCGGATGAACGCGGCGGCGCGCGTGTGGCGGTTGAAGAAAACGTTCTCCCACGGGATCTCGACGTCGTCGAAGACGATGATCGTGTCGATCTCGTCGAAGCGGTTGGAGAGCGGGTAGTCCTCGACCGAGCGCTGTCCGGCAAACGTCGAGCGGCAGATGTGCCTGACGCCCGGAGCGGCCATGTCGGCGACGAAGCCGACGGCGTACTCGGACAGCTCCGCGCCGCCCCAGTCGCCGATCGTCGGCTTCACGAACGCCTGGTTCGCGTAGGCGGCCGCAGTCTCGAACTTGGCACCGCGCACGACGATGCCGCTGTCGGTCTCGCGCACGACGTGCAGCAAGACGTCGGGATCCTGATCCTGCGGGCGCTTCGCCCGATCGCCCTTCGGATCGGTGTTCGCCGAGACGTGGAAAGGGTCAGCGAGCGCGGCGTAGCCGACGTGGGCGCGGATGTGCTCGGAGAATGCCGGATCGATCTCGTTGAGCACGGACTGGCCGTCGTAGAGCGACCACATCTCGCCCACCGTCTCGTCGCCGACGCGCGTGACGATGCCGGAGATGTCGTCGAGCACGGTGTCAACCGCGAGCCGCTTGGCATGCCAGTCGGCCTTCGTCAGCGGCAGCTTCGAGCCCGTCGCGCAGCGCTCGCCGCTCTCGTCGTCGACGTAGGACATGACGTCCTGCGTCGCCTCCTCGTGCGCGAGATCGTAGATCCGCGCGCGGATGTCGACGATCGGCTTGAAGGCAGGGTGCGTGGTCACATCGGCGACTCGCTCCCCGTCGATCCAGACCTCGCGCCCGTCGCGGATCGAGTCGCGATACTGCTCGCCCGTCCTGATCATCGCTGCACCCCCTGATGAGATCCGACCGTCCGATCGGCCACCGGCAGCGTCGACGATCGGCGAACCTCCGTCAAGTCAGCTATTTGACAGAGATATAATCGTCTCTGACGATGATCGACGGGACCGCGCGCTTCACGCTCAGACAGCTCTCGTGCTTCGTCGCCGCCTGCGAGCACGGGGGTCTCGGCGCCGCAGCCGAGCGGCTCCATCTGGCACAGGCGACCGTCTCGGCCTCGCTCGCCGACCTCGAGCGAGCGCTCGGCGTGCAGCTGCTCGTGCGCGGGCCCGGTCGTGCCGGCACGCCGTCACCAGCGGGGCGCGAGCTCCTCGAAGATGCGCGCACCGTGCTCGCCGCCACCACACGGCTCGAGCAGCGATCCTCGGAGCTCGTGGCCGGCGTCTCAGGCCGGCTCGCGCTCGGCTGCCTCGTGACGCTCGCCCCGATCATCGCGCCGCCCGTCTGCCGGCTCTTCGAGCAGCGCTGGCCGGGCGCCAGCGTCGACCTTCAGACGGGCGATCAAGCCGAGCTCGTCGTCGCGCTGCGCAATGGATCGATCTCCGTCGCGCTCACCTACGACCTCGGACTCGAGGACGATGTCGCGTTCGAGCCGCTCGCGCACGCTCCCCCCTACGCGCTGCTGCCGCGCGGCCACGCGCTCGCCGAGCGCACGCACGTGACGCTTGCAGAGCTCGCGGCCGAGCCGCTCGTGCTGCTCGATCTGCCGCTCT
>JANLRV010000049.1:0-12968 GCA_031361905.1 Actinomycetes bacterium
AGCCGCAGAAGTTGGACGACCCGAGGTAGCGCACCTTGCCCGACTGGACGAGCGCATCGAGCGCCCCGAGCGTCTCCTCGAGCGGCGTCCACCCGTCCCACTCGTGCACCTGATACAGATCGATGTGATCGCGGCGGAGGCGACGCAGGCTCGCCTCGCAGGCGGCGACTATGTGATGCCGGGAGAGACCCGCGTCGTTCGGGCCCGTGCCCGTCGAGAACCGGACCTTGGTGGCGACGAGCACGTCGGCGTGGCTGCCCTGCAGCGCCTCGCCGAGGATCTCCTCTGAGAGACCGTCGGAGTAGGCGTCCGCCGTGTCGATCAGATTCACGCCCGCGTGGACGCAGCTCGCGATCAAGCGGCGCGCGCCGGCTACATCGGTGTTTCCCCACAGCTCGAGCCCGCCCGTGCCGCCGAACGTCGCGGTTCCCAACGCCAACGTCGAGACGCGAAGCCCTGAACGGCCCAGCTGTCGATACTCCACCTGCTTCTCCCGGTCTCGCCGATGACCTGATCGATTCCTGCGGACCCACAGCATTCCCGATCGCCGAGCCCGCTGCCGCGACGCGACCGCCGCGATCCGCGTGGGCACGATCACGTCCAGCGTCGGCCGGCGCCGTATCGTCTACAGACCAGCACTCGGAGAGGAGCCAGGTGGAGCTCGAGGTACGGAAGACCGTCTCGATCGTCGAGACCGCACAGCGCGAGATGGGCCGCCGCGTCGATGGCATGCATCGCAAGGTCGCCGCGGGCATCGTCTTCCGGAACCCCTTCGCAGGTCGCTACGAGGCGGACGTCGACGCCCTCGTCGAGCTCGGTGCGCAGCTCGGGCAGGCGCTCGCCGACGAGGCCCTCGCCGCGCTGCGCCGCCCCGCCGAGGAGGTCGCCGCGTACGGCAAGGCTGCGATCGTCGGAACCGACGGCGAGCTCGAGCACGCGGCTGCGCTGATCCACCCGAGGTTCGGCGCGCCGGTCAGAGCGGCGCTCGGCAAGGGCCCCGCGATCATCCCCTCGACGAAGCTGCTGGGCGCGCCGGGCACGCGCATCACCGTGCCGCTGACGAACTGCTCCGACATCTGGGTGTTCGACGACATGGACGCGATCTCGTTCGCCGTCGACGACGCGCCCCGCCCCGACGAGATCCTCGCCGTGCTCGCCCTCGGCGTCGGCGGCCGGCCGCTCCACCGGATCGGCACCGCCTCATGACCGTGCACGCGAGAGCCGCCGTCTGAGCGGCGAGCCTCGCTGCTAGCGGGAGGAGGCCGCCGAGCCCCCGTAGACCTTCCGCTCGCCGAGCACGGCCGTGCCGACGCCCGGCTCGCCGATCACGCCTCCGCGCGTCATCGCATCCTTCAGCGACGGATCTCCGAGCATCCCGCGAGCAGCTTGCTCGGACGCGAAGTCGTTGTGGATGACAACGCGATTCGGCTCGTAAGGGTCCTGGTAGAGGCGATGCTCGATCTCGTCGTAGTCGCGAACTCTGTGATGAACGACGAGCGTGACCACAGCGGGGCCTCCTGCTAGACGAGACCGCCGATCATAGCGCCGCGCAGGTCGGGGATCGACCCGGATCCGGTGCGGGCGAGCATCACCCTGAAGATGGCCTTGGAGCCGGATCGATCCGTCCCGCACCGCGCGCCTCCCTATCGTGCAGCCATGCTCTCCGGCATCCTCGACCGGATCGGCTCGACACCGCTCGTCCCGCTCTTGAGCATCGGCGCGGGGCTGCCCGTGCCGCTGCTCGCGAAGTGCGAGCACCTGAACCCCGGCGGAAGCGTCAAGAACCGCCTCGCGCTCGCGATCGTCGAAGACGCCGAGCAACGCGGCGTGCTCGCTCCGGGAGCCACGATCATCGAGGCGACGGCGGGGAACACGGGCATCGGGCTCGCTCTCGTCGCCGCCGTCCGCGGCTACGAGCTCGTCTGCGTGATGCCGCAGAAGATGTCGGTCGACAAGCGCCACGCGCTCGCGCAGCTCGGCGCTCGGGTGGTGATCGCGGAGAACGCGCCGCTGTCCGACCCGCGCAACTTCCAGCAGCTCGCACGCCGCCTCGCGAGCGAGCACGGCTGGTTTCTCGCGGACCAGTTCGCGAATCCGGCCAACCCGGCGATTCACGAGCAGACGACGGGACCGGAGATCCTCGTCGAGGCCGGCGGGCGGATCGGCGCGTTCGTCGCCGGCGCGGGGACCGGCGGCACGATCACGGGCGTCGGCAGGTTCCTCCGGCGAGCCTGCCCGACGGCGCGCGTGGTGCTCGCCGACCCGATCGGCTCGCTGCTCGCGGCCTGGGTCGACGGCACGACCGGCGACGCCGAGGCCCCGTACGCGATCGAGGGAATCGGCCAGAGCTCACCGCCGGCCAACCTCGATCGCACCGTGATCGACGCCGCTGAGCGCGTCTCCGACGAGGAGTCATTCGCGATCACCGGCCGGCTCCTTCGCGAGGAGGGCCTGCTCGTCGGAGGCTCAGCAGGGACCGCGGTCGCAGCCGCACTGCGCGTTGCGAGTCGCGGTGATCTCGACGGTCCCGTCGTGGCGCTCCTCCCCGACGCCTGGGATCGGTATCGCTCGACGCCGTGGATGCAGGCGCTCGCGGCGGGTCCCTCGCCGAGCTGACGTCGCGTCTGCGGACCAGCCGGACGGCGGACCGGAGGCATCCGCGTCAGCGAACCGGTCAATCCGACACACCGGGCCGCTGCGCCGATCGGCGAGCGCGGCACACCATCGGACGGATGATCCTGCGTCTGCCCCCTTGACGGCGCGATCCAGTTCGACGAGGTGGAGGTCTCGCGGCTCGAGCGAGGTCGGCTGAAGGACTACTACCGCCACGTCCAGGGCGTCTTCCAGGATCCGTTGGGCTGACGTTGGACGTCCGGCTGCTCGTCGCGGACGAGATCATCATGCTGATCGCCTTCGTCCCGCACCTCCACGAGAAATGGCAGGATGACGGAGCAGACGAGGCCTGGCGTGCCTTGACGGCAAACGGTCAGTTCGATGCAGCCCCGTCGCAGCTCGTCGAGGTCGAGCCGGGGCACCTCGTGGCACGCTGCGCCCAGGTCACTATGTGAGGCAGAAGGCATGACACCCGTTGGATTGATGCTCTACTCGGTGCGCACGGCCGCCGACGACGACCTCGAGGCGACGCTGCGCGAGGTCGCGGCGATCGGCTACGACGGCGTCGAGCTGTTCGACCTGCACGGCCACGCGCCGGCACAGGTGGCGACCTGGCTGGAGGAGCTGGGTCTTGAGGCCTGCGGGCGGCACGCCCGGCTCGAGGCGATCGAGGACGACCTGCCCGAGCTCGCCGCCGAGGCCCACGCGCTCGGCTGGCATCGGCTCGTGGTCAGCTGGGTCCACCCCGACAACCTCACCGCGGCGACGCTCGCGCGCATCTCGACGGCGGCAAAGGCCGCCGCGCGGCACGGCATCGAGCTCGGCTACCACAACCACGATGCCGAGGTGGAGCAGGGCTTCCTCGAGCGGTTGCCGCCGAACGTCTTCCTCGAGCTTGACGCCGGCTGGGCCTGGTACGCCGGGGTCGATCCGGTCGACCTGCTCGGTCGCGGGCCGCTGCTCCACGTCAAGGACTTCCGCGTGCGCGGCGAGCACTCGTTCTGCCCCGCCGGCGACGGGGCGGTCGGCTTCGAGCGGATCGTCCCGGCGGCCGTGAAGGCCGGGGTCGAGTGGCTGATCGTCGAGCAGGACGAAGCGGACGGCTCGGAGCTCGAGGCCGCGCGCCGCTCGTTCGCCGCCGTCACGAAGATGCTCGGGGAGGGCGCATGAAGGTCGGCGTGATCGGCTGCGGCGTGATCAGCCGCGCGTACGTGGAGAACGCGGCGGCCTTCGGCTCCTTCGAGCTCGTCGCCTGCGCCGACGTCGATCGGGCGAACGCCGAGGCGCTCGGCAGGGACACCGGCCTCGCGGTCGCGAGCGTCGAGGACGTGATCGCGGACGGCTCGATCGAGATCGTGCTCAACCTCACGCCTCCGTCGGCACACGCCGCGATGACGCGACAGGCGCTCGAGGCCGGCAAGCACGTCTACACCGAGAAGCCGCTCGCCACGGACGTCCCGGAGGCAGCGGCGCTCGCTGCCGAGGCGGACCGGCTCGGCCTGCGGATCGGCTGCGCGCCCGACATCTTCCTCGGCTCGGCCTACCAGGCCGGCCGGGTCGCGATCGACGAGGGCGCGATCGGCGAGCCGCTCTCGGTCAGCGCGGCGATGCTCGTCGGCGGTCAGGAGACGTGGCACCCCAACCCCGACATCTTCTACGCCGACGGCGCCGGGCCCCTGTTCGACATGGGCCCGTACTACCTGACCGCGATCGTGGCGCTGCTCGGCCCGATCCGGCGCGTCGCGGGCTTCGCCTCGATGCGCACGCGCGAGCGCACGATCGAGATCGGACCGCGCGCAGGCGAGCGCTTCACCGCCTCGACGCCGACGCACACGACCGCGGCGCTCGAGCTGGCGAGCGGCGTCACGGGCAACCTCGTCGCGAGCTTCGAGGCGCCCGGACAGTACGTCTGCGACGTCGCGATTCACGGAACCGAAGGCGTGATGGCGCTGCCGGACCCGAACGCGTTCGGCGGCCTCGTGCGCTTCAAGCGCGGTCGCGATCGCTGGGAGGACGTGCCCTACGCCTCGCGCGGCGGCGCCGACGCCCGCGGCATCGGGCTGCACGACATGGTCGAGGCGATCGCCGCGGGGCGTCCGCACCGAGCCTCCGGCGAGCTGGGCTCCCACATCGTCGAGGTCGCGCGCGGCATCCTGCTCGCCGCAGCGGCCGGGCGCGTGGTCGAGATCGAGTCGCAGGTCGGCCAGCCCGACCCGCTGCGGGTCGACGCCGTGGCGTAGGCCGCAGCTCGCCCCGACCGTCGAGGCACCGATGAGTCCGGCTTCCCGAGCCGGTCTGATTCCCGATGGCCGACCCGGAAGCCCTCACGTTCTCGGTCTGGGGCCCGATCGCGCGGTCAGACCTGGCGGGGCTCTGCACGCGCGTGTGCGGCCTGCTCGAGCGCCACGGCCCCGGCCCCACGATCTGCGACGCGAAGGGCGTGCCCATCGACGCGGTCACGGTCGACGCGCTCGCGCGGCTGCAGCTCGCCGCGCAGCGATACGGGTGCCGGGTGAGGCTGCGCAACGCCTCGCCGGAGCTGATCGAGCTGGTGGCCCTGATGGGCCTCGAGGACGTCCTGCCCGGCTAGTCCTCGAGGTGGAGGGGCAGCCCGAACAGCGGGAACACGCGCTCGACGTCGAGGAAGAACTGGAAGTCGACGATCTGGCCGTCCGCCAGCTCGATCACCTGCAGGGCCCAGGCGTGATAGCCGCCCTCCGGGCTCTGCTTGTACTGCGCGAACGCCGGCGACCCGTTCGCCGAGGTCGTCGGGATCACACGCGAGCCGCGACAGCCGGCGCCCGGACCGAACCACCAGGTGAGGATGTCGTCGCGGCCCTGCAGCCACAGGTCGAACGGTGGCATCGCCTGCGTCGCGTCCTCGCGGATCAGCAGGGTGAGCGCGTCCATGTCGTACTGCTCGAATGCGGCGACGTAGCGATCGAGCAGCGCGCGATCGGCCTCACCGAGCTCGGTCGGGGTCGTCGCCGGGCTCACGTTGCTCGCCGCGAGCGTCGCACGCGCGCGCTGCAGGGCGCTGTTGACGGATGCAACCGTCGTCTCGAGCAGCTCGGCCACCTCGCTCGCCTGCCAGCGCAGCACCTCGCAGAGGATCAGGACGGCGCGCTGGCGCGGTGGCAGGTGCTGCAGAGCGGCGATGAAGGCGAGGCGGATCGTCTCGCGCGCGACCGTCACCTCGGCGGGATCGGCATCGGCCTGCACGACGAGCGAGTCGGGGATCGGCTCGATCCACGTCACCTCTGGCAACGTGCGCAGGTTCGACAGGATCGGCTCCTGCGCGGGACCGAGGTCCATCGGGCGCGCCCGGCGCTCCCGCCCGCTCAGCATGTCGAGCGAGACGTTCGTCGCGATGCGATAGAGCCACGAGCGCAGCGCCGCGCGGCCCTCGAATCGATCGAGCCCGCGCCAGGCGCGGATGAAGGTGTCCTGGACGGCGTCCTCGGCCTCGAACGGAGACCCGAGCATGCGATAGCAATACGCCGTCAGCTCGCCGCGGTACTGCTCGAACTGGCGCTCCGTCGCGCCTGCGTCGGCCTTCACGGTGAGCGACTGATCTCCCACGGGGCGGCATCCTACGCCCTTCTGGCGGTCTGCGGAAACTGCTCCCACGATCAGCCGGTGAGCGCCGTGCCGGTCTCGAGCAGCGTCTTCAGGTCGCTCAGCATGAAGCTCCACCCGCCGCCCGTGTTCGGCATCGAGCCGCTCACGAGCGCGGCCGTGAACGGCGCGCCGTCGAGCTCGTGCGTGAGCGTCAGCCTGATCACGCCCTCCCACGCCTCCTCGAGCTCGAAGCTGAGCCGCGTGACCGCCTCCGCGGAGGTCGTCTCGTCGAAAAGCGCGTGCCACGTCTGAACGAGTCTGTGCGGCGCGTCCACCTCGAGCACCGCACCCTCGATGATCGTGTCGGAGGCTCCCATCTCCCGCATCTCGTCGCTCGGGGACGTGCGGAAGGCACCGCCCGGTGCAAGGTCGTACTCAACGGGGCAGCGGTAGCCATAGGCCCGCGTCTGCTCGGCGGTGGTGAGGCCATCCCAGATCGCCTGCGCCGTCGCCTTGAAGTACACCTGATAGGTCTGGGTCGTCGTCACGTCGGCTCCCTCGTTGCTACCTGCAGCTCAGACCGTGCCGCGCACGCAACCTCATCGGTCGTCGATGAGATTCCTCGTGCGTCGCTGTCAGACCTGCGCAGATAGCCGAGCCTGATCTACGCGTCATCCCCGCGCAGGCCCGCAATCAAACGCCATGCGAGACCCGCCTCAACGCGGGCTACGAGAAGAGGATCGAGTCCAGCCCGCGGACGAGGCCCGGCGCGCCTTGGATGTGCCGCGCCGCGAGCAGCGAGCCGTTCACGAAGATTCCGCCGCCCGGCTGCTGGTCGTGGCGGAGGACGAGCCGCTCGCCGTCCAGCCCGAAGATGATCTCCGTCCACGGGCTGCAGCCTGGAAGCCGGACCGAGTGAACGCGCGCGCCTCCGAACACGGCACCTCGCGCCGCAGGCGGACCGATCAGCTCGTCATCGTCGAGCGCGACCACCGGGTGCTGGATCTCGCCGAGCACCTCCGCCAGCTCACGAGCCGTGCCGCTCGGCACGTCCGGCTTGGTCGCAGGGTTGAGGTCGATGACCTCCCAGTGCGGAATCACCCGGGCGGCGATCTTCGCGAGGTGCTGGAGCAAGGCGGCCGTGATCGCGAAGTTGCCCGTGGCCGCACCCACGCCCGCCCCGCGAGCTGCCGTGTCGATCTCCGCGAAGTCCTCGTCGGTCAGACCGGTCGTGCCGATCACGACCGGGATGCCGCGCTCGAACGCGAGCGCGATGTGGTCGCGAATCACGCTCGGGTGCGTGTAGTCGATCAGCGCGTCGACGCCGGCGTCGAGAGCCGCCGCGAGGTCGTCGGTGATCGAAACACCCACCGCGCTGCGACCGATCGCCTCGCCGACGTCCCGGCCCAGCTCGCGTCGAGCGACAGCACTCACGAGCTCGTAGGCCGGGTCGGCGACGACTCCTTCGATCAGGTGCCGGCCGACGTCACCGAGGGCTCCGGAGATGCAGATGCGAAGCGGTCGTGCGTGTTCCATGACCGCATCGTCGCTCGCGGACCGGACGTTCGCGAGACCCGTTTCGGCGGCCCGCGCGTGGCTCGCCGACGGGGCGGCCGTCGGCTACGAGGATTGCGCATTGCACGCGATCGCCTGCACGGCCACCCAGCCGCGCAGAACACGTCCCAGTCCTCCGCGACCGCTCGCCATCGAAACGGCCGTGACACGCGCCCCGACCCGTGACCGCGATGCCGTCCTCGCTGCGAATCCCCGACCACGAGAGGCTCTGGCTCGAGCGTCGTCAAGTCGGCGCCGTCGCCGTCCGAGCGCGTCGCGCCCGATCAGCGGACGATCAAGACCTCGCACGGGGGATGCTTCTCGACCCATGACTTGACCGAGCCGATCACGGCCCGCTCGAGCAGGTTGTGATGCCGGTCGCCGATCACGAGCTTGTCGAACGTGCCTTTCTCGACCTCCTCGCAGATCAGCGTCCCCGGATCGCCGAAGCGCTCGAGCACGACCGCGTCGATGCCCTGCGACGTGAGCAGCGCCCGGGCGTCGTCGATCACGCGGGGCGCCTGCTCGGCCGACGGCGTCTCGAAGCCGACGAGCCCGCCGGCGGTCACGGCCGGAGTGACGTGGATGACCGTGACGAGGTCTCCCGGCCGGTGGTGGCGCACGACGCTGTCAAGCGCGCGATGCGCCTCTTCGGAGCCGTCATAGGCGGCGAGGATCCGGGTCATCGTTCATCTCCTGCGAGTCGGTTGGGCACCAACGATCCTCGCGCATGACGGTGTACGCGAGCATGCGCGAGCACGCGGGGAAGGCCTGCGCGATAGCCGCGAGCCTCGCGCGTTCAACGCCGTGCGCGTCGGCCCCCGGGAGGCGGGCTTTCCGTATCGCCCCTCGCGGATTTCACCGATGCGGAACCGCCTGGCCAGACCTACCGTGCTGGCGTATCGACACATCCAGCTTGGAGGGAGATCCCATGATCACCACTGACTCGGACCTGCAGGGCCGCGTGCTCAGCGAGCTCAAGTGGGAGCCATCGATCGACTCGGCCGGGGTCGGCGTCACCGCCGACGACCACGTCGTGACCTTGCGTGGCAACGTCGCCACCTACACGCAGAAGGTCGCCGCGGCGCGGGCGGCGCGGCGCGTGTTCGGTGTGCAGGGCGTCGCGAACGAGATCATGGTCGCGCCGACGGGCACGCACGGCGGGTCGGACTCCGACATCGCCGACGCGGCCGTGCACGCGCTTCGCTGGTCGGCCGTCGTGCCGAACGGCGCCGCCAAGGTCACCGTCAGCAACGGGTTCGTGACGCTCGACGGCAGCGTCGAGTGGCAGTTCGAGCGCCGGGCCGCAGAGCTGGCGGTGCGCGACATCCGCGGCGTGGTCGGCGTCTCGAACCTGATCAAGCTCGCGCCGCGTGCCTCGGCGAAGGACGTCAAGGTGAAGATCGAGGGAGCGTTCCAGCGGAACGCCGTGATCGACGCCCGGCGGATCGTGGTCGAGGAGGCCGGCGGGAAGATCGTGCTTCGCGGCACGGTCCACTCGCTCGCAGAGCGCGCCGAGGCCGAGCATGCAGCCTGGGCCGCTCCGGGCGTGTCGCACGTCGACAACCGTCTCGCGGTCAGCGCCTGAGACGATCTAACGAAGCTCTAACAGTGAGAGCTTCTAAGCCCGCGTCCGCGCCGCGCACAGCCGACGGTACGGACGCGGGATCTGCACGTCCACGCGACGATGGAGGCGCAATGCGCAGCGACCGATCGACCGAGTGGCGCCCGCCGTGGGTGCCGCGCACTCCGGGCCAGTGGGCGCTCGCCGCGCTCGGTCTCGGCACGCTCGTGGCCGGGGCGACGTCGCTGCTCGTGATCGTGGCGGTCGCCGCCTTCGCGCTCGCGCCGCTTGCGGTCTGGCTGGCCTGGAACATGCTCGGCTTCGCGTCGGCGATCGGCGCGCCCGAGCTCGGCTTCGGGGGAATCCTGCTGCTGACGCTGTTCCTGGTCTGCGGAACGTTCGGCCGCCTCGCGATCGCCGTCGGGGTGGCGCTGTTCGATCCGGCCTGGTACCACGGATCGGCGACCCTCCACTGGCCGCAGGCATCTCTGCGGACGTTCCTGGCGCTCGCGGTCCTGCTGGTCGTCGCCGCGATCCCCGGGCGCCGACGCGCAGCGGCGGAGAGGAAGGCCACCAGCCAGAACGACTAGATCGTTGTCGTCAGTGCCGCGCGCGGTCCTCGGCGAGCGCGTCACGCATGTCCGCAAGCTGCTTCGCGTCGATCTCGCCGCGCGCGAAGCGCAGGCGGAGCAGCTCCTCGGCGCCGTCTTGGCGTTGCCCGCCATCGGCGTGCGGCGGCTGCCACGGAGCCGCGAACCGGCGGACGAGCAGCACGAGCAGTGAGACCCAGATCGCAACCGCGAGCAGCAGGGAGAAGACCATGCCGAAGAAGCCGAGCCCGCCCATGTGGTCGCCGTCGAAGTAGCCCATCAGCGATCCTCGTCCTCGGAGTCGTCCTCGTGGCGGTGCGCGACGAGCGCCCAGAGGACCGCCTGCTCGGTCGGCAGCCGGTTCGCCGCTTGGGCGAAGACGATCGACTGCGGGCCATCGATCACCTCGGCGGTGACCTCCTCGCCCCGATGGGCCGGCAGGCAGTGCATGAACACGGCCTCGGGCTGCGCCAGCGCCATCAGCTCGCGCGTGACGCGGAACGGCTCGAAGGCGCGGACCCGCTGCGCCTGCTCGTCCTCTCTCCCCATCGAGACCCACGAGTCGGCGTAGACGACGTCGGCGCCGCTCACGGCCTCCTCGGCCGACTCCACCTGACGCACCTCGGTGCCGTTCGTGCTCGCGACGCGATCCGCCTGACGCACGATCTCCGGATCTCCGGTGTAGCGCAGCGGAGCGCTCAGCGTGATCTTCACGCCGGCCAGCGCACAGGCCTGCATCAGCGAGTTCGCCACGTTCGTCGTGTCACCGACGTAGGCGACGCTGAGGCCGGCGAGCTGCCCGAAGTGATCGCGCATCGTCAGCAGGTCGGCGAGCGCCTGGCACGGGTGGTGGTCGCCGGAGAGCGCGTTGACGACGGGCACGGTCGCGTGCCTCGCCATCTCGAGCAGCGTCGCCTGGTCGAAGACGCGCCCGACGATCGCGCAGCAGTAGCTCGAGAGCACCTTCGCCGTGTCGGAGATCGGCTCGCCGCGCCCGAGCTGCAGCTCGTCCGGTCGCAGCATGATCGGCAGCGCACCGAGCCGATGGGCCGCGACCTCGAACGACACGCGCGTGCGCGTCGACGGCTTCTCGAAGTAGCACGCGACGCTCTCGCCGCGCAGCAGCTTGACGTACCTCCGCGGCTTTCTGCGCATGCGCACCGCGAGGTCGAGCAGCTCCTCGAGCGCCTCGGGCGTCGTGCTCTCGAGGTCGAGGAAGTGCTGCTGGGTCACGTGCTCGGTCTGGCTCGTCATGCGGAGGCATCCTTCTGATCGATCGGGTCGCGCTCGATCGGGCACGACATGCAGCGCGGGCCGCCTCGACCGCGGCCGAGCTCGGATCCCGCGATCGTGATCACCTCGATCCCCTCGTGGCGAAGCCGCGTGTTCGTGTCGACGTTGCGCTCGTACGCGACGACGACGCCGGGCGCGATGGCGAGCACGTTGTTGCCGTCGTCCCACTGCTCGCGGCGCGCCTCGTAGCGATCGCCGCCGGTCTCGAGCAGGCGGACCTCGCCGAGGCCGAGCGCATCGGCGATGGCGCCGAAGACGTCGCTCCTCCACTCCACGCGGGGCCCGTCGGCTCCGGGTCGCAGGACGTAGGCCGTGAGCTCGCGACGGAGCTCGGGATAGATCGTGAAGGCGTCATGGTCGACCATCGTCATCACGGTGTCGAGGTGCATCGCCGAGCGACGCTCGGGCATGCGCACCGCGATCACGGTGCGAGCAGCGCCCGCGGCGAAGAGCCGCTCGGCCAGCAGCTCGACCGCCGCCGGGTGCGTCCGCTCGCCCATCCCCACGAGCACGCAGCCGTTGCCGATCACGAGAACGTCACCGCCCTCGATCGTGGGCGCGCCGGGATCGCCGTCCGCCCACCGCTCGCTCGCGGCGGTCGCGAACAACGGGTGGTGCCGGTAGATCGCGTCGAGATGGACGGTCTCACGCTGCCGCGCCGGACGCGCCATCGTGCTGAGACACACGCGGGAGCCGATCCAGGCGGAGGTGTCGCGCGTGAAGAGGTGGTTCGGCAGCGGAGGGAGCAGGAACTCGCTCCGCTGCACGACGCTCACGAGCGAGTCGCCGGCGATCGCCAGCTCGTCGTTCGCGACCCCCGCGATCAGCGTCGCGGCGAGCTCGGCCGGCGGGCGCTCCTCGAGGTGGCGACGGAGCGCCGCGCCGAGGTGCCTGCCGAAGGCGGCCGAGGCGATCGTCCGCTCGAGCACCTCGGCTCGGGCGTCGGGCTGCTCGAGCGTCTCCGCCAGCAGGTCCGCGAGCAGCAGCACCTCGACGCCGCGGTCGGCGAGCACGTCGGCGAACGCGTCGTGCTCCTGGCGTGCCCGCTTGACCCAGATCACGTCGTCGAACAGCAGCTCGTCCTTGTTCTCGGGCGTGAGGCGCTCGTGCTCGCGACCCGGGCGGTGCAGGATCACGCGGCGGAGCGTGCCGATCTCCGAGCTGACATCGAGCCGCGCCTGCTCTGCCACGATGGGCACGGACCCGCGCCTAGAGTGCGTCTGAAACGAGCTCTCAGGCATGGAGGGCCTCGCCGCGCGCATCGCTGTCGACGAGCGCATCCGGCAGCACGGCATCGTGCGCCTGGCGCCACTTCATCCAGACGTACACGGGCGTGCCGGCGGTGAGCAGCAGGAACCCCTTCGCGATCGTCTCCTCGCCGGCGCCGTAGATCATCCAGAACGAGTAGACGAACGCCAGCGCCGCGATCACGGCGTCTCGCGTGAGCGAGCGCAGCGAGAACAGCTCGCGGTCCTGGAAGAACATCTGCAGCTCGGCCGCGGCCGAGAAGGCGTACGGCACGAGGGTCGTCAGCGTCGCGAGCAGGATGACCTTCTGGAAGATGTCGTTGAGGCCGTGGTTGAAGTAGAGGAACATCAGCGCCGTCACGAGCACGCTCGAGACGACGAGGCCGAAGACCGGCGTTCCCTTCTCGCCGTGGACGTTCGCGAAGCGCTTGGGGAAGAGCCCGTCGCGTGGCGCGGCGAGCGGGCCCCGGCCCCGCACCCGGGTACAGCCCGTGTGGGCGCCCCGCGGGGAGATAAGAGCGGCGGCGGGGGGCAACATGGCCCCGC
>JANLRV010000075.1:0-34506 GCA_031361905.1 Actinomycetes bacterium
GCTCGACGGCTGACGAGCGAGATCGCGCCGGGCAGGGCGCAGAGCCAGGCGAGCGCGAGCTGCACGTCTCGGCTGAGCCGCGCCGCGCGCTCGACGTCGGCGAGCACGGGGGCTTCGCCGGTGCCGATCGGGGGGCGATGCGTGATGCCGGTGGCGTAGGCGGTCGCGCCGCCGAGCTGCAGATCGAGCGCGGCTGCGAACGCCGCCTCGGCGACGCCCGAGTTCGGCGAGGCGTGGTTACCCGCGTCCCGTCGGACGCACGCGAGAACGGCGCGCGCCCGCCGCGGCCGGACGAGCATCACGACTGCCGCGGTGACCTGCGCGGCCGGGTAGTTGAGCACGTCGTCGAGCCGCGCGGCGGCGAGCCCGAAGCGCTCGTAGCGCTCGCTGCGATAGCCGATCATCGCGTCGAGCGTGTTGCTCGCGCGCTGCGCGAGCGCGGCCGGCGCGCCGCCGGCGAGCGCCCAGATCGCCGTCGCCGTGACCGCGTCGGACGTGTTCTCCGCCAGCGACTCGACTGCCGCTCGCGCCAGGTCCACCTCTGTCAGCGCCGCCGTCTCGCGGCTGACGAGGGAGCGCGCCCGGGTGCGCGCCTCGGCCCGTAACATCCGGCCCGACGCGCAGACGGCGACCGCCGCGGCCGTCGAGCGCACGAGCCGCCCGGCGACGAATGCCGACCCCACGGCAATCGACGTGTGGAGCGCGCCGGCCGCGGGTGAGTCACGCTCCGTCGCTCGCTGGAGGCGCCGCAGCGCGCGGCCATGCCAAGCGACCGGATGGATCCGAGCCGGCGGCTCGCCGAGCCAGGCGTCGAGCAGCAGGCCGGCGGCGACCGCCGAGGCTCTGCGGGAATTCAGCATCCGATGTCGGAAAAATATGACATCGGATGCTGAATTCCCGCAGGTCGGCTAGGAGCAGCCGCTCGTCTCGCCGCAGCTGATGCACTTCAGGCAGGTCCCGTTGCGTACGAGCGTGAGAGCCCCGCAGTTCCCGCAGGCGTCGCCCTCGTAGCCCTTCAGCCTCGCCTCGTCGCGCTCCGAGAGGACCGGTGCCGGCGCCAGCTTGACGGCCGTCGCCACCGCTGCGGCGACGCCGGCGGCGCGCTCCGGCACGTCGTCCGGGTCGTGCCAGGTCTGCGCCTCGTGGTGATCGTCGTCGCCGCGATGGGTGCGCTCGGAGCGCGGGCGGCCGAGCGTGTCGCCCCGCAGGTCCTCGCCGCCCGGATGGGACAGGTCGTCGCGGTCGAGGTACGTGATCGCGAGCTCGCGGAAGATGTAGTCGATCACGCTCGTCGCCATCTTGATCTGCGAGTTGCCCTGGACCATCCCGTTCGGCTCGAAGCGCGTGAAGCAGAACGCGTCGATGTACTCGTCGAGCGGCACGCCGTGCTGTAGGCCGAGGGAGACCGCGATCGCGAAGCAGTTCATCAGGGAGCGGTAGGCCGCGCCCTCCTTGTGCATGTCGATGAACACCTCGCCGAGCTCACCGCTCTCGTACTCGCCCGTCCGCAGGTAGACCTTGTGGCCGCCGATCGTGGCCTTCTGCGTGTAGCCGGCGCGACGGTGCGGCAGGCGCCGGCGCTCCTGCAGGTACTTGACGACGATGCGCTCGGCGACCGTCTCGGCGCTCGGGAGGATCTCCACGGGGTCGACGTCGTCGGTCTCGAGCGCCGCGCTCGCCGTCGACGAGAGCGGCTGGCTGAGCTTGGAGCCGTCGCGGTAGAGCGCGTTCGCCTTGACCATCTTGCGGTGCGAGACGCGATAGCACTCGGCGATGTCGGCGATCGTCGCCGAGTTCGGCAGGTTGATCGTCTTCGAGATCGCGCCCGAGAGGAACGGCTGCGCCGCCGCCATCATCTCGATGTGTGCGAGCGCGCGGATCGATCGCGTGCCGATGCGGCCGCACTGGTTCGCGCAGTCGAACACCGAGAGGTGCTCGTCCTTCAGACCCGGTGCGCCCTCCACGGTCATCGTGCCGCAGACGTAGGCGTTCGCCGTCTCGACCTGCTCGCCGTTGAAGCCGAGCGCCGTGAGCAGGTCGAACGCGGGATCCTCGAGCTCCGCCGCCGGGATCCCGAGCGCTCCCGTGATCAGCTCGTCGCCGATCACGAAGCGGTTGAAGGCGAAGCGGATGTCGAACGCGGTCGGCACCCCGGCCTCGACCTTCGCGATCGCGGCGTCGTCGAAGCCGAGCGCGAGCAGGCGCTCGGGCGAGAGGTGCGGGCAGCCCGCGAGCGTGCCCTTGCCGACGCAGTAGTCGATGATCGTCTTGACCTCGTCGTCGGAGTAGCCGAGCGTCCGCAGCGCCGGCGGGACCGAGGCGTTGACGATCTTGAAGTAGCCGCCGCCCGCGAGCTTCTTGAACTTGACGAGCGCGAAGTCGGGCTCGATGCCGGTCGTGTCGCAGTCCATCACGAGGCCGATCGTCCCGGTCGGCGCGATCAGCGTGACCTGGGCGTTGCGATAGCCGTGCCGCTCGCCGAGCTCGACGGCGCGGTCGGCCGCCTCGCGCGCAGCGCGCAGGAGCTTGACGTCGCACGCGCCCGGATCGATTCCCTGCGGCGTGATCGTGAGGCCCTCGTACTCCTCGACCGGCGCGGCGAGCGCCGCCCGGCGGTGGTTTCGCACGACGCGCAGCATGTGCTCGCGGTTGGCCGCGAACCGCTCGAACGGCCCGTGCAGCGCGGCCATCTCGGCCGACGTCGCGAGCGCCGTGAAGTGCATCAGCGCCGAGACCCCGCCGCAGAACGCGGTCGCCTTGGGCGAGTCGTAGGCGACGCCGCGCTGCATCAGCAGCGCGCCGAGGTTCGCGTAGCCGAGGCCGAGCGTGCGGTAGTCGTACGAGCGGCGCGCGATCTCCTTGGAGGGGAACTGCGCCATCAGCACGCTGATCTCGAGCACGACGGTCCAGAGCCGGCAGGCGTGCTGGAAGGTGGCGATGTCGAACTCGCCGTCGGTGTCGAAGCGGCGCAGGTTGAGGCTCGCGAGGTTGCAAGCCGTGTCGTCGAGGAAGACGTACTCGGCGCACGGGTTCGAGGCGCGGATCTCGCCGTCGGCCGGGCAGGTGTGCCACTCGTTCGTCGTGTCGTGGAACTGCAGGCCGGGATCGGCGCAGGTCCAGGCCGCCTCGCAGATCGCGTCCCACAGCTCGCGCGCCTGCATCACCTGCATCGGCTTTGGCGCGCGATCGTCGGCGGCCGCGCGCTCGAGCTCGCTGCGCGCATAGAGCGGCCACTCGGCATCCGCCTCGACGGCCACCATGAACGCGTTCGTGACGCGCACGGAGTTGTTCGAGTTCTGGCCCGAGACCGTCTGGTACGCCTCCGACTGCCAGTCGGTGTCGTAGACGTCGATCTTCAGCTCGCGGGCGCCCTGGCGCGCGAGATCGATCGCGCGCTGGATCGAGGGGTCGGGAACGCCGGCGGCCCGCGCTCCGCGTACGGCCTGCGCGAGAGCCGGGTTGCGGCGGGCGACGAAGGCGTCGTCGCCCTCGCCCTCCTGCGTCGCGGCGATCACGGCGTTGAGGTGCTGGTCGAGCATCCGCGAGCCGGCCACGAGCGCCGCGACCTTCGTCTCCTCGGTGACCTTCCAGCTGACGTAGTCGAGGATCTCCGGGTGGTCGAGATCGAGCGTGACCATCTTTGCGGCGCGGCGCGTGGTGCCGCCCGACTTGATCGCGCCGGCTGCGCGGTCGCCGATCTTGAGGAAGCTCATCAGGCCCGACGACCGGCCGCCGCCCGAGAGGCGCTCCTCGGCCGAGCGGATCGCCGAGAAGTTCGAGCCGGTGCCGGAGCCATACTTGAAGACGCGCGCCTCGCGCAGCCAGAGGTCCATGATGCCGCCCTCGTTGACGAGGTCGTCGGCGACGGACTGGATGAAGCAGGCGTGCGGCGCGGGCCGCTCGTAGGCCGAGGTCGAGAGGCCGAGCGCGCCGGTCTCGGGGTCGCAGTACCAGTGGCCCTGGGCCGGCCCGGTGATCCCGTAGGCCCAGTGGAGGCCGGTGTTGAACCACTGAGGCGAGTTCGGCGCGGCGACCTGCAGCGCGAGCATCGCCTGCATCTCGTCGAACAGCACCCGGGCGTCGTCCTCGCCGAAGTAGCCGTGCTTGAGGCCCCAGTAGGCCCAGCAGCCGGCGAGCCGGCGGAACACCTCGCGCGCGTCGTGCTCGCCGCCGTCGCGCTCGGCCTCGGGCAGCTGCGCGAGCGCCTCGGCGTCGGGGACGGTGCGCGCGAGCCAGCTCGGCACGCCGGGCTCCTCGACCTGGGCGAGCCGCGTGGGCACGCCGGCCTTGCGGCAGTACTTCTGGGCGATGATGTCGACCGCGACCTGCGACCACGACTCGGGGGCCATCACGGTGGCCTCGAAGACGACCGAGCCGTCCGGGTTGACGATGCGCGAGGCGCGCTCGACGAAGGAGATCTCGGCGTACGGATCGGCACCCGCCTCGGTGTAGCGGCGCTCGAAGCGAAGGCCGCCGTAGAGGGGTGTCTGCTCGAGTCCAACAGGTGCGACGGCCATTCGTTTCCCCTTGTTCCAGGACGGAATGCGGTGTGCATAAAGCGCTCGTCGCCGGTGTGGGCGACAACGGGACGGCACACTACATATGGCGTCGGACGGCACCCTGTTCGCGCTAGATAGGCGAAATCACGGCCCAACCCGTCCGGCGTACCACCACCCGGTGGCGCGGATCGCGGAGCGCTCGATGAGCTCGCGCTCGATCGGCTCGAGGGCATGGTCGAGACCCCAGGCATGGAGGTACGGCACCCGCTCGAAGCTGACCTCGTCGAACCGCTCGGCGACGGCGGCGCGCAGCACCGCCGTCGGATGGATGCCGTCGAGGTCGGTTGCGATCGAGTCTCGGAACCGCTCGAGGTCGCCCGCGGGGTGCGGGCGCCTGCCGACGGCCGCGAGCGCGTGCTGCTGGTGGAAGTACCAGCGCAGCGTGGCGTCGTCGAGCGCCTCGCGCTCGAGCTCACGAAGCAGCAAGAGGCCGTGCGGCACGAGCAGCGAGACGAGCCGGTCGACCGTCTCGGGAAGCGGGTGGATGTGGTGCAGCGACATGCTCGCGACGACGGCGTCGAAGGGACCGGTCTCGGCCAGCTCGGAGAGCGCGACGCGGCGGAAGATCCCGGTGTCCGCGGGCGCCTTCGGATCGATTGCGACGACGCGGTGTCCCGACGCCGCGAGCGCGCGGGCGAGCGCGCCGTCGCCGCAGCCGACCTCGAGCACGCGGGATCCCGGCTCGAGCAGGCGCTCGCAGAACGCGGCGAAGGGAGCGGCCGGCGGCGGCGTGGGTCAGCCCTCGCCGAAGATGCGGGCGAGCAGCTCGATGCCCTCGACGACGCGGGGCCCGGGGCGTGAGAAGTGGCTCGTGGCGTCGACGCAGACGATCCGGGCGCCGGTTCCCTCGAGCGCGGCGTCGACTCCGTCGGCGGCGGCGCGCTCTCGCGTCCCTTCCTCGTCGAAGCCGCAGGGCGCGAGCACGCAGACGTCGGGTCTCGCCGCCCGGACGGCCTGCCAGTCGGTCCGGAAGGAGGCCTCGCGGGGGCGGCCGAGCAGCTCGACGCCGCCGGCGAGCGCGACCTGCTCGGGCACCCAGTGCCCGGCGGCGAACGGCGGGTCGAGCCATTCGAGCACGACCGTGCGCCGTGGCGAGGCCGTCCGGTGGGCGGCCTCGAGCCCGGAGAGCCGCTCGCGCAGCTCCGCCGCGAGCTCGTTCGCCGCAACCTCGGCGCCGAGCGCCCGGCCGAGCTCCTCGATCGTCTGGACGATGCCCTCGAGCCCGTCCGGCTCCAGCTCGATCACGAGCGGCTCGATCCCGCACGCCGCGGCGACGCTGCGGACGCCGTCACCCGAGACCGCGCAGACGGTGCAGAGCGACTGGGTCACGATCACGTCGGGCGCGAGCGCGGCCAGCACGGCCTCGTCGACCCCATAGAGGTCGTCGCCGCGAGCGACCGCCTCCGAGACGCCGCGGTCGATCGCCGATGACGTCAACGTCTCGCTCGCGATGCGTGCCAGCGAGACGGCCGGCAGCGCGCCGACCTCGATCGGATAGTCGCACTCGTGGCTGCGCCCGACGAGCTCGTGCCGCAGCCCGATCGCGCAGACGATCTCGGTGGCGGACGGGAGCAGGGTGACGATGCGCACGGCCCGCAGCTTCGCATCGTTTCTCCCGTCCCGCACGTTGCGGATGTTCGGTGGTTGAAAAATCGCCGATCCGTGTTCTACTGGTTGGGTGGAAGAAGCCCCCCCGGAGCCGCACGAGGACGACGACGCCCGGGACGAGCTCGCCGACGCACCTGACGAGCCGTTCTCGACGACGCGCGGCGGCCTGCTCGCCGTGGCCGGCGGAGCGATGCTGTTCGGGCTGCCGGGAAAGCACCCCAAGCCGAAGCGGCGCCGGCTCAAGCACAAGCCGAAGCCGAAGGTCAAGCCGAAGCCGACGACGCCCGCCACCTCGACCACGCCGGGCGTGCCGCCGGTCGATCCGCCGCCGGTCACGCCGCCCACCGATCCGCCGCCGGTCGATCCCACGAACCCGATTCCGGCTGAGAACCTGAAGCAAGGCGACACGCGCTGGAATGCGCCGTGGCCCGGCTACGGCAGCGATAACGGCGGCGCCTTCATTGGCGGCTTCGCGACCGAGGTGAGCGTGCCGATCGGAGGAACGCTCGATCTGAAGGTGCGCGTGCCCGGCGCCCAGTCGTTCAACGTGGACGTGTTCCGGCTCGGCTGGTACGGCGGCCTGGGAGGCCGCCACCTGTTCCAGGCGACGGGCGTCGCCTCTCATCCGCAACCGGCGCCGGTCGCCTCGCAGACAGCAGGTGGGCGGCTCCTCGACACGCCGGTCGTCTGCAACTGGAGCGTCACGACGAGCGTGCCGATCGGGGCCGACTGGGTCTCCGGTCTGTATGTCGCCGTGCTCACGCTGCCCACTGGTCCAGCGACCGGCTATCAGAGCGTGGTGCCGTTCCTGGTGCGCGACGACAGCCGCGCCGCGCCGCTCCTGTTCCTCAGCGCGATGACGAACTACCAGGCTTACAACAACTGGCCGGATGACGGCTCGGGTCCGGGCGGCTCGCCCTCTGTCGGGCGCAGTCTCTACGACTCGAACAGCGCCTACTACCCGCGCACGATCGGAACGGGGACGACGGCTCGTTCGGCGGCTCGCGTGTCGTTCGACCGACCGTGGTCCCGCGGCAACGGGATCGCGCAGCTCTTCGACTACGAGGCGCCGCTCGTCCAGTTTCTCGAGCGGTTCGGCTACGACGTCTCGTACGCGGCGGATCTCGATCTCGACCAGCGCGGCGAAGCCCTCAGGCACAAGGCGATCGTGATCGCGGGACACTCCGAGTACTGGTCGGGCGGGATGTACGACGCGCTTGTCGAGGCGCGTGACGCCGGCGTCTCAATCGCGTGTTTCAGCTCGAACGCGATCTATTGGCAGGTGCGCTTCGAGGACGGCCGTCGCACGGTCGTCGGCTACAAGAATCGCGACAACGCCGTGCACCGTGACAACGTTGGGGCGCTGACCGGTCTCAACCGGCCCGACCCCGTCGGTGGCTCCACGATGAGCGAGCGCTGGCGAGACGCGCCGCTCAACCGCGACGAGGGCGGCCTGCTCGGCGTCCACTACGTGACGAATTCGTGGTGCGACCCGCGTATCGCCGGGTTCCCGCTGATCCCCACGGCGAACATCAACCACTGGGCCTACGCGAACACCGGTCTGCAGACGGGCGTGCCGATCGCCGGGCAGCTCGCGGGCTACGAGATCGATACGGTGGTCGGGCTCGCGCAGCCGGTCGGTGCACAGGATTTCACGATCCTGATGGCCTCGCCGTTCACCGGTGCGGACAGGAACCCGTACACCCAGCACACGGTGATCTACGCGGCTCCATCGGGAGCGTTCGTGTTCTCGACGGGCTCGATGGGCTGGGCCCTCGGGCTGACGCCGAACGCGACGCTCAACCACGGCGGAAGCTACGAAAGCGCGGGCCTGAAACGGCTCACGCAGAACGTGCTCGACCGCATGCTGACCGCCTGAAAACCACCGATCGCCCTGGCACCAGCGGTGCCAGGGCGATCATCCGTTCGGGTCTGGCGGTCGAGCTTCTCTAGAAGGTCTCACGGAATGATTCGTGAATGGCTGGACTCCGTCGGCTGCTCGATAGCAGCCGACTCCACACGCGTGTCAAGCGCGAGCGCTTGCACCGATCAGAGGCCTGCTGCTCCCCAGCAGCAGGCCGATGGCCGCCAGGCATCGCGAGGCATTCTGTGAGAGCTTCTTACGCGAGGAACGGCGTGACGGCCGCCGTGGCCTTCGCGGCCGTGAGCGCGCCCGGGAAGGACGGGTTCGGCACGAGCGCGCCGGCGCCGATCTGCTTGAAGATCGTCAGGTGCTGCGCCTCGTTCGCGCCGATCGTGGCGGCGACGCCCTTGAACTTGGGGTTCTTGAAGGCGGTCACCGCGCCGAGGTAGGCGCCGACGAAGGCGGTCTCGAGCGCCACGCCGATCTTCGCCATCGACGAGACCGAGCTGAACGTGCCGGCCGGGTACTTGAACTTGAGACCCTTGGGAGCGGCCGAGCCGAGCACCTTGGCGAGCGCCGCGTAGTGGTCCCGCTCGTTCGTCTGGGCGGCGGCGAGGTAGCCGAGCTGGTCGCCCTTGAACTTGCCGCTCTTGATCGCGCGGCCGTAGAAGTCGATCGCGAGCAGCTCGGCCGTCGCAGCGAGCTTCGCGATCGCGACGTCGTCGACGGCCTTGACGCGGGTGTCCGCGGCAAAGGCCGTGCCCGTGGTCTGTGCGAGCAGCGAGCCGCCGGCGACCAACGCCACGGCACCCTTCGCTCCGAAGCCGAAGAACTGTCCACGGCTGACAGCGTTGTCCTGAGTCATCGATCCGCTCCTGAAGTCGAGTGGAGGCTCCCCGTTGTGGTGCCTCTCGGGCTGCATTCGCGGCTCGCTGCCCGTCGGTTCGAGCGCAGACTGGAATCGGCGCGGCGATCACGCTACGTTCACGCCGGCATGCCGACCGTGATCCCTCTCGCCGAGATTGCCGAGCTCGGGTCGCGCACGGTCGCGGGCAGCGACGCGGTGATCCGCCGCGTGGTCGCGCTCGTGCAGCTCTTGATGGGCGTCGATCTCACCGTGCTGTCAGAGATCGAGCGGGGCGAGTATCGCTTCCGCTGGCTCGAGACGACGATCGACGAGCTTGCGCTCTCGCCCGGTGACTCGATCCCGTACGAGCTGTGCCTGTGCTCACGCGTCCACGCGGGCGAGGCTCCGGCGATGACGCCCGAGATGCGGGACGAGCCCGCGCTCTGGGGCGCCTGGTCGGCGATCAAGCCCGGTCTCGGCGTCGCCTGGGACCTGCGGGCGTTCGGCACGAGCGAGGTCCACCTTCCGGATGGCAGCCTCTACGGCACGCTCTGCGTGCACAACCGAGATCCGCGCGAGTTCTCGGCGGACGAGCAGGCGCTGCTCTCGCTGCTCGCCCGTCTCGTGGGCGACGAGATCGGCCGCGAGCGCGCGAGCGAGGCGCTCGCCATCGCCGTCGCCGGTCGCGAGCGTGCCGAGGAAGAGCGCGCCCAGCTGATCGACGAGCTCGCGCACGAGCTGCGTGCACCGCTCGCGGTCGTCGACGGGTACGCCGAGGCCATGCTCGACGGCATCGCGGAGCGCGACGACGAGCACCTTCGCCTCGTGCGCCACGAGGCGGCGCGTTGCGCCCGTCTCGTCGACGACCTCGCGTACCTCTCGCGGATCGAGCACGGGCAGCGTCCCGAGGCCGTCGAGGTCGTCGATCTCGCCCGGCTCCTGGAGGCCACCGGCGAGCGCTTCCTGCCGCTCGCCGACGCGGCCGGGATCCGGCTCGAGATCGACACGGGGCCGTGCTGGGCGCTGGCCTCGCCCGACCGCCTCGAGCAGGTCTTCGGGAACCTCGTCCGCAACGCGCTCCGGGCTGCGCGCGGGCAGGTCTCCCTGCAGGCTCACGCCGTGGCCGGAGCCGTCGTCGCATCCGTCGGCGATGACGGCGCGGGACTCCGCGAGCGCGAGCGGGAGCGTGTCTTCGACAGGTTCTACCGCGGCCCCGATGCGCGTGCCTCGAGTCGGGGCAGCGGCCTCGGGCTGACGATCGCAAGGCGCCTGGTCGAGCAGGCCGGCGGCTCGCTCACCGCCGAGGCACGCGCGCCGACCGGCACCCGGTTCGTGGTGCAGCTGCCGTCTGCTCAGCCGGCGACGGCGATCGGAGCGAGCAGCGAGGACGCTCCGCGCATCGCCTGATGCAGCAGCCGCAGCGCCTCGCGCGGCGAGACTCCCACGTGATCGGCCGCCTCGGCGATCGTCGCGCCCTGCTGTGCGACGAGGTCGAGCAGCTGCCAGTGCGCGTCGTCAAGCTCGGCCAGCGCGCCCGGGCGACGCGTCTCTCCGAAGGCGACGCCGTGCGGCCGCAGGGCTCGGGCCTCGTCGCGCACCGCGCGCATCAGCTCGGCGACGTCGTCGGCCGAGCGCGCGAGCGCCCGCTCCGCGATCGCCTCGGCCTGCCCGCGATCGCCGCACACGCGCCACGCGAGCGCGAAAGCCGCTCGCCTCGTCTGTTCCGGATCCATCGAATGAGACCGTAGGGAGGGAACGTCTCGCCTCGATCCGGCGAGTGTCAGCCGAGTGTCAAGATTCCGGCGCCACGAGCCGGTAGCCGACCCCGCGCACGGTCTGCACGAGCCCGCCCGCGCCGGCGGTCTCGAGCTTCTGGCGGAGGTTCGCGATGTGCTGGTCGATCGCGCGCGTCTCGATCGCGAGCGGATCGTGCCCGAGCACGTGGCTGAGCAGGTAGTCGCGGTCGTAGACCCAACCGGGGTGGGCGGCGAGCGCCTCGAGCAGGCCGAGCTCGCGCCGGGTCAGCGGTATCTCGCGGTCGCCGATCGTCACGCGATGGCCGTCGTGCTCGATCACCAGAGGCCCGACGACGGTTCGGTGCACGCCGTCGTCGCGGAGGGCGAGCCGGGTCAGGAAGGCCTTGACCTTCGCCGCGAGCAGCTTCGGCGAGACGGGCTTCGTGACGAAGTCGACCGCCCCGAGCCGGTAGGCGACGAGCTGGTCGACCTCGTCGTTGATCGAGGTCACGAGGATCACGGGCAGCGAGATCTCTGCGGCTGTGAGCTGGCGCAGCACCTCGAATCCGTCGATTCCCGGCAGGCGCACGTCCAGCAGCAGCAGGTCGGGGTGCTGCTGACGCGCGAGCGCGATCGCGGCCTCGCCGCTCTCGGCCTCGAGCACCGTCAGGCCCTCCTCCTGCAGGTACGCCCGCACGAGCTTTCGGAGCGCGCGATCGTCGTCGCACACGAGCACCGTGGCGGTCACAGCGGCGAGCGTATCCGCCGCGGCGCCGCCTGTCACATCACGGCGGGCAGGGCGCGAGCGGTGAGCGCGATGCCGAGCACCGTGATCACGAGCGCGCTGACGACCGGGAGCGCGCGGATCACGCGGCCGTCGTCGCTGGGCAGGCGCGCGAACAGCCGGCGCGCCGAGAGCGCGATCAGACCGACTCCCGAGATCACCGCCGAGAGTCCCAGAGAGAACGCGGCGATCAGCGCCATGCCGAATGCGAGGCGGTGGAGGGCGATCGCCGAGAGCAGCACGATCAGCGCGCTCGGGCAGGGCAGGAGGCCGCCGGAGACGCCGAGCGCGATCAGCGACCGCCACGAGAGCCGATCGGGGACGTCGTGATGGTGGTGCCCATGGTCGTGGTCGTGGTCGTGACCGTGGTCGTGACCGTGATCATGGCTGTGTTCGTGACCGTGGTCGTGGTCGTGCGCGGCGTGGCTCGCACGCTGCGGCCGTCGCGCGCGCCGCACGCGGTCGCGGATCGCGATCGCCCCGAGCCCGAGCACGAGCACGCCCGACGCGAGCGTGAGCCACGGGTAGAGCTGCTCGGGCAAGATGAACTGAGAGAGCGAGAGCGTCACGAGGCCCAGCGCGAAGACGCCTGCCGTGTGGGTGACCGTCACGGTTGCGCCGAGCGCGAGCGCGTGCTTCGCGCTGCCGCGCGAGCCGGCCAGGTAGGCCGCGACCATCGTCTTGCCGTGCCCAGGCGAGAGGGCGTGGAGCATGCCGAAGACGAGGGCCAGGCCGAGCGCGGTGAGCACGCCTGCGAGCCCGATCCTCCCGTCCGTCTCGATCAGCGAGGCGAAGCGGTCGCGCGGGCGCGAGCTCGTCGCCGTCGTCGGCAGGTTCGGGATCGGCTGAACGGTCACGCCGCCGCTCCCGCGCCGCGCGGCGATCGTCGCCGACGGCATCTCTGCCGGGCTCGAGAGCACCGACTGCGGATAGTGCCGGAGCTCGCCGGTGCGATCGGTCGTCGAAGCGGTCGTGCGATCGACGGCGATGCCCGGAGCCGCGGCCACGAGGATCTCGCGCCAGCCGATCCGACCGGATGCGAAGGTGTCGCGCAGCTCGATCGCACCGGGCGCGTGGCGCTCGGCGCGGAAGTCGACGACGAGCCGCGTCGTGCGCAGCCCGGCCTGGCCCTTCGGGAACGTGAGCACGGGCGCAGAGGGCGTCAGCGCGAGGCGTCGTCCGTCGACGCGCAGATCGAGCGCTCGCCCGATCGCGGCGAGCAAGCGGTCGCGCTCGCGCGCCGTCTCCTCTGCATCGATCGCTCCGTCGTGGTTCGCGTCGATGCGCCGGCGGGCCTGGAAGGTCGGGATCTCCGCCTCGTCGAGGACGTAGCGGATCGAGAGTCCCGTCTCGGAGACATCGACGCGCGCGTACTGGTTGACGGTGAAGTTTCCCAGCGGGTGCGCCTCCGCGCCAACCGGGATCGCGAGCGCGCCGAGCGTGACCAGCGCGAGCGTCGCGAGCATGCGTGCGTGTCGCATCTCAGCCTCCGAGCGTCGTCAGGAGCCTCGCCGCGGACGGGCCGGCGAGGGGGTGGAAGTTCCGGTTCTGTGCGAGCGCGGCGTGCAGCTCCTCGCGGGCGAGCTCACGCTCTCCTGCGCACGCCGCGATCGCGCCGCGGTGGTAGTGCAAGAGCGGATCGGCCGTGCCGAGCCGGACGGCCTGGGTCGACTCGGCGAGCGCGGCATGGCAGGCCCCGCTGCGCCAGAGGGCCCAGGCGAGCGCGTCGTGCGCGTAGATCGTCGGGCGATCGGCGAGCGCGCGCCGGGCGAGAGCCACGACCGCGCTCGCGCGGAGCGCGCCCGGATGAGCTGCCTCGAAGGCGGCCGACTCGAGATCGGCGTTGCCGCCTGCGCGCCGGAAGAGCCGCTGCTCGACGCGCACGAGCGCGTAGGCCTCGGCGGCGCCGGCCCGGTCGCCGCGGGCGGCCTTGATGTCACCGAGCATGGCCTCGAACTCGGGCAGCGGCAGCCGCTGCGTCGCAAGCGTGTAGTGCCGCTCCGCCTCCGCGAGCCGGTCTTCGGCGACCGCGACCGCGCCCAGCGTCGCCTCGGCACGCGCATCGCCGGGCACGAGCGCGAGCGCGTGGCGCAGCTCGTGCGCCGCCTCGCGCGTGCGGCCGTCGCGCAGCAGCAGCTGCGCGAGCTGCACGCGGGTCCAGTTGGTGTTCTCGGGCGCGCCCGAGCCGCTCTCGACGGCCTTGCGCATGAACCCGATCGCCCCGGCGAGGTCGCCCTGCAGCTCGAGCCCGTAGCTCGCACGTGCGAACGAGACGAGGCCGGGGCGGGTTGCCGCCATGCGGGCGAACGTCGCAAAGCCGGCCGGGTAGCGACCGAGCTCGATCTCGGCGTCGCCGATGATCCCGAGCGCCGCCGGCGAGACGCCGCGCGAGAGCGCGAGCGCCTGCTTGCCGTAGCGGAGCGCGGTGGGAAAGCGGTGCCGGGAGAGCGCCAGGGAGCCGCTGCCGACGACCGCCTCGAAGCCCGTGCGGTCGCGTCTCAGCGAGCGGTGCAGGAGCGCGTCGGCGCGACTGTAGAAGGCCGGATCGCTCGTCTCGCGGGCTCGCTGCAAGTAGGCGATGCCGAGCTCCGCCTGCAGCGAAGGGTCGGTCGGGCGCCGTGCCAGTCGACGCTGCAGATCGGTGATCTGCCCCGGCGTCCCCGCGAGGGCCGTGAGCGAGTCGGCGCTCGAGCGGAAGGTGGTGCCGGACGCGGTCTCGGTCTGGCCGTTCCGGCCGCCGGCCGCGAGGGCGCCGATGCCGACGAGACCTGCGAGGCTGACGCCGATCAGTCTGCGAGTGAGTGGCTTCATGGTGAGGCCGACGACCCGGCCCGCCGTCGGCTGACGGCGGGCCGGGTGGGTCGGTTCCTAGCGGTTGCCCGCGTTGGGGGTGTTCAGGTACGGGAACGTCTCGCCGAACAGGCCGCCGTTGGCGTCGTTGCCGAGCACGCCGTCGGCGCCGAGCTTGAGCGCCGAGACGGGACCCGTGTCGGGCAGGTTCGGTCCACCGAGCGCGAGCAGCGAGTACGCGCGCTGGATGCCGGCCGGGATCAGCTTGTCGATCGGCAGGCCGATCGCAGCGGCGATCTCGATGTCGGTGACGTCGTCACCGAGCCGGCGCCCGTTCGGGTAGCCGTCGAGCTGTCCGGGATCGCAGCCCGGCTTCGTCAGGTCGGCGAAGCCACCGGCGGCGGCGAACAGGCACATCAGGCCCCGGCGGTCGACCTTGCTCGACGGGGTCGCCGCGACGCTCGTGTTGAGCCGGAGCTCGTCCACGGGCTTCTTCGCGTCACCCTTGCCGAAGGTCAGGTCGAGCGCGGGCGTGCCCTCGTTCGGGTACTTGAACCCGCGCAGCAGGATCGCCGAC
Source organism: Actinomycetes bacterium (assembly GCA_031361905.1). Taxonomy (GTDB): domain Bacteria; phylum Actinomycetota; class Thermoleophilia; order Gaiellales; family JALYLC01; genus JANLRV01. The sequence goes on from JANLRV010000075.1 coordinate 14,766, forward strand.
AGGTCGGCACGACCGGTCTCCTGCGCGAGGCCGGTGGCCCCGGCAGCGCCGGGAGCCGCGCCGAGCACCTGCGTCAGGAGCGGGTTCAGCACGAGCCCGTTGAGCGAGTGGATCAGCTGGCCCGGCTTGTTGCCGTTCAGGTAGTACTTCTCGAACTGCGAGTCCTGGGCCGGCGTCACGCTGTTCCAGTAGTCCTTCTGAGCGCGAGGGATGATCACCTCGTTGATCAGCGGGTGTCCGAGCCGCTCGACCTGCACCCACGGCGAGCTCGTGTTGTGGGCGTGCTTCGCGTACTTGCCGTGCTTGCCGGACTTCTTCTTGGACGAGTAGAGGTAGTCCCCGTCCTCCTTCGCGCCAGGGCGAAGGCGATCGACTGCCGCCCACGCGCCGATCACGGGCTGGCTCGCGCTCTGCCGGATCTTGTCGAGCGGGATCTGCAGCGCGATCGAGTGGACGTTGAATCCCGCCAGGTTGTCGGTGCCCTTGCCGCCGACCGAGAGCAGGTCGAAGATGCGGCCGACGTCGATGCCGAACGGGTCCTCGGACGGTCCCACGTAGGCGCGGACGCCGCCGGAGAGGTCCTTCACCGCAGCGGCACGGACCTTGTCGTAGCCCTCCGGGAACGACGTCTTGCCGACGTTGTTCGGCGCCGTGATGCCCGAGCCGACGACGTACGGGCGGTCTGAGCCGTGCTGCTCCCAGAGCTTCCAGGTCTGGCGCACATTGAGGTCCGGATCGTCGATCGAGGTGATCGGGCCCGTGTTGTAGAGGAACGTGTCCGGATTGACCGTGACGGTCTTCGTCCGCAGCGTCCACGTGCGCTCGGGCCTACCGTCGCCGTTCCAGTCGACGTAGAACCGGTAGCGGGCGGTGTCGTCCAGGTTGTAGTAGTTGGGTCCCTCGGGCGGTGCCTCGAGGGGGATCACGTTCGCGATCAGCGTCACCGTGCCCGCGCGGTCCGGGCTCGGGAACAGGTAGAGGTCGGTGAGGTCTGCCGTCGGATCGTTGGCGATCAGCGGTGCCTCACGGTGGCTACTGGCGGTTGCAGCTTGCGGCTGGGCCGGTGTCAGCACACCGGCTCCGATCGCGACCGCTGCAGCCGAGGCCAGAAGCCCCGCGGCAAGTGCCGTTCTGCGGCGCATGTTCATCTTCTCCCCATCTCGTTTTGCGGGGTCCGATGCGCGCGTCGGATGCCCCTGTCACGTCCGCATTCGCGCGATCGGGCGGATCGGTTCGCACGCGCTTGTGCGAGGTGGGGCCGTCACGTAGGTTGCAGCCCTTGTCGGCAGTCAGCCTCTTCTTCATCGGTGCGGTCCTGATCGTCAACGGGCTCGTCCTGCACGGCCGCATCGACCCGAAGGGGGCCGCGCCGGTCAACGCCTTCGTCGGTGCGGTGCTGGTCGCAGCGGCCGGGCGCCTGGCGATCCCGAGCGGCGCCGACGAGGCCGCGCTGGCGGGCGCCGCCGGCTTCCTGCTCTTCGGCATCACCTACCTCTGGGTCGCGCTCAACGCCTGGACCGGGCACCCGGCCGGAGGGCTGGGCTGGTACTGCGGGTGGGCGAGCGGGGTCTCGGTGTTCCTCGGCGTCGTCAGCCTGGTCGATCAGAACGATGCGAAGCTCGCGTTGCTCTGGCTGCTCTGGGCGGTGCTGTTCGCGACCTTCTTCGCCGTGATCGCGCTCGGCCGATCAGAGCTCGGCCATGCGGCGGGATGGCTCGCCGTGATGGAGGCGATCGTGACCGCGAGCGTGCCCGGAGGCCTCGAGATGATCGACCGGTGGGACGGGCTCGCGACCGCGTGGGTCGTGGCCGCGACGGTCGCCGTGCTCGGCAGCTTCCTGGTGCTCGCGTGCCGCCGGCGTGCGGTGCCGGTCTAGTGTCCTGAGTCGGAAATTCGGGCGCATAATTCGGATCGTCTGAGCGGCTCGGGAACGACCCGGCGGCTTGCACGCCACCAGCCCGCCCAGCGCAGCCGCGCCGCCCCCGAGCCACCCAGCCGCTACGCCTCTGCGTCCGAATTTCCGACTCAGGTCACCAGCCTGGATCGAGCGCGTGCAGCAGCGAGCGCAGGTCGCCCGCGAGCCGCTCGGCGACGTCGGCGGGAAGGCACGCGAGCAGGCGGGCCTCGTTCGCGAGATGGTCGGCGACGGCTCGGTCGATCAGCTCGAGCCCGCGCTCGGTGAGGCGGACGCCGACGCCACGACCGTCGCGCTCGTCCTCGACGCGTGCGACGAGACCCACCGCCTCGAGGCGATCGATCCGGCTCGTCATCGAGCTGCGCGCGACCATCGTCGCGTCGGCGAGGGCCGAGGCCGAGAGCACGTATGGACGTCCGCTGCGGCGCAGCGACGCGAGCACATCGAAGCCGGCGCCGTCGAGGCCGTGCACGCGAAAGACCGTGTCGAGCTCGCGATCGAGAAACCGCGCCGACCGGGAGATGCGGCCGATCACGCCCATCGGCGTCGCATCCAGATCCGGGCGCTCACGCGCCCAGGCGGCGAGGATCCCGTCTACGTGGTCGGCGGTCATCGACGAATACTAGAAGTAGTTCGCCGTCGAGCTATACTGATTCGATGTCGAACCAGATACGCATCGTCGCCACGCTGCAAACCGCGCTCGCACCGCTGCTCTGGGGCACGAACTACTGGATCGTCACCGAGCTGCTTCCTCCCGGCCGGCCGCTGCTCGCTGCCGCTGGACGCGCGCTCCCGGCCGGTCTCCTCCTGGTCGCTCTGACGAGACGCCTGCCGCCGGCCGACTGGCGGCTCCGCGTCGCCGTGCTCGCGAGCTTGAACATCGGGCTCTTCTTCGTGCTGCTCTTCATCTCCGCCGAGCGCCTGCCCGGTGGGGTCGCGGCGGCGATGGGTGCAGTCGGGCCGATCCTCGTCCTGCTGCTCGGCTGGCCCGTCCTCGGGCTCTCGCCCACGTGGTCGGGACTGGCCGCGGGCGTCGTCGGGGTCGCAGGCGTGTCGGCCCTCGTGCTCGGTCCGGCGGCCTCGCTCGACGCGGTCGGAGTGGCCGCCGCCACCGGCGCGGCCGCGTCGATGGCGATCGCGACGGTGCTCGGGCGCCGCTGGGGGAGGCCGCCGCTGCCGCTGCTCGCCCTGACCGCCTGGCAGCTCGTGCTCGGGGGCCTCCTGATCGTGCCGTTCGCGATCATCTTCGAGGGAGCGCCGCCCTTGCCGACCGGGCGAAATCTCGCCGGATTCGCCGTCATGGGACTGCTCGGCACGGCCCTCGCCCACGCGCTCTGGTTCCGCGGCGTGACGGTCCTGCCCGCCTCGGCGATCACGTTCCTGGCGCTGCTCAGCCCGGTCGTCGCGACGGCGCTCGGCTGGGCGGCGCTCGGCCAGTCACTCTCGCCGCTGCAGCTCGGCGGCGCAGCGCTGGTCGCGGTCGCGGTGGTGGCGGGTCAGCGAGCCGCGAGATCTCCGGCTCTGCGCTCGTCGGTCGCATTCGGATGGGCGCGACGGAACGTCAGCGCGGTCAGGAGCCCGAGCGGGATCGGCGGCAGGAACGTCAGCGAGCGATAGAGCAGCACGGCGGCGACGACCTGCTCTTGCCCGCCCCCGAAGCCGACGAGCGTGCCGGTGAGGCCGAGCTCGACGATCCCGAGGCCGCCCGGCGTGATCGGGACCGCGGTCAGCAGCCGCACGAGCGCCCAGGCCGCGAACGACTCGACGAGCGATACCTGCCCGGCGTGAACGCCGACGACGCGTAGCGACGCCACGAGCACGAGCCAGACCGTCAGGTGGCCGGCGAGCGTCGTCAGCGTGAGGGCCGGCCACCTCCGCCGCACGAGGTCGAGCGAGTCCGCGCGGAACCGCACGATGGCCTCGGCCACCCCGTCGAGCGGCGGACGGCGCGCGAGCCGGAGCCCGCGAGCGCTCAGCCGCTGCGCAAGCTCGCCGACGCGGCGTGCGCCGGACTCGCTGCGGAGGGCCACCGCGAACGCCGTTAGAACGAGGACGAGGGCGACGCCGCCGATCGTCGCCGCCAGCTGCAGCAGGGCGTTTCGCTGTCCTTCGGCCGAGAGCAGCACGATCGCGAGCACGGGGAAGAACACGTTCACGAGCTGGTTCCAGACGGTGAAGACGACGAGCGCGAGCGTCGTCCGTGCGCGATCGAATCCCCACCCGCGCAGCATCGCGAAGGTCATCGCGAGCCCCACGGCGTCGCCCCCGGGCGCGACGTTCGAGATCGCCGTCGAGGCCAGCGAGACGGTCAGCGAGCTCCGCAGCCTGAGCCCGGGAAGCGCGGCCATCCACGGGGGCCCGAAGGTCACGATGTTGAGGACGGCGACGCCCGTCAGCACCGCGGCGTCGCGCCAGGTGAGGCGCGAGAGGACGTCCCAGACCGCCGAGTAGTCGGCGATCCTTGGCAGCACGACCGCGAACAGCGCGATCACGACGAGCAGCCCGAAGGCGCGCAGCCCGTGCCGGCGGACGACCGGGTGGAGTCGTGGCGCGTACCTGCTTGGCATCGGGTCAGACGACGCCGGCTACGAGCGCGAGACCGAGCGCGACGTCCTGGCCCTCGTGCTCGAGCCGCCCGCGTGCGACGCTCCGGCCGGAAGCCAGTCGTGAGACGTGGCGACTCCGACGGCTTCCGCGCGCGTCGTGCAGCCGAGCCGCGCGAGCATGTTCGAGACGTGGCGGTGGATGGTGTGCGGAGAGACGACGAGCTCGGCGGCGATCCGCGCGTTCGAGAGCCCGCCGGCGATCAGGGCGAGCACCTCGAGCTCCCGGGGCGTCAGGGGGCAGTCGGCGTCGGCGGGCTCGTCGAGCTCGGCGCGCGCCCGCGCGGCAAGCTCGAGATGACGCCCGGCCTCGTCGCGGCGGCCGTCCGCGGCGAGCGCGCGGGCGAGCTCGGCACGGGCGGCCGAGGCCTCGTACACCGCTTCGGCTCGCTCGTAGTTGTCGACGGCGTCGTGGAGCGCGTCGATCGCCGCCGCGACGTCGCCCTCGGCGCGGGCGATCGCCGCGTCGGCGCGGCGCACGGCGGCCACGAGCGACGGCTGGGCGGCGCGCCCTGCGAGGGCTGCGAGCGCATCCCGGGAGTCCCGGGCCGCCGGCAGAAGCCGGCGGGCGGCGGTCGCGATCGCGAGCAGCTCGTACGCGGTGGCGCGGTCCGCGAACACCCGCCGACCGGCCTGGCGGAGGTAGGCGGACGCGTGCTCGGTCGCGAGCGCGGCGTCGCCGGCCTCGAGCGCGAGCAGCCCGCGGATCAGCCGGCAGCGGCGGTCGGGCTCGGCTCGGTCGACGAGCGCCGCCGCTTCGTCCAGCCGGCCCTGCCGGAAGCGGAGCTCCGCCAGCGCCGCCAGCAGGCTCCGCTCCCACCGCTCGTTGCCCGATCCGAAGTGGTTCAGGCCGTCCTCGATCGCGGCCGCCGCGTCGCGCCAGAGACCCCGTCCGATCAGCAGCGGGACGACTGCGCAGCGACCGATCACGGCCATGGTGCCGCTCTCGGTTGCAGCCGAGCACGCGACGATGCGCGGGAGCCAGATCGCCGCACGAGCGTAGTCGCGCACGTCGGCGCAGGCGGCGAGCAGCGTGCAGCCGGCGCGTGTGACGGCGAGCGGGTCGGTCGCGTCGCCCAGGCAGACCCGCAGGGTGGCCTCCTCGAAGAGGCGGAGCGCAGGCTCGATCTCGCCGAGCGCGAACAGCGCCTCTCCCTCAGACACGAGCGCGAGGACCTCGAGATCGCCGGAGGCCTCGGCGAGCGCGACGGCGCGGGCGGCACGGGCGAGGCCGAGCGCCAGCTGCGCGTCGTCGTCGACGACGAGGGCCGACTCGCGGACGTCGCAGAAGGAACGATCGGCGGCAGTCGCGCCGCCTTCGGCGAAGAGCGCGCGTGCGCGGTCGAGCCAGGCCCGCGAGAGGGCGGCCTCGCGTCCGACGATCGCGACGTCCCACGAGAGGCGCACTGCCACGCGGGCCGCGGCCAGGGTGTTCAGCTCGTCCTGGTGGAGGCGGAAGAGCGACTCGCGGGCCGCCAGAAATCCCGGCCCGTCGTCGAGCCACCAGCAGGCGAGCGAGAGCCCTTCGAGGCCCGGCACCGACCGCTCGAGCCCGCTCCAGCCGGACAGGATCGTCCGAGCACGTTGCCAGTCTCGCCGCTCGACCGCCTGGAGCCCGCGCCTCGGCGCCGACGCTTCTCCCATGCCGCCTAGTCTACGGCCCGGCGAGGGCGGGCACCTGGCCGGTTCCGGCCACTCGGCGCGGCAGCGCGGATGGCTGGATCGTGCGATGCGAGCCGGCCACGATCCGGCGATCGTAGCTTCGTCGTCAGCGTTCACCACCTGAAGGAGCCTCACATGCACTTGACCGACGCCGGGATGGAGACGGTTCTCATCTTCGAGGAGGGCATCGACCTGCCGCATTTCGCGGCGTTCCCGCTCGTCGACACGCCCGACGGGCAGGCCGCGCTGCAGCGCTACTACCGGCCGTTCCTCGAGCTCGCGCGCGACCGCGGCACCGGTTTCGTGCTCTCGGCACCGACCTGGCGTGCAAATCCCGACTGGGGCGCCTTGCTCGGCTACGACGAGGACGGCCTCGCGGCGGTCAACCGTCGCGCGGTGGCTTTCACCGAGGCCGTACGCGACGAGGTTCTCGCAGCGGGCGAGCGTGATCGGGTCATCCTCGAGGCGTTCGTCGGTCCTCGCAGCGACGCCTACCGTCCGACCATGCTGATGTCCGCCGGTGAGGCTGAGCGCTACCACGCGACGCAGCTGCGGACGCTGGCGGGCACCGGCTGCCAGCAGATCGGCGTCCTGACGCTCGCATACGTGGACGAGGCCATCGGCATCGTCCGGGCGGCGACGGCGGTCGGACTTCCGGCCGTGATCGGGTTCACGGTCGAGACCGACGGGCACCTGCCGAGCGGTCCATCGCTCGAGGAGGCGATCACCGCGGTCGACGACGCCACCGACGGAGCGGCCGCCGGGTTCATGATCAACTGCGCGCACCCGACGCACTTCGCCGACGCCCTGCCGAGCGGCGAGGCGCGACTGCGGATCACGGCACTGCGCGCGAACGCGTCGCGTCTCAGTCACGCCGAGCTCGACGTCGCCGAGGAGCTCGAGGCCGGCGACCCCGCCGACCTCGCGGCGCGCTACGTCGCCCTGCGTGAGCGCCTGCCGGCGCTCAGCGTCCTCGGCGGTTGCTGCGGCACCGATGTCTCCCACGTCACGGCGATCTGCGACGCCTGGCTCGCCGCCGGCCAATGATTCAGTCGCCGAGAGGAGTTGCGGCGGAGGCCATCGGGAACGACGAAGGGGATCCTCGATGACGAGCATCAAGAATCCCCTGCATCTGCGGAACGGGAGCGACGGGACTCGAACCCGCGGCCTCCGGCGTGACAGGCCGGCGTTCTAACCGACTGAACTACGCCCCCAATTCAGCCGCCGCTATCGCGACGACGACCAGTATACGTCCTCGCGCGTCCCTCGGGCGGGGGATGCGAGCCGCGCCGCGGCCGACGATAGACGGGGTATGCCTCGGCTCCGCCTGCTCGTCGCCGGTCCCCTCACGCTGGCGCTGGCGGCCGGGGCAATCCTTCTCTACGACGGCGGATCCGGCGCCCACGGCGCCGCCGAGGCCGGGCCGCTCGCGCATGCGAGCACGAGCGAGATCGCCCGTCACGCCGTCGCGGTCGCCCGGCTTCGCTCGAACGGCTCGCGCGCGACCAGGCACAAGGCCGTCGCGCGGCATCACCTGGCAGCGCCGAAGCCGGTCTCCCTGCCCGTCGACTCCCCGTGGTCGCTGCCGCCGATGATCGACATCGTCGCGCGCTCCGGCGGCGGCAACCGCCGGGCGCTGCAAGCAGGCGTGTTGCGGTCGCGCCGCGTCGCGCTCAGCCCGGCCGCGCGGGCGAGCGTGCGTGCGGGCCGGGTCTCCACGGGCGCGCTGCGCCTGCTCTACCGCCTGCCCAAGGCCGGCGGCCCCTACCTCGTGTTCTCGGCCGAGAGCGATCGCATCCGCGCCGTGCAGACGACGCTCTGGATGACGCGCAACGCGGTCACCGGCCTGCTCGCCCTGCCGCGCGACGTGCGCCCGACGCGCCTCCTGCTGGAGCCGCAGGCGGGGGATCGCACGCTCACGAAGGGACCGCCGAAGGCGAAGGCCGGCCGGCTCTGCTCGCTCGTCCCGATCTATCGCGGGGCGGCTGCGAAGTACCACCAGGACTGGCGCATCCTCGCCGCCATCAATCGCATCGAGACGAACCTCGGCCGCAACCTGCACGTCTCCAGCGCGGGCGCGGTCGGCTGGATGCAGTTCATGCCGGGCACGTGGCGCCGCTGGGGCGTCGATGCCTCGGGCGATGGGCTGGCGGATCCCTGGAATCCCGAGGACGCGATCTTCAGCGCCGGGCGCTACCTCGACGCCGCGGGCTACCAGAAGAGCCCGTCACGCTCGATCTTCGCCTACAACCACGCCATGTGGTACGTCAACGACGTGCTACGGCTCGCGAAGCAGCTCTCGCCCGACTACCACTGCTAGTACGAGTCTCTGTCGGGAGGTGGCGCGGTGTCTGACGCATCGCCCTGCTGCTGGGTAGCAGCAGGGCTCTGGTCGGTGCAAGTGCGAGCACTTGCACCTGGCCTGGCGCAGGGGGTGAGATCATCTCTAGCCGTTCCGTTCGGTACAGGAGCGTCTGCGAGATGATCTCACCCCCTGCTTGCCCGCCACTCGTCAGACCCTCACGCCACCTCCCGACAGAGCTCTATCCGGCGTTCGAGGCCCGCTGAGCCCACAGCGCGTAGGCGTGCGCGTAGGCGGCGAGCATCTTCCCGCGCCGCTCCTCGCGCGGCCGACGGCGCACGCTCTCGGCCCAGCCGCTGCGCTCGCGCGCGAGCTCCTCGAGGCCGTGGTCGCCGAGCTCGGCGGCGGTGGCCCGGCCCGCGACGGCTCGGCGGCCGAGCGCCGTGAGCGACTCCTCGACGGCGCGCTCGTCACGCTCGATGCGCCGCAGCTCGCCGAGACAGTCGAGGCACGGACGGAGCGCCGGATGCTCGACGGCCGGCCCGTGGCAGTCGCCGCAGACGGGGCAGCCGAAGGCGATGGGGATCAGCTCACGGACGGGCGCCGTCGTCCCGTCGGAGAGCTCGACGCCGGAGCTCCCGTCACCCTCGATCGCCGTCACGTGGACGAGCTCCTCGGCGCCGCTCGCAGAGCGCACGGCGTCGCCGACGCGGAAGGGTGCGCGCGGATCGGGCCGGCGCGCCTCGCTCTGCCTGCGGGCCTCCTGTCGCTCGTCCGCCTGCCGGGCGCGCAGCTTCTCCGGCGGCTGGGGCTTCGGCCATCCGCCGTCCTGGGCGAGCCACCACTCGCAGATCTCGCGTGCCTCGTTGAAAGCCGCCGTCAGGCGTGTCGCAGCTGCCGAGCGATCGCTGTGGCGATCCGGGTGCGCGCGCGAGACTCGCTGCTTCCAGGCCGCGGTGATCTCCTCGGCCGACTCGGGCCACTCGAGGCCGAGCAGCCAGAGCGCGCGGGCGCACTGCGTGATCGTTGGGGTGCCCCGGGCCACGCGAAAAGCCTAAATGACCGAGCCGCTCGCGGGGCGGCCCCGGCGAGCGCGGCATCGGCCCGCACGAGCCCCGCACCCGTCCGCTGATCGAAGCCCGGATCGCCGATGTCCTGCGCCGTCCGCTTGAGCAGCCGGATCACCGAGGCGGGCGTGCGCGACGGGTCTGCCGAGAGCACGAGGGCGACCGCGCCCGTGACGTGCGGTGCGGCCATCGACGTGCCCGAGAGCGATGCGTCGGTGAAGCCGCCCGAGCCGTCGATCGTCTGCTGGACGATCTCGAGGCCGGGCGCCGCGAGGTCGACCTGGCGGCCTCGATTTGAGAACCAGGCCGGCTGCAGCGCTCGGTCGACGGCCGCCACCGCGACGACGCCTCCGAGGCGCGCCGGATAGTCGACGGGGCCGGCCTCGTTACCGGCCGCGGCGACCACGATCACGTTGTAGGCACGCGCATAGGCGATCGCGTTCGCGAGCGTCTGCGTGCGATCGGGGCCGCCGAGCGAGAGGTTGATCACGCGCGCGCCGTGGTCGACGGCCCAGACCATGCCCTCTGCGATGTCGGCGTCGGTGCCCGCGCCATCGGCGTCGAGCACCTTGACGGGGAGGATCTGGGCGTCCGGCGCGACGCCCGCCTCGGCGATCCCGTTGCCCTCCACCTCGGCGACGGTGCCGGCGACGTGCGTGCCGTGGCCGTTGTCGTCGGCCGCATCCGCGCTGCGGGTGAGCACATTCCAGCCGGGCAAGATCCGCCCGGCCAGATCCGGGCCCTCCGCGACCCCGGTGTCGACGATGGCGACGACGATGCCGTTGCCGCGCGAGATCGGCCAGGCGAGCGGCGCGCCAATCGCATCGAGGCCCCACTGGGCCGTGCGGCCCGGATCGAGCTCGGAGGCATGCTTCGGCCGGTCGCGCTCGGCGTAGCGCACGCCCGTGCCTCTGCGCAGCCGCCGCAGCGTGGCCGCGACCGTCCCCGCGGGCGTCTCGAGCACGGTCGCCCGCAGCTCGTCGATCCGGGCGATCGGGCGCGCGGACGTTCCCGTGAGGGCCTGCGCGAGGACGAAGCCGGGCCTCGTGCCGACGATGATCCGATCGGCGGCGGCGCGTGGTGGATGCGCGAGCTGGGTGGCCGACGCGGCGACCAGCACGCCGAGGAAGAGCAGCGATGGCTTCATGGCGGGCAGCGTCGGCGCCGGCGCGTCATGGCGGGCGCACGACAGGTGCCGTCTCTGTGCCGGAGCGAGCGGCGCGTGCTGCGATGCTGCGAGCGATGAGCGATCAGGACCCGCATACGCGCCGTGTCGCGCGCGCCGGCCTGCTCGCGCTCTGCGATCGGATCGAGCGGAGCGAGGGTCGCAGCGTCTACACCGCCGGCGGCGTGCTCTTCGAGCTCGCGGACGAGACGATCGGAGTCGTGCCTCCGTTCCCGATCGAGCAGTGGGAGAGCCATCCGCGGATCGCGGTCGAGCCGCTGCGCGAGCTGCTCACCCGCGAGCGGACCGTGGCCTGCGTGATCGTGCGCCTCGGGGGCTCGGGCGCCGGCGTCTATCGTGACGCCGCGCTCGTCGAGGGCCGACACGCGATGCGCTTCGTGAAGAACCGGCACAAGAAGGGCGGCTCCTCGGCGAACCGCTTCCGGCGCCGCCGCGAGGAGCAGGCGCGTGACCTCTACGACCGGGCGGCGGCGCTCGCCGACGCCGTGCTGGCGCCGCACGCCGATGCCATCGACCACCTGGTGCTGACGGGCGACCGGCTCGGCATCGACGAGGTGGTTGGTCGCTCGCGGCTCTTGCAGCGGCTGCGCGAGCGCGAGGTCCCGTTCGCAGAGCACGTGCCCGAGGTCCGCCGCAGCGTGCTCGAGGCGCTCGGGCGCGAGCTCTGGTCATCGACCGTCGTGCGCACGCGGCCCGGCGACGCGCTCAGCCCGTCGTAGCGGCGACCCGCAGCATCGCCGCGAGGCTCTGCTCGACGTCCTCGGCGGTCGTGGCCCAGCTCGACACGCTGATGCGCATCGCGGTGACGCCGTGCCACGTCGTCTGACCGGCCCAGCACGTGCCCTCCTGCTGCACGCCGGCGATCACCCGAGCCGTGCGCCCGTCGTCTCCGAAGCGCACGAGCACCTGGTTGAGCACGACGTCGTTGAGCACCTCGCAGCCGGCCTCGGAGAGCCCGTCCGCGAAGCGCCGCGCGAGCGCGCAGGTGCGCTCGACGAGCTCGGCGAGCCCGCTCCGCCCGAGCGACGCGAGCGAGGCCCAGAGCAGCACGCCGCGCGCGGAGCGTGAGAACTCGGGCGAGAGGTAGGACGGCTCGCGCGTGCCGGAGTCGACGAGGTACGACGCGCCGAGGTGGAGCGCCGCGCGGTGGGCGGCGGCGTCTCGGACGAGCGCGATCCCGCAGTCGTACGGGACGTTCAGCCACTTGTGCGCGTCGAGCACCCAGGAGTCGGCCTGCTCGATGCCGCGCACGAGGTGCGCGTGGGCGGGCGCGGCGGCGGCCCAGAGACCGAACGCGCCGTCGACGTGCACCCACGCGCCGGCCGCGTGCGCCCAGGCGATCAGCGGGGCCGCCTCGTCGCACGCGCCCGTGTTGACGTTGCCGGCCTGCAGGCAGACGATCGCCGGTCCCGTGAGCTCGGGCAGCGCGTCGGCCCGCATGCGGCCCTGCGCGTCGGCGGGCACGCGCGTGACGCGTGCATGGCCGAAGCCGAGCAGCGAGAGCGCCTTGAGGACGGCCACGTGCACCTCGTCCCCCACGACGACCGTGATCTCGGGCGCGCCGAAGAGCCCATCGCGCTCGGCGTCCCAGCCCGCGCGTGCCAGGAGGGCATGGCGGGCCGCCGCGAGCGCCGTCGCATTCGCCATCGTCGCGCCGGTCGTGACGGCGCCGCTGCACGTCTCCGGCAGGCCGAGCAGCTCGGCGCACCAGCCGAGCGCGACCTCCTCGAGCAGGGCGCCCGCCGGCGACATCACCGAGAGCGCGACGTTCTGGTCCCAGGCCGTCGCGAGCCAGCTCGCCGCCGTCGTGGCGGGCAGCGACCCGCCCGTGACGAAGCCGAAGTAGCGGGGCCCGGCCGACGCCACCGTCGCAGGCGAGCCGAGGCGATCGAGCCGCTCGAGCACGCTCGCGGCCGTCGCCGGCGCGCTCGGGACCGGTTCCCGCAGCGCGGCGAGCGCTGCGAGCGCCTCTGCGCTCGGCGCGACGGCACGAGCAGCCAGGCCGTCGAGGTAGGCGATCGCGCGCTCGGCGGCGTCGCGCAGGAGCGCCGGGTCTACCACCCCTCGCCCGGCTTCAGCGCGTAGGTCGCGATGAGCTCGTCGATCACCCCCGCGACGACGTCGGCGACCGCCTTGCCGTCGATCATCAGCACGTTCTCGGCGTTCTCCTCACCCGAGCGCGAGCTGTTGTAGGAGCCGACGAAGGTGATGTCGTCGCACACGGTCATCTTCGCGTGCATGAAGTCGTGGAGCGTCGTCGGACCCCACGGGACGGAGCTCTTGCCCGAGAACGCGCAGCTATTGGCGATGTAGCGGAAGGCCTCGGGCTTCCACGACCCGCCCTGCTGCGTCTTCCACTGGCGCAGCACCGAGAGCATCTGCGTGCGATCGACCAGGCCGCGCACGTGCGTCGGGTCCTTGCCGACGACATCGCCGAGCGCGCCGAGGATCGGGCCGGAGGTGAGCACGGGCGAGGCGATCCGGATGCGCGTCGTCGCCGCCTTGATCTGGCTCGCGATCTCGGCGGCGAGCCTCGGGCCTCGACCGGGACAGAAGAACGGGCGCACGCGGATCGGCTGCCCCGCAAACGTGAGCTCGCGCCACTCGCAGTCGAAGTTGCCCGTGTTCTCGTTGTCCTGCTTCTCCCACAGCTGCTCGAAGTCGCGCTGGTAGTCGGCGCAGACCTCGGGCGACTCGAGCACCGCGATCACGTTGTCCTGCCGCGTGAAGGAGTCCTGGCTCCAGTTCATCGAGCCGGTCCACAGATAGCGGCCGTCGACGACTGCGTACTTGTGGTGCATCAGCGTCGCGAACGCGGCGACCGGGTGGACGTTCAGGCCGAGCGTGTCGATGTACTCGGCGGGCGGCGTCGGCGGCGGCGGGATCGGCATCTCCCGCTTGACCTTGCGGTCGTCGTGATCGACGATCCGCACCGCGACCCCACGGTCGCGCAGCGCCTGCAGGGTCGTGCCGACGCGCTCGCCCTCGGGCGTCTCGAAGTGGCAGTCGTAGATCGCGATCTCGGCGGTCTTGGTCGCGCGCTCAAGGTGCGTGCAGAGCGCGTCGATCGTCTGCGATGCGGGCTGGCCGTGATCGCGCAGGAAGCGAAGCTCGAGGTCACCCATCGGAGCGGTCCTGGCAGACGAGCTCGCAGATCTCGTCGACCGAGTCGGTCACCCGGATCAGGTCGAGGTCGTGAGGCGAGAGCATGCCCTCCTCGAGCAGTCGCGCGCGGATCCAGTCGATCATGCCGCTCCAGTAGTCGGTGCCGTAGAGGACGACGGGGAAGCGCTGCACCTTGCCGGTCTGGATCAGCGTGAGCGCCTCGAATAGCTCGTCGAGCGTGCCGAAGCCGCCCGGAAAGACGACGAAGGCCTCGCTGTACTTGACGAACATCGTCTTGCGCACGAAGAAGTAGCGGAAGTCGATCTGCAGGTTCGAATACGGGTTCGGGTCCTGCTCGTGCGGCAGCTCGATGTTGCAGCCGATCGAGAGCCCCCCGGCCTCGTGGGCGCCGCGGTTCGCCGCCTCCATGATGCCCGGCCCACCGCCCGTGATCACGGCGTAGCCGCGCTTCGCGATGCCCTCGCCGCAGGCCCGGGCGGCCTCGTAATACGGGTGGTCGGCGGGCGTGCGCGCCGAGCCGAAGACGGTCACGGCGAGGCCAACGCGGGCGAGCAGGTCGAAGCCGTCGACGAACTCGCCGAGGATCCGCAGGACGCGCCAGGGATCGGTGTGGACGAAGGCCGGATCCTCGCCCCGCTCGAGCAGGCCCGTGTCTGCGGGACGCATGTGCTTGCGTGCCGGCCCCTCGGCCATCACGCGGCCGGTGCGTCGCTTCATCTCATCTCCATGCGCGCCAGTCTGACAGCCGTATCCGGTCTCAGCCGCCGTGCTGGTTGCGGATCGTCGCCGCCAGCGCGGCGGCGTCGACGTTGCCGCCCGAGAGGATCACGCCGATCCGCGCTCCGGGAATGGCGTCAGCCAGGATCGCCGCGATCGGCATCGCCGCAGTCGGCTCGATCAAGAGGCGCGTCGTGCGCCAGACGAGCGCGAGCGCCTCGCGCATCTCGTCGTCGGAGACGAGGTGGATGCCGGCGCAGCGGTCGCGCAGCACCGCGAACGTGCGCTCGCCGAGCTGCGCGGTGCGCGCGCCGTCGGCGATCGTGATCGGGGGCTCGCTGAGCGCGACGCGGGTTCCCGTGCGCAGCGACTCGTAGGCGTCGGGACCGCCGGCCGGCTCCGCGCCGAACACGCGCGTCGCCGGCGAGCGGTGCTCGCAGGCGAGCGCGGTGCCCGAGAGCAGGCCACCGCCGCCGATCGGCGCGACGATCGTGTCGAGCGCCGGCGAGTCGGCGATCAGCTCGAGCGCTGCCGTCGACTGGCCCGCGATCACGTGCCAGTCGTCGAACGGGTGAACGAAGGCGTAGCCCTCGCGCTCCGCGAGGTCGCGCGCGAACTGCGTGCGGGTGATCACGTCGATGTTCTCGCTCACGACGGTCGCGCCGAGCGCCTCGGTGGCCGCGCGCTTGGCCGGATTCGAGTCGCCCGCCATCACGACGATCACGCGCAGGCCGGCGGCGCGGCCGGCGTAGGCGATCGCCTGCGCGTGGTTGCCGCTCGATTCCGTGACGACGCCCTGCGTGCCCGGCGGCAGCTGCTTGATCGCGTTCGTCGCTCCGCGCAGCTTGAACGCGCCCGTTGGCTGAAACAGCTCGCACTTCAGGTGGAGCTCGCGCCCGCAGGCCGCGTCGAGCTGCGGCGAGCGCCAGACGGGAGTGCGCACGATCGTGTCGGCGATGCGCTGGTGCGCGCGCTCGAGGTCGTCGGCGGTCAGCATGGGAGGTGCTCCTCGAGAAAGCGCACGACGCGCGGATAGCAGTCGAGCCGGTTCGCGAGACGCGTGATCCCGTGTCCCTCGTCCTCGTAGCGCAGGTACTCGACAGGCTGGTTGCGGGCGCGCAGCGCCTCGACGACCTGCTCGGCCTCGTCGACCGGCACGCGCGGGTCGTTTGCGCCGTGGATCACCATCAGCGGGCAGCGGATGCGGTCGATCTTGTGGATCGGAGAGATCGCGGCGAGCAGCTCGCGGTCGCGCTCGAGCGAGCCGTACTCGGCCTCTCGCAGCGCGCGCCGATAGGGGCTCGTGTTCTCGAGGAACGTAACGAAGTTGACGATGCCGACGGTGTTGACGGCGGCCGACCACAGCTCCGGGTGCTCCGTGATCGCGGCCATCGTCATGTAGCCGCCGTAGGACCCGCCCATCACGCCGACCGGGGTGCCGTTCCCGGCGCCGAGGGCGCGTCCGAGCGCCGCCAGGTCGGCGACCGAGTCGAGCCGCTTGTCGACGTCGTCGAGGTGGTGGAACGTGCGGCCGTAGCCCGTCGAGCCGCGCACGTTCGGCGCGGCGACGGTGACGCCGTGCGCGCAGAGGTACTGGATCACCGGCGCCATCTGCGGGCGGAACTGCGACTCGGGGCCGCCGTGCACCCAGCACATCGTCGGCCGGCCGGGCTCGCCGAAGAGGAAGTAGGGGATGCGCCGGCCGTCGAAGCTCTGGATCTCGTGCAGCGTCGGGGTGACGAAGCCGGACCGGTCGAGACCGCCGACGGCCGAGCGCGTACGGCGGCGCAGCGCCGGGGCGAGCGCCCAGACATCGGCCGTGTCGCTCGCGGGCGCGATCGTCAGGGCGATCGAGCCGTCGGGCCCGAAGGCGACTCCGCCCGCGAGGCCGGCGGGCGTCTCGATCGTGGTGCCGTCGACCACGAGCTGGGAGCTGCCAGCGCGGTTGATGACGTAGGCGCGCCGCGTGCGTCGGTGATCGAGCGCGATTGACTCGACGTCGGCGTCGTCGGCCGTCAGGAAGCGCGGCTTGCCGTCTCGCAGCTCGGCGAGCCGCGTGAACTCGCTGCCGTCGTCGCAGACGCAGAGCACGGCGCCGTCCGGCAGCAGGTGCGCCGAGTCGTAGGCGACCTCGCCGTCGTGCGGCGTCAGGTGCGTCGAGGCGCCGCTCGCGGCATCGATCAGGAAGAGGTCGTGATCGAATGGCGTCGACGCACGCAGGGCGAGGATGCCGGCGTCGTGCCAGTCGACGACGCGGACCCATCCTCCGGGCTGCGCCAGCTCGCGGCGCGCGCCCGTCGCGAGGTCGATCACGGCGACGTCGAAGTCGGCCCCGTTGCGCCCTGTGTGGGTGATCGCGAGCTCGCTGCCGTCGGGCGAGAACGCACCGACGACGTGCATCGCGCCGGGATCGCCGGTGAGCGGGCGCTCGGCTCCAGCTGCGACGTCGATCGCCGCCAGCGCGTGCTTCTCGTTGCCGCCGGCATCGCGGGCGATCACGACGAGCGCCTCGGTCGGCGAGCAGAGGGCGCCCGTCACGCGCTCGCTGCCGAAGCTGAGCTGCTCGGGGATGCCATCGTCTGCGATCAGCCAGAGCTGCTCGAGACCGGTCGTGTCCGCGAGGTACGCGATCCGCCCGTCTGGGAGAAGCCCCGCGAGCGATGCGTGACGGATCTGCAGGTAGCGCTCGATCACACCTGGCCCCGCGCTGCGCGCGCGAGCGCCGAGCTGTCCTCGTCGGCGTAGCCGGCGGCGATCAGGCGCTCTTGCTGGGACGCCACGAGGCGCGTGACCGCGAGCTCGAGTCCCAGGGCGTCGGCCTCGGCGAGCGCGATCTTGAGATCCTTGAGGTGCAGCGAGGTGCGGAAACCGAGCGGGTACTCGCCGCGGATCATGTTGCCCGAGCGGTTCTGCAGGATCCACGAGGCGGCGGCGCCACCGCCGAGCGCGCCGACGAGCGGCTCCAGCGGCAACCCCTCGCGCTCGGCCAGCGCGAGCGCCTCGCCGAGCGAGGCGTAGGTGCCCGAGATCAGCACCTGGTTGGCAGCCTTGCCGGCCTGGCCGGAGCCGGGCCCGCCGAGATGGGTGATGCTCGCGCAGAACGCCTCCATGGCGGGCCGCGCCCGCTCGAAGTGCTCTGGCTCGCCGCCGACGAACGCCGTCAGGGTGCCGCGCTTGGCGCCCTCGGAGCCGCCCGAGACGGGCGCGTCGACGAAGCCCGCACCGCGCTCTGCGAGCCCGCTCGCGATCGCACGCGTGGCGGCCGGCGCGATCGTCGAGTGGTCGATCAGCACGGCGCCGGCCGCGAGGCCCGCCGCCGCGCCATCGGCCCCGTTGACGATCGCCTCGACGTCAGGGGTATCCGAGACGCACACGAAGACGAGCTCGGCGCCCTCGGCCGCCTCGCGTGGCGTCGCCGCGCGCGAAGCGCCGGCCGCGGCGAGCGGCTCCTCGCGCTCGCGCGTGCGGTTGTGCACGCGCACGTCATGGCCGGCCGCGAGGAGGTGGCCGGCCATCGCCGCGCCCATGGTTCCGAGTCCGATGAATGCCGTCTGCATGGCGTGCACGCTATCGCCTGCGGGCCGCGCTCAGAACTTCTCAGGGCACGATCAGGTGGAACGTGGCGTCGGTCAGCATGGCCGTCGCCGTGTCGTACGTGAGCACCTCGAGCATGTTCGTCGGGCACTGCACCGACTGGCCCGTCCAGGTCGTCGTCACCGTGATGCCGACGACCTCGGCCGCGTTGCCGATCACGGGGGTGCCCGACATCACCTTCTCGGGGTCGAAGCGCACGCAGTAGACGCCGGTTGCCGGGTGCGTGACCTCGCTGACCCCGCGTCCGGGCGTGGCCGGCTGCACGCGCGCGGTCGTCGCGCTCGAGGTGTCGATCGTCGCGAACGCCTGCGCCGTCCCGGCCTTGCCCGGCGCGCCGCGCGCGCCCTCCGGCCCGGCAGGCCCCATCGGTCCTGCGGGACCGGGCGTCGCCACTGGCGGTGCGGGCGCCGGCTGGGCGCCGAGCAGGTCCACCCGCCCGTGCACGAAGACGGCGACGGTCGCGAGCGCGGCTGCGAGCGCCGCGATCGCGATCAGGTTGACCGGGGTGAGGCGGTGTGCGGGCGTGGCGATCATCGGTGCTCCTCACACACCTAGCGGGCAAACCGCGCCGCGTCAACGGAGATCCGGTACCCTGCGGGTCATGGAAGCCTCCGTCGCCGAACCGCTCACCGTCGCCGTCTACGTCTGTCCCGAGGGGCATCGAACGCTCGCCTTGACGTCGATTCCGACCGAGTGCCGCCATCGGCTGAGCCGCATCAAGCCGGTCTGCGGCAAGAACGTGCAGCCGCTCAGCGAGGCGCCCGCCGACGTGCAGCAGCGGATGCTGAACCCGCTCAAGGCCTCCAAGAAGGCCGCCAAGAAGTAAGGACGCTCGGCCCGCGCGTCTCGACTTCTGGTCTCGCCCGTGTGACCTGAGGCGCTAGGAACGTGTGGCGATGTCGTACAGGTCGGCGTCCGGCGAGGTGCCGTCCGCGATCAGCTCGGCGATCACGCGTCCGGCGACGAACCCGTTGAGCGCGCCCGAGCCGTTGTAGCCACCGGCTGCGTAGATCCCGTCGCTCCCCGGCACCGCGCCGGCGACCGGGCGCGAGTCGAAGCTGTAGCCGACCATGCCGATCCAGCGGTGGGTGACGGTGGCGGTGACGCCGAGGTCCTCGCGCAGGTGGCGCTCGATCAGCGCGTGCACGGCCGGATTGATCGTCTCCTCGGTCGTGAACGAGGCTGCCCCGTCCGGTCCGTCGTGATCGGAGAAGCCGCCGATCACAATGCGGCCGTCGGGACGCTGCTGGATGTACTCGTAGCCGCCCCTATAGCCCATCGGGATCGGGATCGTGTCGGGCGGAGCGGGCTCGGTGCCGACGATGTGCAGCCGCTTCGTGCGCAGGAGCCGCGCGAGCGACGGGACGAGCTGCGCGAGCGCCCCGTCGCTCGCGACGACGACCCGCTGCGCCTGCACGCGCCCGGCGCCGGCCGGGAACGACGTGCTCGCGAGCGGCTCGGCGACGGGGGAGCTCTCGAAGATCTTCACGCCGGCGCGCTCGCAGAGCTCGGCGAAGGCACGGATCCAGCGACCCGGGTGGGTCGTCGCGGCATCCGGCTCGAGCAGGC
>JANLRV010000135.1:0-16481 GCA_031361905.1 Actinomycetes bacterium
ATGTACGCGGAAACGACAAGGGTCTCCAGCGAAGCTGCCAACTCGTGCTCCAATCACGAGGGAACAGGACTGGAGACCCTTTCGTCACCCCACCACCACGCCCTGCCCGCGACCGGCAAACCCACATCAAGCCTCTAGATGCGTCGTCCCGCGGGATCGTGCCTTCAGGCCCGCGCGGCGGCGAGCTGCGCGAGCGAGCCGGCGAGGAACTCCGTGAAGCGGCCCTCGCGGATCGCCGCGCGCGAGCGGCTCGCGACGTCGATCAGGAACGCCACGTTGTGGAGCGAGAGCAGGCGGATCCCGAGCACCTCCTGCTGCTGCACGAGATGGCGCAGGTAGGCCCGCGAGAAGCGGGAGCAACAGGCGCAGGCGCACTCCGGGTCGAGCGGCAGGTCATCCTCGGCGAAGCGCGCGTTGCGCAGGTTGAGCCGGCCGTTCCAGGTCAGCGCGGTCCCGGTCCGCCCCACGCGCGTCGGCAGCACGCAGTCGAACATGTCGACCCCCGCGGCGATCACGCGCAGGATGCCCTCGGGGTCGCCGATGCCCATGAAGTAGCGCGGCCGGTCTGGCGGAAGCAGCGCCGCGGTGTGCGCCGTCAGCTCGAACATCAGCTCGCGCTCCTCGCCGACGCTGAGGCCACCGATCGCGAAGCCGTCGAAGCCGAGCGACGTGATCTGGCCCGCGGACCTGATCCGCAGCGCGGGATCGACGCCCCCCTGGACGATGCCGAAGCGCAGCTGGCCGAGCGCTCCGGGCGCCGCGAGGCAGCGCTCGGCCCAGCGGGCGGTGCGCTCGACTGCGCGCTCCACGACGGCCGCCTCGGAGCCTGGCGGCACGACCTCGTCGAACGCCATCGCGATGTCGGAGCCGAGCTCGGCCTGCACGCGCATCGCGAGCTCCGGCGTGAAGCGCGCCGACGACCCGTCATAGACCGAGCGGAACGTGACGCCGTCATCGTCGGCGCGCATCGTGTCGCGCAGCGAGAAGACCTGGAAGCCGCCGGAGTCGGTGAGGATGGGCCGGTCCCAGGCCATGAAGCGGTGCAGGCCGCCGCGGCGCGCGATCAGCTCGCTGCCGGGGCGGAAGTGCAGGTGGTAGGTGTTCCCGAGCACGATCTGGGCGCCCGCCTCGGCGAGCTCCCGCGGATCGAGCGTCTTCACGGTCGCCTTCGTGCCGACCGGCATGAAGACCGGCGTCTCGAGCACCCCGTGAGCGGTCGCGAACGTGCAGGCCCGGGCCTCGCCGTCCTGCGCGTCGAGGCGGAAGCTGCCGGGCCTGTCGCTCACAGCGAGCGGAGCGCGGAGCAGAGCCGCTCGCAGTCGCCGTCCGAGAGCCAGAACCCGGTGGCGACCCTCATCCACGCCGGATCGGGCAGGCTGCGCCCGCGGATGCCGTCCGCGTCGAGCGCCGCGCTGACGGCTCCTGCAGCGAGGCCGTCGACCGAGAACGCGATCAGCGGGGCGTGCTCTCCGCCGAACTCGTGGAGCGTGACGTTCGCGAGCCCGCCGAGCGCTGCGGCGAGGGTGGCGCGACGCTCGCGCATGCGCTCGAAGCCCGTCTCCCAGCCGACGCGCTCGGCGCGCCACGCGATTGCCGCCGCCGACCCCGCGAGCGCGATCGTCGAGAGCGAGCCGCTGTCGTAGCGCCGGGCGCTCGCCCAGAGCGGCCCGCCCTCCGACTTCGTGTCGCGGCTGAGCCAGCCGGCCGAGCCGAGGCCGAGCTCGCCGATCCGTGCCGGCGCGACCCACAGGAAGCCCACGCCGTTCGGCCCGCAGAGCCACTTCTGCGCGGGGCCGGCGTAGTAGTCGCAGCCGAGCGCGAGCGGGTCGACGGGAATCGCGCCGACGGCCTGCGCGCCGTCGACGAGGAGCTGGGCCCCCGCCGCGTGCGTCGCGACCGCGAGCTCGCGGATCGGCAGGATGCGCCCGCTCGCCCAGAGCACGTGCGAGACGGCCACGAGCCTCGTGCGCGGGCCGATCGCCCCCGTCAGCGAGGCGAGCGCGTCGGTGGCGCGCAGCGTCTCGCTGATGCGGATCACGATTCCGCGGCGGCGCTCGAGCTCGTAGAGCGGCTCGAGCAGCCCGGGATGCTCGTTGTCCGAGATCACGACCTCGTCACCGCGCTCCCAGTCGAGGCCCGCGAGCACGAGGTTCATGCCGCCCGTCGTCGAGTGCGTCAGCGCGATGCTCTCCGGCTCCGCGCCGATCGTCGTGGCGAGCGCGCCGCGGGCGGCGGTGATCAGCTCGCCGAAGCGCGCGTAGCCCCGCTCGCCGATCCGCCCGCCGGCCTCGACGTCTGCGATGCGCGCCCGCATCGCAGCTGCCGCGGGTGTCGGCAGCGGGCCCCAGGTCCCGGCGTTGAGATACACGCAGGCGGTCGCCGAGGGCAGGTCTGCGCGGATCTCGTCGACGGATGCCATGAGCGTGGATGGTACGTTGGTCCGATGGCGGAGAGCGCTATGCCGGGCTTGCTCGCCGCCGCGCGCCGTCACAGGCGCCCCCTCACGATCGCGGTCGGGCTGCTCGCCGTGGCGGCGATCGGCTTCTGGCTCTACCGCACCTACGAGCCCCACGTCGACCTCGCCTGGGTGCTCGACAAGTTCGAGCGCTACGGCTACTTCGTGATCTTCGTGCCGGTCTTCCTCGAGACGGCGGGGCTCCCGCTGCCCGGCGAGACGACGCTGCTGTTCACCGGCGTCGCCGCCTCACGCGGCCGCATCGACGTGTTCGAGGCGATCGCGGTCGCGACGGTCGCGGCGACGCTCGGCGACAACCTGGGCTATGCGATCGGCCGCTTCGGCGGGCGACGGCTGGTGCTCCGTCTCGCGCACATCGGCCATCTCCAGGCCGCGCTCGCGCGCGGCGAGATGTACTTCGAGCGGCACGGCGGCAAGACGGTCTTCTTCGCCCGCTGGCTCCCGGGGCTGCGCATCTTCGGGGCCTGGATCGCCGGCATGGTGCACATGCCGTGGCGGCGCTTCGCGCTCTGGAACCTGGCCGGCGCGTTCGCGTGGTCGAGCTCGGTGATCGGGCTCGGCTACTTCTTCGGCCGCTCGCTCGACGTGATCGAGAAGGCGCTCGGGATCGGCGGCGTGATCATCCTGTGCGCCGTCGCAGCCATCGGCTTCGTGCTCTACCGCCGCCACGAGCGGCACGCGCTCAACGACTGAGGCCGCTCGGCAGCGGGCGGACACGCGCCCGGCCCTCGCCGTGCGGCTCGGCGATCGCGACGAGCTCGAGCGTGTCGGTCTGCGCGCAGAGACGAACATCGCCGGTCAGCTCCGCCGCCTCCAGGTCGCGGGCGCTCTGCGAGAGGCCGAGCGCCTGCAGCGCGGAGGCGTACGGCGCGACGGACGCCTTCGCGAGCGCAGCCCCGTCCGCCAGCGACCACTCGGGCAGGTAGACGGCGAGCTCGTTGACGATCCTGCCGGCGACGTAGCTGTCGTCGAGCGCGACGGCCCCGCGCACGCCCGCGCAACGCACGCCGACCGGCGACTTGCCGGCGCGTGCCGCCTTCGAGAGGTAGGTCGAGGTTGCCGCCAGGTTCGCGAGCGCCCCGATCAGCACCTCGTCGGACTCCTCGAGCGCCTGCAGCACCGCGCGCGTGCCGTTCGTCGTCGTCAGCACGAGCGTGTCGCCGAGCGGCTGTCCCTCGCTGAACTCGCGCGGCGAGTTGCCGAAGTGGAAGCCGTCGATGCGCACGCACTGCCGCTCGCCGGCGAGCATCGCACCGGGACCGAGCTCGGCCGCCGTCGCGCGAGCCGTCTCGATGTCGGCGCAGCAGATCACCTCGCGATAGCCCTGCGCGAGCGCCGTCAGCGCCGTCGTCGTGGCCCGGATCACGTCGACGACGACGATCGCGGCCTGATAGTCGAGCGCCTCGCCGGGCGTGTGCGCGACATTGATCTGCATTGCGGGGAACGCTACCGACGCTACCGGTCGTGGCTCGTCGTCGCGCCGTCCGCGAGCGCCGCCTGGGCCGCGGCGAGGCGCGCGATCGGCACGCGGAAGGGCGAGCAGGAGACGTAGTCGACGCCCACGCCGTGGAAGAACGCCACGCTCGCCGGATCGCCGCCGTGCTCGCCGCAGATGCCGAGCTTGATCCCGGGACGGGCCGCCCGCCCACGCTCGACGCCGATTCGCACGAGCTCGCCCACGCCGTCCTGGTCGATCTGGGCGAACGGGTTTCGCTCGATCACGCCGACTTCGAGGTAGCGCGCCAGGAAGCTCGACTCGGCGTCGTCGCGCGAGAACCCGAGGGTCGTTTGCGTGAGATCGTTCGTGCCGAAGCTGAAGAACTCGGCGTGCGCCGCGAGCTCGCCCGCACGCAGCGCCGCCCGTGGCAGCTCGATCATCGTCCCGATAGCGATGTCGAGCGTGGCGCCGCTCCCGGCGAGCTCGTCCTCGATCGTCCGCTCGACGAGCTCGCGCAGCCGTCGCAGCTCCTCGGCGAAGGCGACGAGCGGGATCATGATCTCGACGTGCGCCTCGGCGCCGACCGCGAGCGCCCCCCGCACGATCGCGCGCACCTGCATCTCGTAGATCTCGGGCCGTAGCAGCGCGAGGCGGCAGCCGCGCGTGCCGAGCATCGGGTTCTGCTCGGAGAGCCGCCGGACGCGCCCGAGCAGGCGTTCCACCGCGTCACGCTCGGGCCCGGGCGGCGAGGTCGCCACCTCGACCGCGAGCTCCTCGGCGTCGGGCAGGAACTCGTGCAGCGGGGGATCGAGCAGGCGGATCGTGACGGGCAGCCCGTGCATCGTCGCGAGGATCTCCGTGAAGTCGGCCTGCTGCATCGGCAGCAGCTTCGCGAGCGCCTGCGCGCGACCCGGGTCGTCGGCGGCGAGGATCATCTCGCGCATCACCGGCAGGCGCTCGCGTGCCATGAACATGTGCTCGGTGCGGCAGAGCCCGATGCCCTCGGCGCCGAGCTCGCGCGCGCGCCGCGCGTCCTCGGGCGTGTCGGCGTTGGCGCGCACGCCAAGCCGTCGCCGCGCGTCGGCCCAGCGACCGACCTCCGCGAACGCATCGCCGAGCTCGGCGGCGATCAGGGGCACGGCGCCGAGGATGACCTCGCCCGAGCCGCCGTCGAGCGTGATCTGGTCGCCCGCGCGCACCGTCACATCCCCGAGCACGAGGGTGCCCTCGGCCTCGTCGATCCGCGCTCCCTCGACGCCGGCGACGCAGGGCTTTCCCATGCCTCGCGCGACGACCGCAGCGTGGGAGGTCATGCCGCCGTGGGCCGTCAGCACGCCCTGGGCCTGGATCATCCCGTGGATGTCGTCCGGCGTCGTCTCGTGGCGCACCAGCACGACCGCCTCGCCGGCGGCCCCGCGCCGCGCCGCGCCGTCCGCGTCGAAGCACGCTGCGCCGACCGCGGCGCCCGGCGAGGCCGGCAGACCACGCCCGATCACCGTGCGCTCCTGCGCCGGGTCGAGGCGCGGGTGCAGCAGCTGGTCGAGCTGTGCCGGATCGATCCTCCTGACCGCCTCGGACTCGTCGATCACGCCCTCGTGGACGAGCTCGCGCGCGATCCGCAACGCAGCCTGCGCCGTGCGCTTTCCGGTGCGGGTCTGGAGGATGTAGAGGGTGCCGCGCTCGACCGTGAACTCGATGTCCTGCACGTCGCGGTGGTGGCGCTCGAGCAGCGAGACGACGCGGACGAGCTCGTGGAAGGCCTCGGGCAGCACGGCCTCCATCTGCGCGATCGGCTCGGGCGTGCGGATGCCCGCGACGACGTCCTCGCCCTGCGCGTTGCGCAGGAACTCGCCGTAGAGCACGGCCTCGCCGGTCGACGGATCGCGCGAGAAGCAGACGCCGGTGCCGCAGTCGTCGCCGCGGTTGCCGAAGACCATGCGGCAGATGTTCGCGGCGGTGCCGAGCGAGTCGGGGATCTCGTGCGCCCGCCGGTAGACCCGCGCACGGGGCGCGTCCCACGATCGGAAGACGGCGGCGATCGCGAGCCGCAGCTGCTCGCGTGGATCCTGCGGAAAGTCGGTGCCCGAGCGATCCCGGTAGAGCGCCTTGAACTCGTCGCAGAGCTCGCGCAGGTCGCTTCCCGTGAGGTCGACGTCGAGCTGCACGCCGCGCGCGCGCTTGCGGCGCGCGAGCGCGTCCTCGAACGTGTGGGCATCGATTCCCTCGACGACCTCGCCGAACATCTGCAGCAGGCGGCGATAGGAGTCGTAGACGAACCGCTCGTCGCCCGTCTGCGCCGCGAACGCGTCGGCGACCTGGTCGGTCAGGCCGAGGTTGAGGATCGTCTCCATCATGCCCGGCATCGAGAACGCGCCGCCCGAGCGGACCGAGACGAGCAGCGGCGATGCGGAATCGCCGAGGCGCTGGCCCGTGCGTCGCTCGAGCTCGACGAGCGCCGCCTCGATCTCGTCCGCGAGCCCGTCCGGCCAATCGCCGCCGGCGTTCAGCGAGGCCACGCAGGCGGTCGTCATGACCGTGAACCCATCGGGCACGGGCAGTCCGAGCCGCGTCATCTCGGCGAGGCCGAGCCCCTTGCCGCCGAGCAGCTCGCGGGACAGGTCGGAGGCATCCGCGAACGCGACGACGTAGGTGCTCATCCCGGGATGCTATCCCGGGGCGGCTGCTCGGTCCGGGAGTCGACGAGCTCGATCACGCGCATCGCGGCCTCCTCGATCGCGAGCGCGCTGACATCGAGCACCGGGCAGCCGAGGCGTCGCTGCGTCGCCGCTGCCTCGTCGAGCTCCTCGAAGATGCGCTGCAGCTCGGCGTAGCCGTCGCTGCCGCGCCCGCTCGCGAGCGCGGTCAGGCGGCGCCCGCGGATCTGGGCGAGCCGCTCGGGGTCGATCGTGAGGCCGACGATGCGCTCGCGGGGAACCGAGTCGAGCGCACGCGGCGGCGCGATCCCCCGCACGAGCGGGACGTTCGCCGCCTTGTAGCCATGGAATCCGAGATACATCGAGATCGGCGTCTTGCCCGTGCGCGAGACGCCGATCAGCACGATGTCGGCGTCCGCGAGGTGGTCCATGCCGACCCCGTCGTCGTGCTTGACGGCGAACTCCATCGCCGCCATCCGGCGGAAGTAGTCGGCATCGAGCGCGATCGGCCGGCCGGGCTGGAGGTCGGCCTCGTGCCCGGCGGCGAGCGCCATCGCCTCGAGCGGCGGGCCGAGCAGGTCGCAGCACGGCATCGAGTCGCGCGCGCACAGCTCCCCGAGCAGCTGGCGCAGCTGGCGGTCGACGAGCGTGTAGAAGATCACCGAGCCCGCCCGCTCGGCGACGCGCGCGTACTCGGCCGTGAGGCCCTCGACGTTCGTGATGCGGCGATGGCGGATCACGACCGTGCTGTCGTGCGAGAACTGCGTCTGCGCCGCTCGCGCGACGCGTGCGGCAGTGTCGCCCGTCGAGTCCGAGATCAGGTGGATCTCGATGCCGCCGTCGCTCACCGGCACTGCCCCGGCTCGCCGCGAACGAACAGGTTCCAGCTCGTCGCGCGAGCCAGCCCGACGCAGAAGAAGCGCTTGCGGTTCTTGCCGTGCGGCAGCACGAACGCATCGACCTCGCTGCGCGCTATCAGGAAGTCGACCCGCGGCTCGATCAGGCCCTCCGGCACGAAGCGGTCGCGCGGAAGCCCGGTGTAGAGCGAGAGCGCCCCCTGCCACTGCCGCAGAATGCCGACCTTGCCCGTGAAGTCCTGGCCGACGAGCGCCGGGGCGATCCAATCCTCGAGATCGCGCGCCCGCTGCCCGTCGGCGTGGCTGTCCCGCGCCGCCTGCGCGAGCCAGCTCGACGCGAGCAGCGGCACGAGCACCACGATCGCGATCGCGAGCGATCCCCTCAGGTGACGGGCGAGCGAGGCGACGCCCGCTCCGGCGCCGGCCGCGGCGAACACGGCGAGCGCGGTCATCATCCGGCCGAGGTCGTCCTTCGAGATCTTGTCGGTCGCGCACTCGAACACGATCACGGCCGCGAGCGCGAGCGGGAACACGACCGCGACGTCGAGCGGCTTGCGGTAGAGCGCGACGACGAGGGCGAGCACGCCGATCACGGCGATCGGCCACGTCGAGACGTCGCCGACGCGGTTGACGACGGCGTGCGGCAGCGCGTCGAGCTTCAGCAGCGTGGTGCCGAACGTCGCGCCGTAGGAGTCGACGATCTTGCTCGACCACAGCGCATCGCCCGTGAAGATGCGGTCGAGCGAGATCCAGACGACGGGTGGCGCGAGCGCGGCGACCGCAGCCGACGCGCGGCCGAGAAGATCCGATCCGCGCCAGCTGAGGATCGCGTTGAGGATCGCGAGCCCCCAGGCCTCGGGCCGCAGCAGACCCGCTCCGCCGATCATCACGGCGCGCATCACCGATCCGCCCGGCGCCGCCGCCGCTCCGACGACGAGGGCGGCATACGGCACGTTCGAATCGCCGGCCGGAGCACCGCGCCAGAGCACCGGCAGGCAGAGGCAGAAGAGCCCCGCGATGCCGCCCGCGCTGGGCACGCCGACCCGTCGCGCGAGGGCGCCCGCCGCGAGCACGCACGAGGCCGCTCCGAGCATCGTCCACCACGTGAAGACGCCGATCGGAGCCCCCACGAGGTGGCCGATCACGGCGACGAGCTGCTCGAGCGGCTTCGGCACGGTGAAGTCGTAGGCCGCGTGGCCCGTCGATCCGTGGTCGACGGCCTCGCGCGCCCAGACGAGGTAGGAGTAGGCATCGCTGCCGAGCGGCGTGCCGATCAGCGCGCGCACGATCGCGGCAGCGAGCGAGGCTGCCATCACGAGGATCAGGGACCAGCCGACGTGATGCACGCGCACGCGTCGTCGCCTGCGACGCCGGGCGCGCCGCTCCTGCTGATCCGGCGACGCGTCGACGGGCTCGATCGCCTCGGTCGCATCGGCCTCGACAAGCGGCGCCAGGAGCACGTAGGGCTCCTCCGCGACCTCCGGCTCGAGCGCGTCGGTCACGGGGCTCCAACGACCGCGAGCGACCGCAGCCGGAAGCCACCATGCTCGGCGTTCAGATCGGCGACCGCACGCGCGACGCCGGCGGCGGCGCGGCTCTCGAGCGCAGGCGCCTCGGCGATGCTCGCGGCGAGCAGCTCGCGCATCGCGTCGAACGCCGTGGAGGGCAGCGGCTGGCCACCGGGACAGCTCGCGCAGATCCCGCCGCCCGCGGCAGCCGAGAAGCGGACGAGCGGCTCTGCGCGCCCGCAGGCCGCGCAGGCCGTCAGCCGTGGAGAGAAGCCCGCGACCCAGTGCAGCTTCAGCTGCAACGAGAGAAGCGCGCCGTCCAGCGCCGGATCGCCGGGCTCGACCGGCCGCTGCTCGAGCGCCTCGAGGAAGCGGCTGAACGCCTCGAACGCGCGCGGAGCCGGGTCGCCCTCGGCGAACAGCCGCAGCAGCGTCTCGGCGCCCGCCGAGGCGACGTGGCTCAGGCGCGGGTGCTCGCGCACGCCATGGTGGCTCGCGAGCACGTCGACACCCGTGACCGTGTGCAGATCCCCCCGGCCCTCATGCAGCTCGAGCGACACCCGCGAGAACGGCTCGAGCCGCCCGCCGAAGCGCGAGCGCGTGCGCCGCACGCCCTTCGCGATCAGCCCGAGACGGCCGCGCTGCGCGCTGTAGACGTGCAGGATCCGGTCCGCCTCGCCATACCGCAACGAGCGAAGCACCACTGCTTCGGCCTGATACGAGCGACTCACGGCTGCAAGCGTACCGTCGCGCAAACCGGCGCGAGAGCGCGCCGAGGCGTGACGCCCGTGTGCCGATCCGTGCAGGCGGTGGGACGGCGATCGCCAGAGGCGCGCTGAACCAATCGCTCGCGGGTCTTCCGGTCAATTGCACACCACCTCCGGCAGACCCTGCAGAGGCACCGGAATGGTAGTCAGCGCCTGCTCGTTATCCTGATCACGATGCCTGATGTGACCGTCTACTCCACGACCTGGTGCCCCTACTGCGACCGCGCGAAGCGGCTGCTCGACCAGCGTGGAATCCCGTTCACGAGCGTCAACCTCGACGACGACCCGCGCTTCCGCTCGGCGCTCGTCGAGCTGACCGGTCGCTCCACCGTCCCGCAGATCCTGATCGGCTCCGAGCCGATCGGCGGGTTCAGCGAGCTGCGCGCGCTCGACCAGTCCGGCAAGCTCGCAGAGCTGCTGGCGGCCTGATCGACCCGTGACCGGGCCGCCGGCATCGGTTCGCGCCGTCGACGTTCGGGACCGGGGCTTCGCGGCCGAGCTGCTGCCGCTCCAGCGGCGCTCCTACCGCATCGAGGCCGAGCTGATCGGCTCCGACGCGATTCCGCCGCTGCACGAGTCGCTCGCTCAGCTGATGGCGTGCGGCGAGCAGTTCCTCGGCGCGTTCGACGACGAGCGCCTCGTCGGCGCGATCAGCTATCGCGTCGACGCCGACACGCTCGACATCCACCGGCTCGTGGTCGATCCCGACGCGTTCCGCCAGGGAATCGGCCGCGCGCTCGTGCGCGCCGTACAGGCGCTCGAGCACGCACCCACGCGCGTCGTCGTGCAGACCGGCTCGGCGAACGAGCCGGCGAAGACGCTCTACCTCCGCGACGGCTTCACCGAGCTCGACGTGTTCGAGCCGATCCCGGGCCTCGCGATCGCGCGCTTCGAGAAGCGCCGCTCCTAGTCTCACACGACACCAGCCGCCCTCAGCGGCGCTGGCACGACCGGCAGTAGACGGTGCCGCGCTGCGCGACGACCGTGCGGCTGAGCGTGCCTCCGCAGCGCTCGCACGGCTGCCCGCCCTTGCCGTAGACGAGAAACCGCTCCTGCGCCGACCCGTAGCCGCCGTCCGGCGTGCGGAAGTCGCGGATCGAGGCGCCCTGCGCTGCGATCCCCTCCTCGAGCACGCCGCGGATCGCCGCGTGCAGCCGTGCCGCGCGCGCCGGGCCGATCCGCGCAGCCGGCGTGCGCGGGTGAATGCCGGCGCGGAAGAGCGCCTCGTCCGCGTAGATGTTGCCGACGCCGGCGACGGTGCGCTGGTCGAGCAGCGCGGCCTTGACGGGCGTCGAGCGACCGGCGAGCGCACGCCGCAGGTCGCCTGCGCTCCAATCCGCGAGCGGCTCCGGGCCGAGGGTCCGCGCCAGCATCGCCGCGGGATCGTCGGTCAGCTGCCAGGTCCCGAAACGGCGGACGTCGGTGTAGACGACCGTCGAGCCGTCGTCGAGCAGCAGCGAGGCGCGCATGAAGGCGAGCTCCGCGGGCACCGGCTGCCACAGGAGGTTCCCGGTCATGCGAAGGTGCACGACGAGCGTGGCGCCCGAGGCGAGGGCGATCAGCAGGTACTTGCCACGGCGGCCGAGCTCGCTCACGCGGTCGCCGCGCAGGCGGGCGGCCACGAGCGGCGGCGGCTCCGGCCGCGTGAGCCGCAGATCGGTGATCTCGGCGGCCGCGATCGTGCGCCCGACGACGTGCGGCGCGAGTCGGCGGCGGACGGTCTCGACCTCGGGAAGCTCGGGCACGGGGCCACGCTATCGTGGCTGCCGATGACGCGCCGACGCTCGACGGACCGCGAGCTCGCAGGGTTCCTCGGCTCGCATCCGGAATGGCGCGTCGACGGCACCACGATGCAGCGCAGCTTCCAGCTCGGCTCGTTCGAGCGGGCCATGGAGTTCATGCGCGCATGCCGAGCGACGATCGACCGCCTCGACCACCATCCCGTCTGGTCGAACCGCTACGCCACGGTGCACGTCGAGCTCTCGACGCACAGCATCGGCGCGATCTCGCCGCTCGATCTCGAGCTCGCCGCGATGATGGACCGGATTGCGACCGATCCACGCGTGATCGCGGTCGACTGGTCGGGGCGCGTCGTTGGCAGCGAGCAGACGATCTGGCTCGCCGAGGCGCGGGGCGAGACCCTGATCCGGCTGGAGCCGGGGCGCACGCGCGACGAGGTCACGGACTGGCTGCTCGCAGCTGCGTCGGGCGGCGCGCCCGTGATCGCCGGCCTCGACTTCGCGTTCTCGCTGCCTGCCTGGTTCGCGCGCGCCCACGGCTGCTCGAGCGGGCCTGACGTCTGGGAGCTCGCGGCTGCGGAAGGCGAGCGGTGGCTCGCGGAGTGCCCGCCGCCGTTCTGGGGCCGTCCCGGCACGCGCAAGCCGCTCACCGTCGAGACGCAGCGTGCAGGCGACGTCGCCGGAGCGAAGTCGCCGTTCCAGATCGCAGGCGCGGGTGCCGTCGGGACCGGCTCGATCCGGGGAATGCCGCAGCTCGCGCGGCTGCGCGCCGGCGGGTTCG
The DNA here is from genome assembly GCA_031361905.1 of Actinomycetes bacterium. Lineage (GTDB taxonomy): Bacteria > Actinomycetota > Thermoleophilia > Gaiellales > JALYLC01 > JANLRV01. The sequence continues at coordinate 12,221 of JANLRV010000135.1, forward strand.
CGATCTGGCCGTTCGACGAGCCGCGGCTCCCGCTCGCGCTCGAGATCTACCCGCGGGTGTTCACGGGTCCCGTCGTGAAGTCACGCCCATCCGCACGTGCAGCGACCCTGGAGGGCCTCGCTCTGTGCGAGGAGCATCGCCGGCTTGCGATCGGCAGCGAGGACGCGTTCGACGCGGCGGTCTCGGCTCTCGCGATGCAGCGGCGGCTCGACGACCTCTGCAACCTGCCGGCGGCGGCGCACGCGGACGCAGCGATCGAGGGGCAGATCTGGTCGTGAATAGCCCGGGGCCTGACCCCGGGCTATTCACCGAAAGGCGAACGCCGCCCGCACGCCATCCACGTCGACCTCGCCGCGCGCGTGCACCGTCGCCAGCACGTCGCCGGCTGACACCCGCGCGCCCGCTTTGGCATGCACCACGATGCCGACCGCGTGGTCGATCGCATCCTCCTTGCGCTCACGTCCGGCGCCCAGGCGCATCGCGGCGCGGCCGATCGCGAGCGCGCTGCAGCGCTCGATCACCCCAGCGCCGAGCGCTCGGACCTCGATCGCCTCGGGAGCTCGGACCAGCACGTCCCAGGGGTGCTCGACGAGCGCCGGATCTCCGCCCTGCGCCTCGACCCACCGCTCCATGGCCCGTGCCGCGGCCCCGCTCGCGATCGCCTGCTCGGCACGCGCGCGACCCTCGCCGACGTCGCAGCCGAGGTCGGAGAGCGCGGCCATCTCGGCGACCGAGCGAAGCACGAGATCCTGGAGATCGGCAGGCGCCGAGCCGTGCACGCAGGCGATCGCCTCGGCCACCTCGAGCGCGTTGCCGACGGCGTCGCCGAGCGGCTCGTCCATCGCCGAGATCTCACAGACCGTGGGCTTGCCCGCGTGCTCGCCGATCGCGATCATCAGCCGGGCAAGCTCCTCGGCCGCCGCCCGATCGGGCATGAACGCGCCCTCGCCGACCTTGACGTCGAGCAGGATCGCGTCGGCGCCGGCCGCCAGCTTCTTCGACATCACGGATGCGGCGATCAGCCCCGGAGCCGGCACGGTCCCGGTCACGTCGCGCAGCGCGTAGAGCAGCCGGTCGGCGGGCACGAGCCCGTCTGACTGGGCGATCACGGCGCAGCCGACCCGGCCCACCTGGTCGATCAGCTCGGCGGTCGAGAGACCGATCCGGAAGCCGGGAATCGACTCGAGCTTGTCGAGCGTGCCGCCCGTGTGCGCGAGGCCCCGGCCCGACATCTTCGCGACCGGCACGTCGATCGCGGCGCAGATCGGCGCGATCGCGATGGTCGTCTTGTCTCCCACGCCGCCGGTCGAGTGCTTGTCGACGATCCGCCGCCCGAGCACCGCGAGGTCGATCGTCTCGCCGGACTCGACCATCGCCGCCGTGAGAGCGTGCGTCTCGACGTCGCTGAGGCCGCGAAACAGCACCGCCATGGCCCACGCGCTCATCTGCTCGGGCGCGACGCCGCCGCGGCAGTAGCCGTCGACCAGCCAGGCGATCTCCGCCGGGGAGTGCTCGCCGCCATCGCGCTTCTGCTCGATCAGGTCGACCGCGCGCATCTCCTCAGAGCTCGATCACGTCGCCGATGATCCCGCCGCCGCGTGCGCCGAGCCAGGCTGCGACGGTCGCGCCGACGTCGGAGAAGTAGCCGTCGTGCCGTCGCCCGCCGGACCGCCCGGGACTGTGCGCCAGGAGCAGCGCGTGCTCACGCGAGTGATCCGTCGAGGGGGTCGTGGGGTCACAGCCGTGGTCGGAGGTGATGATCAGCAGATCGTCTTCGCCGAGTCCCGCGAGCAGCGCGGGCAGCGCGTCGTCGAACTGCTGCAGGCAGCGGTGGAACCCGTCGGGATCGTTGCGATGGCCGTAGGTCATATCCGTCTCGACGAGGTTGACGAAGATCAGCCCCTCCTCGGCCTCGCGGATCAGATCCGCGGTGACGGCGATCCCCTCGGCGTTCGAAGAGGTCGGCAGCGAGCGATCGACGTCGAGGCCCGCGAAGACGTCGCCGATCTTGCCGACGCCGATCACCGAGCCTCCCGCGTCGCGGATGCGGGTCAGGTGGTTTGGCCGAGGCGGCTCGAGCGAGAAGTCGTGCCGGCGCGAGGTGCGCACGTACGCGCCCGGCGCGCCCTCGAACGGTCGCGCGATCACGCGGCCGACGGCGTGCTCGCCTGTCAGCTGTGCCCGGGCGATCGCGCATGCGGCGTACAGCTCCGCGATCGGCACCGTCTCCTCGTGCGCGGCGATCTGGAAGACCGAGTCCGCCGAGGTGTAGACGATCCAGGCGCCGGTCCGCTGGTGCTCCTCGCCGAGGCGCAAGATGATCTCGGTACCCGACGCGGCGACGTTCCCGATCACGCCACGTCCGGTCGCAGCCGAGAATCGCTCGATCACGTCAGCCGGAAAGCCGTTCGGATACGTCGGCATCGCCACCTCGGTGATGACCCCCATCAGCTCCCAGTGACCCGTCGTCGTGTCCTTGCCCTGCGAGCGCTCGCGCAGCCGCCCGGCAACCGACGGTGCGCCCGGGAACGGCGGACAGCCGGCCAGCGGCAGCACGTTGCCGAGGCCGAGCGCCCCCAGGTTCGGCAGCGCGAGGCCGCCGACCGCGAGCGCCACGTTCGCGAGCGTCGACGATCCCACATCCCCGTAGGCGGCTGCGTCGGGCAGCTCGCCGGCGCCGACGGCGTCGAGCACGATCACGATCGCCCGCCTAGGCATCGACGAAAGCGTACGTCGCCCTCGGGTGCGCTCGCTCGAACGCCCGTCGCACGGCGTCGTCCGACACGTGCGTGTAGATCTCGGTCGTGGCCACGCTCGCGTGCCCGAGCAGCTCCTGGACGACGCGGAGGTCGCAGCCGCGCTCGACGAGATGCGTCGCGAAGCTGTGCCGCAGCATGTGCGGCGTCACCGGCACGTCGATTCCGGCGGACTCTGCGTGGCCGGCCACGATGCCGAAGATGCCCTGGCGCGTGATGCGCCGTCCACGGACGTTGACGATCAGCGAGTCGCGCTGCTGCATCCGTCCGAGGTACGGTCGGCCACGGGCGAGGTAGCGGAGCGCGCATTGCGCGGCGGTCGAGCCCGTTGGCACGACCCGCTGCTTGCCGCCCTTGCCCTCGACCCGCACGAGGCCGTGCTCGACGTCGAGGTCGCCCGGCCGCAGCGCCGTCAGCTCCGAGACGCGCAGGCCGGCGCCATACAGCAGCTCGAGCACGGCGCGATCGCGCAGCCCGAGCGGGGAGCTGTCCGGATCCTCGCAGAGGCGGGCGCACTGCTCGATCGTGAGCGACTTCGGCAGGCGCCGAGCCGGCTTCGGCAGCGTCACGAGCGACCGTGCGTCGAGCGGGCGCTCGCCCTGCCGGATCCGGTGCGTGATCAGCGATCGCGCAGCGCTGAGGCGCCGGCGCCGCGTCGCCGGGGCCAGCCCGAGCTCGGCGAGCTCCTCGGCGAATGCCTCGAGATCCACCGCGTCGGCGGTGTCGATCGAGCGCCCGCGCGCGCCGAGGAAACGCTGCAGCCGATCGAGGTCGCCACGATAGGCCGCGACGGTGTGCGGCGACGCGCCCCGTTCAAGCGAGAGGTACGTCAGGAAGTCGGCGATCGCGTCCACGGAACGTCGTTCGCCGTCGTCGCCGCGTCACCTGCGATGCGCCTGGAGCCGGATCATCTACCCTCGGCGCGATGGCAGGCGAGTCCCCCACCCTGCGGCGCGCGCGCGTCGCCGACGTGCCGGTGATCCATGACCTGATCGAGCGCTACGCGGGCGCCCGCATCCTACTCGCGAAGGAGCGCGTGCAGCTCTACGAGGACGTGCAGGACTTCTGGGTCGCCGAGCTCGGCGGCACCGTCGTCGGCTGCGGCGCGGTCCACCCGCTGTGGGAGGACATCGCGGAGATCCGCACCGTCGCCGTCGACCCCGACACGCGCAACCGCGGCGTCGGCGCGGCGATCATGGAGCGGCTGATCATGACCGTGCGGGAGCTCGGCATCGCGCGCGTCTTCGTGCTCACGTTCGAGGTGTCGTTCTTCGAGCGCCTCGGCTTCCGCGAGATCGAGGGCACGCCCGTCACGCCTGAGGTCTACGCGGAGCTGCGCAGCTCATTCGACGAGGGCGTCGCGGAGTTTCTCGATCTCGAGCGCGTCAAGCCGAACACGCTCGGCAACACGCGCATGCTGCTGACGCTCGACGAGCTCGCTCCACCCGGCTAGACGAGTGATTCCGTTCCGTCGGGGGTTCTGGGGTGTGTCTCGGCTGGTTCTG
>JANLRV010000112.1:0-19430 GCA_031361905.1 Actinomycetes bacterium
CCGACGGGACCCGGTTCGAGGGCGTCAGCGTGCTCGCCGCGAACACGCACCCCTGGAGCTACAACGGTCCGATCGCGTTGAAGCTCGCACCGGAGGCCTCGTTTGAGTCCGGCCTCGACGTCGTCGTGCCGAAGAGCATGCACCGCCGGCTGCTTGCGCGCTACGCGAGCCAGCTGCTCGTGACCGGCGGCCACACGCGACGTGACGACCGCTACCTCCGCTACGCCCATGACATCGAGTGGATCGACGTGCGCTGTCGCATGCCGCTGCCGCTGCACGTCGACGGCGACGATCTCGGCGACGTCACCGAGGCGCACTTCCAGATCGAGCGCAACGCGGCGCGCGTGCTGGTCTGAGTGCCTCATCTAGAATCGCGCCGATGAACACCGCTATCGCGATCGGACAGGGCGCGGGCTTCGCGCTCGGCGCCGGCATTCTCCTGACCGGGCTGGTCGGCATCGTCCGCTCGCTCGGGATCGCGCCCGCCGCGGGGATCGCCGCGATCGCGGGCGGCGCCGTCGGCGCCCTCTGGCTGTTCGACGACATCTCCGTCGGAGGAATCGCGGTCGGCGCGGCTGCCGGAGCGCTCGCGGCGACCGCCGTCTCGCCGCTCGCCGCGGCTGCCGCGCGCGCCGGCTCCGCGCTCGCGACCGGGTTGATCCTGGCGGCCTCGGCGATCGCCGAGAGCGCAGCGTCGTGGATCCCGTTCGTGGGCTACGCGTTCGTGCTCGTGGCCGCATTCCTCGCGCTGCGCGGCCGCCGACGGGCAGGCGAGCGCTACGAGGGCCTGCGCATCCTGAAGTGAGCGCCCTGAGAGGTCCCGCGCCTCGCAAGCTCGTGCTGATCGTGATCGACGGTCTCGCGCCCTCGCTGCTCGAGCGGGCGATCGAGACCGGCGCAGCGCCGACGCTCGCGCTCCTGCGCGCTCGCGACGGCGGACGCCTGGGCACGTCGGTGTTCCCCTCGCTGACCCCGGTCTGCCTCTCGGCGATCGCGACCGGCCTCGGGCCGGGCGGCTCGAACATCCCGCACATGCAGTGGTTCCACCGCGGCGAGGGGCGCTTCGTCGAGTACGGCTCGAGCTTCATGGCGACGCTCCAGACCGGCACGCGACAGGCCGTCGACGACTCGATGGTGAACCTCAACCAGCTGCACCTCTCGCGCTCGGCGCGCACGCTCTTCGAGCTGGTCGAGGATCAGGGCAAGATCGCCGCGTGCGTCAACTTCTACGTCTGGCGCGGACGGGTGCGGCACGAGTTCAAGCACCGCTGGCTGACCCGCCTCGCGCGCCGCACGGGCTTCTTCGACGCGACCTACGGCCCGACGCAGCTCTACTTCGGCGACCTCTTCGAGAGCGAGCCGACGGGCGCTCCGCGGAACCTCGGCGTGACTGGCAAGAACGACGACCACGCAGGCGGCGTCGCTCGCTGGCTCGTCTCGCAAGACGCCTTCGACTTCATGCTCTTCTACCTGCCCGAGACCGACTTCGCCTCGCACCGGTCCGGCCCCGACGGTGCGCTCGAGGCCGTCGCGACGGCCGATCGGAACGTCGCGCTGATGATGTCCGGCTGCGGCGGCCCCGAGGCCTTCCTGGAGCGGTACTCGGTGATCTTCACCGCCGATCACGGCCAGAGCGCGATCACCCAGGCGGACGACGTGCGCGAGGCGTTCACCGACCTCTCGCCGTTCCGCTCGGCGCAGCGCACTCCGGTCGCGACGAGCCGCATCGCCGTCTCGGCCTCGAACCGTGCCGCGCACGTGACCCGCCTCGACGCCTCGATTTCGCTCTCGGAGATCGCAGCCCGCTTGTCGGCGCGCGCCTCGGTCGAGGTCGTCGCCTGGCGCGAGGAGGGCACCGCGATCGTCGATCACCCCGGCGGCCGGATGCGCTTCACTCCGCAGACGAGCGAGGGGACGCCGATCGACGAGGAGACGTTCCCGAACGCCCGCGAGCGGCTCTGGTCGGTGCTCGGCTGCGTCAACTCGGGCGAGGTCGTCGCCTCCGCGACGCCGGGGTTCGAGTTCGCCGACGCCGGCGGGCAAGATCACGTCGGTGGCGGCTCGCACGGCTCGCTGCACGTCTGCGACTCGCTCGTCCCGATCGGCTCGATCGGCGTCGCCGACGGCACCCTGCCGCTAGGCGCGATCACCGACATCGCGCCGCTCGTCGCCCGCCATTTCGGCGCGCGGCCGAATCCGCGCGAGACGTGATCCCCCGAATCCGGGATATCGCATGCGATCTCGCCTGCCGATCATGCAGAGAGCAAGCCGGTGAGCCGATAGGGTTGTGCCGGTATCGTGAAGCAACCGCAGAGTGAACCCGTGAACGCCACCTACACCCAGGAGCGCATCGTCGCAGGCCTCCGCAAGCCGGAGAACTGGGCGCAGCTCGTGCAGTTCGGCCTGGTCGGTGCGTCGGGGTTCGTGATCAACCAGGCCATCTTCCTGTCGTGCTACCACGCGCTGCACATCCAGTATCCGATCGCCTACGTGCTCGCGTTCCTGGTGGCCTTCTCGAACAACTTCATCTGGAACCGTCACTGGACGTTCAACCACACGCGCGGCGAGATCCACGTCGCCCAGCAGGGGCTGCGCTTCTTCCTGATCAGCTCGAGCTCGGCGGCGATCGGCCTCGGCATCCTCAAGCTGCTCGTCGACGCCGGCATCGCGGTGACGCCCGCGGAGCTGATCGCGATCGTGACCGTCGTCCCCATCTCGTTCGTCGGCAACAAGCTCTGGTCGTTCTCCTCGGCGTCCTCGCCGCGCTGACGGTCGCCACGTCTGCCCGCGCAGACGTGAATCCCCCGCCGGGGCCGCTCGAGAAGACGATCGACTCGGCCGCCGCGATCCACGCGGCGCTCGCCGATCCGAAGATCGCCGACTGGGTCGCCCGCTACCGCACCCACACCGAGCGGGCCGAGCACACGAGCGACGCGCAGCTCTGGACGGTCCATGTCGACTCGCCGAAGGGCGGCGAGATCGCCCGCGCCGAGGTCGAGCTGACCGGCCGCGTCCGCCACGCCTGGACCGGGCCGCAGGTCGCCTGGAAGATGGCTCGCGGCGCGAAGGGCGCGTTCGGGCGCAAGCTCAACGACTGGCGGGTGTGGACGGGCTTCTGCCTCGTCTTCGCGCTCGCGCTGATCGACTGGCGGCGCCTGCTCTCGCTGCGCACGCTCGACGTCGCGGGGCTGCTCGCGCTCTCGGTCTCGCTCGCGTACTTCAACGAGGGGCTCGTCTTCTGGTCGGTCCCCCTCGCCTATCCGCCGCTCCTCTACCTGCTCGGGCGGCTCGCCTGGATCGGGCTGCGCGGGCGCTCGCGCAGGCTCTACACGGGCGTGCTCCCGGTCTGGCTCCTGGCAGGGCTCGCCGTCTTCGGCGTGGGCTTCCGGATCGGGCTGAACGCGTTCGACTCGAGCGTGATCGACGTCGGCTACGCCGGCACGATCGGCGCCGACCGGCTGATCGGCGGCCAGGTCCCGTACGGCACGTTCCCGACGAACCGCGGTGCAGCGTGCGGCGTGCACGTCGCGGACGGCTCGAGCACCGCCTACCGGCAGACCGCTCAGGCCGATCGCTGCGAGACGCCGAACGCGCGCGGCGACACCTACGGGCCGCTCACCTATGCGGCCTACGTGCCCGCGCTCGCGCTGGCCGGCTGGACGGGCCGCTGGGACACGCTGCCCTCGGCGCACCTGACGACGATCGCGTTCGACCTGCTGTGCGTGCTCGGACTCGTGGCGATCGGATTCCGGCGCGGCGGCGCCCGGCTCGCCGCGCTGCTCGCGCTGTGCTGGGTCGCCTATCCGTTCACGACCTACTCGATGCAGTCGAACTCGAACGACATGATCGTCACCGCCGGTCTGATCTGGGGCTTTGCGGCCGCGTCGCTGCCGTTCCGCCGGGGCTTCGCGCTCGGCCTCGCAAGCTGGTGCAAGTTCGCGCCGCTCGTGCTCTGGCCGCTCTGGCTCCTGCGCGGCTCTGGCCGCATGCGCGCTGCCGCCGGGGCGATCGTGGCGACCGCCGCAGCGCTCGCGCTCGTCGTGCCCGGCGGCGTCGATGCGCTGCACCGCACGTGGGACTCGACGTTCGGCTGGCAGCTCAACCGGCCATCGCCATTCTCGCTCTGGGACTGGGGCATCTACCCCGGCTTCCCCGACCTGGGATTCGTGCAGACCGGCCTCAAGGTCGTGCTGGCGATCGCCGCGATCGTGGTCGCCATCCGCCCGCGCGTGGTCGACTCCGTGCGCCTCGCGGCGCTCTCGGGCGCGCTCGTGATCGGCTTCCAGCTGACCCTGACGCACTGGTCGTATCTCTACGTCGAGTGGTTCGCGCCGTTCTGCCTGCTCGCGTTCTGCCTGCCCTCAGACGGCGAACTCGCCATCGACCAAGATCGGCTCGGCGCTGCCGTCGAGCGACAGGCCGTCGACCCGGATCTGCGCGCTGCCGATCATCACGTCCTCGTGGACGGCGCTGGAGTTGCCGGCGGCTGAGCCCTCGGGCAGGCACGGCGGATAGCAGTCGCCGAGCGCGATGTGGCTGGCCGCGTTCTCGTCGACCAGCGCCTCGTAGTAGAGGCGGTCGGACGGCACGCGCGAGCTCGCGGGCACGAGCGCGACCTCACCGAGCCGGCGCGCGCCCGGATCGCTCTCGAGCAGGCCGTCCAGCGCCGCCTGTCCCTGCTCGGCTCGAGCCTCGACGACGAGCCCCCGCTCGAAGCGCAGGGTCACGCCGCTGACGGGCTGGCTCGAGATCGCCGCGGTGCGCGTCAGCGTGACGATGCCGTCGACGCGCCCGGGATCGGGTGCCGAGAAGACCTCCTCGGTCGGCATGTTCGCGACGAAGCGCGTGCCGTCGGCGGCCAGCTCGCTCCCACCGATCCAGCGATGGCCCTCCGCCAGCCCGACCGTCAGATCGGTGCCCGGTCCCGAGAAGCGAAGCGCGTGAAACCGCCTGGCGTTGAGGCGCTCGCAGCGCACGGCGAGCTGCGCGATGTGCTCGGCCCAGGCCGCCCTCGGATCCTCCTCGCCGGTCACGAGGGTCATCGCGCCGAGATCGCGCCAGAGGCGCTCGACCGCCTGCGCGAGCGGCAGCTCGGGGAACGCGCGGCTCGCCCAGGCCGGCGTGGCCGCGCCGGCGACGCACCACGGGATCGCGTTCGACGATGCGAAGCTGCGGAAGCACCGGAAGGCGACGTCGTGCGCGTGGCGGTCGGCAGCGATGCGCCCGGCGTCGAACGACGCGAGCGCGAGGGCGTCCTCGCCGACCAGGCTGAGAAACGGCGAGCCCTCCTCGCTCGTCCGCGCGAGCGCGTCGGCCCACCACCGCGACTGCTGGCCGAACACCTCGGGCCGCGCGTGCAGGTGGCGCTGCTGAGCGAGCGACGCATCCTTGTAGCTCACGTGCACGTCGAGCGCTCCGGCGCGATAGCAGGCTCCCACGCAGCGCCGCAGCAGCGGCGCTGCGTCGATCGGACCCGCCAGCACGGGCCGGTGACCCGGCTGGACGTTCAGGCCGACCGCGATCAGCACGTCGGCATAGCGGTCGAGCAGCTCGTCGAGCGGCAGCTCCGCCGTCACGCGGACTCCCGGAACAGGGCGACGCGCGACGCGCGGCCCGTGGCCGGGTCGCAGTCGACGATCGCGCCCTCGATGCGCACGTCGCCGATCGCAGGCTCGAAGCGGATCGGCTGCTGGGTCAGGAAGCGGCGGAGGATCAGCTCGGTCTTGACGCCGATCACCGAGTCGTGCGGTCCGGTCATGCCGCAATCCGTCACGTAGGCGGTGCCGGTCAAGAGCTGCGCGTCGTTCGTCTGCACGTGCGTGTGGGTGCCGAGCACGGCGGTCGCGCGCCCGGCGAGATGCCGGCCCATCGCGACCTTCTCGCTCGTCGCCTCGGCGTGGAAGTCGACGATCACGACGGGCGTCTGCTCCTTCAGCTCGTCGACGAGGCGCGAGGCGATCTCGAACGGGCTGCAGGCCGGCGGGTCCAGGCCGAACACCCCGATCAGATTGCAGACGCCGACCCGGGTCCCGTCGCGTGCCTCGACCACAGTCGTGCCGCGGCCCGGCAGCGCGGTCAGGTAGTTCGCGGGGCGCACGATGCGGGGCTCGCGCTCGAGGAACGGTCCGATGCCCTTCTGGCGCCAGGTGTGGTTGCCGAGCGTGATGCAGTCGACGCCACCGGCGAGCAGGCTCTCGCCGAGCCGCTCGGTGATGCCCGCACCGGCCGCCACGTTCTCGCCGTTTGCGATCACGAGATCGAGCTCGTGCTGCTCGCGCAGCCGCGGCAGCATCCGCACGACGGCGTCGCGGCCGCTGCGGTCGAAGATGTCTGCGATGAAGAACAGGCGCAACTGGACTACCCGGAGACCGATGGCTCGAGTCTCAAGGTGATGCCGCTGCCACGATCCGCGACGTAGCGGGAGAGCACCGAGGTGACGACGCTCGACGTGTCCCGCACCCGACCGAGCAGCTGCCCGACCCTGACCTGGCGCCCGATCTCGGGCCGGCTCGGCGCTCCGGCCGGATCGAGCGTGAGCGCCGAGATCGTGAGCACGTGCGCCGGGTCGTCGTCGGGCTGGATCCCGAGGATCGTGCCCCACCGTCTCGCGTCGCCGTTGATCACGTTCGCAGTCAGCGCGACGACCTGGCCGTTGAGCGGCGCGTAGACCGCCGTGCCGTCCGGCGCGCCGAGCTCGATCGCCTGCGTGGAGCCGCCCGCCACGTCATAGGGGAGCCCGCCGTCGCCGTCGCCGAAGACGCGGTTCCAGACCCGCGTGAACACGTCGGCATTGCGCTGGCGCCCGACCGGGCGGAGGTCGGCTGCGGACGAGCCGGCGATCGGGTGGTAGACGACGCCCGAGATCGCGGCCTGGTTGATCGGCACGAACAGCGTCAGCGAGCCGAGCGTCGCGAGCGTCTGCCGCTGCGGCGCGCCCGCCGCGACCCCGGCTGCCGCGTCGTTGAGAGACGACGAGGCCGGGCTCGAGAGCACGCGGGCCGCAAGCGCGATCGCGAGCGCGGCGGCGACCGCCAGCGCGAAGCCGAGCCGGCGCCGGCCGGCTGCCCGCCGCTCGTCGCGGACCGGCCGATCGGTTGCACGCGGCCGCCGATGCGTGAAAACCGCCATCGTCGAAGGATACCGCCGGGCGGGCGCCGCACGGGCGTTCGCTACTGTCAACGCGTGCAGCAAGGCTCGCCGTCGCTCCAGGTTCCGCGCTGGATCCAGCTCGTCTCGCTGCCGATCGTGCTGCTCGTCGGCTGGCTGTTCGCGAACGCCGTCCGCCACGCGCTCTTCGTCTTCCTGATCAGCGGTCTCGTCGCGCTCCTGCTGAACCCGCTCGTCAACGTGCTTCGTCGCGCCCGCGTGCCGCGCGGCCTCGCCGTGCTGCTCGTGCTGGTGTTCGTCGCGATCGCCGTGGTGACCGCGATCGGGATCGCCGGCGCGGCCGCGGTGAGCCAGGCCCAGTCGGTCTCCGACGCGGCCACCAAGCAGTTCGAGGTGCCGCCGGGCCGGCAGCAGTCGCCGGCCGAGGAGCGGATCGACGCGGTCCAGCACTGGCTCGACCGCAACGGCCTCGGCGACGTCCGCGTGCGCGACTCCGGCAACCAGCTCGTCGAGAAGATCCGCACGCATGGCGTCTCCGACTACGCCCAGCGCGCCCTCGACATCGGCGGCCAGATCGCGACGACGGTCGCACAGGGATTGATCGAGCTCGTGCTGATACTGGTGATCTCGATCTACCTGCTGCTCGACGGCCCGCGCATCAGCGAGGGCCTCGATCGCTGGTTCCCGCCGGGCGATGACGGACTCCACCTCGGGCGCCAGGTCCAGCAGGGCCTGATCAACTACGTCCGCGGGCAGCTGATCGTCTCGGTGCTGATCGGAACGAGCTCGGGGGTGATCGTCTACGTGCTCTCGCTGACCGGCGTCTGGCCCGGCGGCAAGGACTACGCGCTGATCCTCGGCCTGTGGGCCCTCCTGACCGAGGTGATCCCGTACGTCGGGCCGATCCTGGGCGCGATCCCGGCAATCGCGCTGGCGCTGCTCGACTCGCCCTTCACGGCGCTCTGGGTAGGCCTCGCGTACCTCGCGATCCACCAGCTCGAAGGCCACGTGATCGTGCCGCGCGTGATGGGCCAGGCGCTCGGCGCGCACCCGCTGCTCGTGATCTTCGCGCTGCTCTCGGGCGCCGAGCTGTACGGCATCGCGGGCGCCCTGCTCGCGCTCCCGGTGTTCGCGATGCTGCGCGAGATTGCGATGTTCTTCGCGCGACGCATCGAGCTCGAGCCCTGGCCGACCCACGCGCTCGCCGGCGGCGGCCTCGATCTCACGGTGCCGGTGTCGATCGAGCCCAGGCCGCCGCCGGACCCGGTGACAGAGGAGCCGCCGACGCCTCTGGCGGCTCCCGCCGAGCCTCCGGAGTGACCGACGAGGTGCTGCTCGCGGCCCGCGCGGTGACGCGCCGGTACGGCGCTCGCGTCGCCCTCGGCCCGCTCGACCTCGAGCTGCGCGCCGGCGAGTCGCTCGCCCTGCTCGGCCCGAACGGCGCCGGCAAGACGACGCTGCTCTCGCTGCTCGCAGGCATCGGCGAGCCGGCGGACGGGTCGATCTGGCGGGCTGACGGGATCGCCGTCGGCTTCGTCCCGCAGCGGGTCGCGCTCTACCGGCGGCTCTCCGCGCGCGAGAACCTGCGGCTGTTCGCGCAGCTCGCCGGCATCGCCGAGCTCGACCGCGAGCTCTCGGAGCTGCTCGAGGCGATCGCGCTCGGCGATCGCGTCGACGCACCGGTCGAGCAGCTCTCCGGCGGCCAGCAGCAGCGCGTCAACGTCGCGATCGGCCTGATCGGCACGCCGCGCGTGCTGCTGCTCGACGAGCCGACGGCCGCGCTCGACCCGCAGCAGCGGCTCGCGCTGTGGCCGCTGCTCGAGGCGGTCACAGAGCGCCGGGGAGCGGTCTGCTTCGCGACGCAGAACGTCGAGGAGGCCCGGCTCGGGGCCGATCGCGTGTGCGTGATCGTGGACGGCGCGATCCGCTACGCCGGCGACCAGGAGACGTTCTGGGAGCGCGCCGGTTTCGATGAGCGCGGGGCGGAGCGCGCCTTCGTGCGCTTCCTCGAGAGCATCCGTTGACCGCGCTCCGGCTGCTGCTCGTGAAAGACCTGCGCGTGCTCGGCCGGTCGCGCGCCGTGCTCGTCGCGCTCGTGCTCTATCCGATCGCGCTCTCGCTGCTCGTGGGCTCGGTGCTGGGCGGGGGGACGTCGCGACCGCGAGTCGCGTTCGTCGACGAGGACGGGATTCCCGATATCGTCGACGTCGGCGGCACGAAGTTCCCGTTCCGGCAGATCCTCGACGAGGCGACGCGGCGCGTCGAGCTCGCGCGGATGTCACGCTCGCAGGCCGACCAGGCTCTGCGCGACGGCGAGGTCGTCGCCGCGATCATCGTCCCGCGCGGCTTCATCGGCCAGCTCTCGTCGCTGCTCTCGAGCCCCAAGGTCACGCTGCGCACGAACCGCAACGCGATCGAGGATCGCGTCGACCGCGAGGTCGAATCGTTTATCTACAACCTCAACCGGCGCATCCAGCAGCGCTTCATCTCGGCGAACGCGGAGTTCCTCGACATCCTCGTGGCCGGCGGGGACGCCAAGGTGTTCGGCCGCACCTACCAGGTGCTCGGGCTGAGCGAGACGCGGCGCAAGATCGAGTCGGTGCTGGCCGAGCTGCCCGCCGGCGACCCGCGGCGGCCTGCGCTCGCCGAGGTCGCGAGCTTCGCCAAGCAGGCCTCGACCGCGCTCGGGCTCGCGGAGTCGGCGCTCGAGGCGACGGCCCATCCGATCGAGCTGCAGAAGCAGCGCATCAGCGGCCGCTCGTACCTGCTCGGCTCGCAGGTGCAGAGCTTCGGCATCGCGATCTCGCTCACCTTCGTCGGCCTGCTGCTCGGGGCAGGCGCGCTCACGCTCGAGCGCGAGGAGAACACGCTCGGCCGGCTGATCCGCGGACCCGCCTCGGCGACCCTGATCGTGCTCGAGAAGCTCGCGCTCTGCGCGGTCGCGGGAATCGTGCTCGGGATCGCGCTCGCGGTCGGCTTCGGGGTGGCCGCGCTGATCCAGGGGAGCGGCGACACGCCGTGGGCGCGGATCCCGCTGCTCGTCCCCTCGCTCGCGGCCGCGGGAGCGGCCTTCGGCGCGCTCGGCGCGCTCGTCGGCGTCGCGGCGCGCGATCTCCGCTCGGCGTCCCTCGCCGGCGTGGCGATCGCAACGCCGATCGTGCTCGTCGGGATCGTGCCGAAGACGGTCTCGCCGCTCGCCGACGGGATCTCGCAGCTCGTCCCGTTCGCACCAGCGGCACGAGCGGTCGGCATCACGCTGTTCGAGAGCTCCCCGGGCACCGTCGCGATCGCAATCGGCCAGCTGCTGCTGCTCGCCGCGGTCTTCGGCGGCGGGGCGCGGGCGTTCTTCGGGCGGCTCGCGTAGTGGAGGTGGCCAGAGCCCGGCGGGCGCCTGGCGTGACCACCCGCCAATAAAAGTGCCAGGCACCATTCTTGGCGGATGCGAATGCGCTCGGGCACCTCGACTGGCTCGTGAGCCTTCGTCTCGGGCGCCCGGCGTGACCAACCGCCAATAAAAGTGCCAGGCACCATTCTCGACCGGGCCGCGTATTCGGCTGGGTTCCGCCGTTTGGTCGGCGGCTTGCTCGACGAGCCGCCAATGAAAGTGCCAGGCACCATTCTTGGCGGATGCGAATGCGCTCGGGCACCTCGACTGGCTCGTGGGCCTTCGTCTCGGGCGCCCGGCGTGACCGACCGCCAATAAAAGTGCCAGGCACCGACCTTGCGCGTTCAGCCGTTTGGCTGAGCTACCGGCTGACGAGCACCCCCGCGCGCTCGGGAGCCAAGAGCAGCACGCGCGCGCCGACGGCCAGCGCACGCACCCGCTCGAACACCGCCGGGCCGTCGCTCCGGCTCGTCCACACGAGGACGCTCGGGCCGGCACCCGAGAGCGTCACGCCGAGGGCCCCGAGCTCGGCCGCGGCGAGCTCCGAGTAGAGCGGGGTGAGCGGCGCGCGATCCGGCTGGTGCAGGCGATCGTGCAGCGCGCGCGGCAACAGCGCGAGATCGCCCGCGATCAGCGCGTGCACGAGCAACGCGACGTGCTGCACGTTGTGAACCGCATCGGCCCGCGAGACCTCGGGCCGCAGCGCACGACGCGACTCCCGCGTGCAGAGCTCGCCGGCCGGCACGGCGAGGACGAGCGCGAGCGTCTCCGGCGGCTCGATCCGGCGCGCCAGCGGCGCGTCGCCGTCGACCGCGATCGTGATGCCGCCGTAGATCGCCGCGGCGGCGTTGTCCGGGTGCCCCTCGAGCGGCACCGCGCGCTCGAGCAGCGCGGCCGGATCGACCTCCTGGCCGGAGAGCACGCAGCCGGCGGCGAGGCCCGCGACGATCGCGGCCGACGAGGACCCGGCCCCGGCCCTCAGCGGGATCTCGTTGTCGATCTGGATCGCGAGATCGCGGAGCGGCCCGGCGACGTCGATCATCGTCGAGACGATCAGGTTCGTCTCGTCGGACGGCAGGACCAGCGAGCCCTCGCCCGCGAGCGAGATCGCGAGCGGTCCCGGGCGGCGCTCGAGCGTGACGGTGAGGCGCAGCGGCAGCGCCACGCCCAGGCAGTCGTACCCCGGGCCGAGGTTGGCCGACGAGGCCGGCACGCTGATGACGGTGCGCTCGTTCAGGAGGCGGAAGCGGTCGGAAAGCCCATTCGACTCAGGTTAGCTTCGTGCTGGCGGCGCGGACGGCGCCGGTCGCATCGATCGCCGAGACGGTGACGAGCGTGCCGCGCGGCGCGCGCGCGCGCAGGCGAACGGTCGCGCGACCCGCCGCCGAGCACAGGAACGGCATCCGCACGGCGCCGATCGAGACCGTTCCGCCGACGACGAGGGGCGAGACGAGGCAGGAGATGCGCACGGTCACCGCCCGGGCCGAGCGCGCGAGCGGCGTCGCGAGCGCGCGGGCGAGCGGCACCACGGTCACGATCCTGGTCACGAGCGTCGAGTTGCCGGCAGAGTCCGTCGCGAACGCGGTCACGCGGAAGCGCCCGGGGTGCGGGAAGACGTGGCGCTGGCTCGCGCCCTGTTCCGACGGGCCCGTGCCGTATTGCCAGCCGGCGGAGCGCACCCCGGACTCGTCATCGCGCGCCTGCAGCGAGAGCGTCGCAGGCACGCCGGCGGCGACCGTCGCGGGGACGCTCGCAGAGGTGATCGTCGGTGCCAGGCGGTCGAGGCCGTAGAGGAAATCGACCTGGTCTCCGACCGCGACGAGCAGCCTGCCGCCCTGCGCCCAGATCGAGTGGTGCTGGATCTGTGTGCCGCTGAAGGTCCCCCTGCTCGTGCCGTCGGTCAGCACCATCCCCTGATCGCCCCCGCCCTGCACGGTGATCAAGGCGTAGGCGACGTCGCCATCGGAGAGCGCGATGTCCCAGAGGATCGGCAACCCCCCGTCCCGTGGCGCCGTCGCCAGCACGGACGGCGCGCCGAACGCCGATCCGCTGCGCCGAACCGCCCTCACCTCGCGTGAGGCGGCGTCGACGTACCCGATCGCCATCCGGCCGTCGACGCCGCCCGCGATCTGGAGGTCTGAGACGGGTCCGGCGAGCACGACCGGCGCCGTCCAGACGGACCCGGTCGCTCGCGTCGCGACGCGGGCATTCGAGGTCTCATCGATGAACGCGACCACGGCCGTGCCGAGCGAGTCGACGCCGAGCGAGAGATCGCCGACGACTCCGAGGTCGAGCTTCGTGACGGTCCAGGACCCGCCCGTCTCCGCGCGCACCGCGGCATAGGGGATGCCGTTGGCCCGCACCGCGAAGACCGCGCCGCCGCCCGCCAGCGCGGCCAGGCGGAGGTCGCTGAGGACTGCGTCCGGCGGCCCGAACGGGACCGCGATCTGCGCCACCCAGCCGGCGCCTCGCCGCGCCGAGCGAACCTCGGCACCGGCGATCCAGCCGACCTCGATGCCGCCTCCGGGGGCCGCCACCGCCTGCAGGTCGGAGGCAGGGCCGGTCGCCACCGCCTCGCCCGCCGAGTCGGCGTCGACGCGCCGCGCGCCCACACCGGATCCATCCGACCAGAGCGCCGTGACCCGGTCGCCGTCGACGACGAGCCGCGCACCGCCGACCGGAGCGGCGAGCAGGCGCCGCTGCGTCCAGCGCCCGCCGTCGGGGCGGGTCGAGAGGCGCAGGTCCTGTGCCGTGCGCTCGAGCAGGAACGTCCGGCCATCGGCGGTCCGGCCGAGCTGCGGGTCGCTTCCGCCCTTGACCGGCGGGGTCTCGGGGCCGTACCAGCCGTCAGCCGCAAACGCGCTCGCCGGGGCGAGCAGCACGAGGGCGAGCACGGCCACGAGTCGCATCCGGGCAGAATAGTGCGCCCGTGCACAACGTCCGTCTGGCGGTGGTTCCAGGCGCGCGATAGTCTCCGCTCGAGATCGTCCGCCGCACTGTCCGAAGGAGGAAGCGTGGGAGTTCCGATCAGCTTGACCGTCAACGGCAAGCACGTCGACCGCGAGGTCGAGCCGCGGACCCTGCTCGTCCAGTTCCTCCGCGAGGAGCTCGAGCTGACCGGCACGCACGTGGGCTGCGACACGTCCTCGTGTGGCGCCTGCACGATCCACCTCGACGGCGAGGCCGTGAAGTCGTGCACGATCCTCGCCGTGCAGGCCGACGGTGCCGCCCTGGTCACGATCGAGGGCCTCGGCAAGGACGGCGAGCTGCACCCGATGCAGCGCGCGTTCCACGAGCAGCACGCGCTCCAGTGCGGCTACTGCACGCCCGGCATGATCATGTCCGCGGCACACCTGCTGGAGCGCAACCCGAATCCGACCGAAGCCGAGGTGCGGCACGGCCTGGAGGGCAACCTCTGCCGCTGCACGGGCTACCAGAACATCGTCGAGGCCGTTCTCGCGGTCGTGAAGGGGTGAGCTGAAGATGGCTACCGTCGAGACAGGGCGCGCGGGAGTCGGCGACTCCCCGCTGCGCAAGGAAGACGCCCCGCTGATCGCGGGTCAGGGACGCTTCGTCGACGACCTCAAGCTCCCGGGCATGGCGTTCGCGGCGTTCACTCGCTCGCCCCACGCGCATGCCACGATCACGCGCATCGACACCTCCGCCGCCGAGGCGATCGAGGGCGTCGTCGCGGTCTACACGTCGGCGACGCTCGGCATCGAGGGCGGCGTTCCCTGCGCATCGAACCCGACCGGCGAGACGAAGCAGCCGAAGCGCCCGATCCTCGCCGAGGGCCGCGTGCGCATGGTCGGCGAGCCCGTCGCGCTGATCGTCGCGTCGTCGCAGGCGATCGCACGTGACGCCGCCGACGCGGTGGTCGTCGACTACGACCCGCTGCCGGTCGCGATCCACCCCGAGAAGGCGATGCTGCCCGGAGCGCCGCAGCTGCACGAGATCGCGCCCGGCAACAAGTGCGTAACGATCACGCACAAGACCGAAGGCTTCGACGCCGTCTTCGACGCGGCGCCCGTCAAGGTCTCGCTGACGATCGACAACCAGCGCCTCGTGCCGGTCGCAATCGAGCCGCGCGCGGTGCTCGCCGACTGGGTCACCGCGAACGACGAGGTCACGCTCTACACCTCGACGCAGGTGCCGCACTTCGTGCGCACGTTCGTCGCGGCCGTGCTGGGCGTCTCCGAGGCGAAGGTGCGCGTGATCGCGCCCGACGTCGGTGGCGGCTTCGGCTCGAAGCTGAACGTCTACGCGGAGGAGTTCGCCGTCGCGCAGGCCTCGCGCCTGACCGGCCACCCGGTCAAGTGGATCGAGACGCGCAGCGAGGCGATGGTCTCGACGATCCACGGCCGCGACCAGCTGCAGCACGCGACGCTCGCCGCCGACGCCGACGGCAGGGTGCGCGCGCTCAGGATCCACATGATCCAGGACGTCGGCGCCTACCTGCAGCTGCTCACGCCGACGATCGCGCACCTCACGGTGTTCATGGTGCCGGGCCTGTACGACCTGCCGCACGTCGACATCACGCTCGACGAGATCTTCACGAACACGACGCCGACCGACGCCTACCGCGGCGCGGGCCGCCCCGAGGCGACGCACATGATCGAGCGGATGATGGACCGGCTCGCCGACGAGCTCGGGATGGACGCGGCCGAGCTCCGCCGCAAGAACTTCATCCCGAAGGCCGCCTTCCCGTACACCAGCGCGACCGGTCTCTCATACGACTCCGGCGACTACGAGCCGGCCCTCGACAAGGCGCTTGAGATGTCGGACTACTCGACGTTCGAGGCGCGCCGCGCAGAGGCGAGGGCGCGCGGCAACTACCGCGGCATCGGGCTCTCGACCTGGGTCGAGATCTGCGGCCTCGCGCCGTCGGCGGTGACGAAGGCGATCGGCGTCGGTGCGGGCGGCTGGGAGTCGGCGATCCTGCGCATCCATCCGACCGGGTCGGCGACCGTGATCACCGGCTCGTCGGCGCACGGCCAGGGCCACGAGACCTCCTGGTCGCAGATCGTCGAGAGCGAGCTCGGCATCCCGTTCGATCAGGTCGAGGTGATCCACGGCGACACCGGCTACTCGCCCTACGGCCTCGGCACCTACGGCTCGCGCTCGCTCGCCGTCGGCGGGATCGCGCTCTTCAACACGTGCGAGAAGGTGCGCGACAAGGCGCAGCTGATCGCCGCCCACCTGCTCGAGTGCGCGCCAGGGGATCTCGAGTGGGCCGACGGCAAGTGGCAGGTGAAGGGCTCGCCCGACAAGGTCAAGACGATCCAGGAGCTGGCCTACGCGGCCTGGGCCGGTGACTCGATGCCCGCCGGGGTCGAGCCGAACCTCGAGGCGACGACGTTCTTCGAGCCGCCGAACTTCACGTTCCCGTTCGGCACGCACGTCGCCGAGATCGAGATCGACGGCGAGACCGGCAAGGTCACGATCGAGCGCTACACCGCGGTCGACGACTGCGGCAACGTGGTCAACCCGATGATCGTGGACGGACAGGTCCACGGCGGCATCGTGCAGTCGATCGCGCAGGCGCTCTTCGAGGAGGCCGTCTACGACGACAGCGGCCAGATCCTCACGAGCTCGCTCGTGGACTACATGATCCCGGCTGCCTCTGAGCTGCCGCGGATCACGAGCGCGCGCACGGTGACCCCGTCGCCCACGAACCCCATGGGCGTCAAGGGCATCGGCGAGGCCGGCACGATCGCGGCCACGGCCTGCGTCGTCAACGCGGCCGTCGACGCGCTCTCCGAGCTCGGCATCCGGCATCTCGAGATGCCGCTGCAACCCGCACGTGTGTGGCAGGCGATCCAGGACGCGAAGGGCAAGCAATGATCCCCGAGGCATTCGACTACGTCCGCGCATCGTCGGTCGACGAGGCGCTCGCGGCGATGGCGCACGGAGCGCGGCCGCTGGCCGGCGGTCACAGCCTGGTGCCGGCTCTCAAGCTGCGGCTCGCCTCCGAGGACACGCTCGTGGACATCGCCCGCGTGCCCGGCCTCGCCGGGATCTCGGTGGACGGCTCGACGCTCGTGATCGGCGCAACCACCCGCCACCACGACGTGGCCACGAGCGCCGACGTGGCGGCGCACGCGACGGCGCTCGCAGCGGCCGCGGGCGGGGTCGGCGACCAGATGGTCCGCAACCGCGGGACGATCGGCGGGTCGCTCGCCCAGAACGACCCGCACGGCGACCTGCCGGCGGTGATGCTCGCGCTCGGCGCCGAGCTCGTGCTGCGCTCCGCTTCGGGCACGCGCACGGTCGCCGCCGACGACTTCTTCGTCGACTACTACACGACTGCGCTCGCAGACGGCGAGCTGCTCACGCAGATCCGCATTCCCGGCGGCCAGACGCAGGGGGCGTACGCGAAGTTCAACCGGCGCGCGATGGACTGGGCGATCGTGGGCGCGGCCGTCTCGAAGGGCGCCGATGGCTGGCGCGTGGGCTTGACGGGCGTCGGTCCCGTCGCGGTCCGCGCCGCCGGGGTCGAGCAGGCGCTCGCAGCCGGCGCCTCGGCGGCGGACGCCGCCGGCAAGGCGGGGGAGGGCACCGCTCCCCAGGACGGCCTCGACGGCTCGGCCGAGTACAAGCGCCACCTCGCGTGCGTGATGGTCAGGCGCGCACTGGAGTCCGCTGCGTAAGCGGTCGCTCGTCGAGCTGCGCCAGGCGTCGCTCTGGCGCTACGACATCGAGACGCACGCCCGCCTGACCGCGCTCGATCAGGTCGATTGGACCGTGCAGGCGGGCGAGCACTGGGTCGTGCTCGGGCCGAACGGCGCGGGCAAGACGAGCATGCTGCGCCTCGCCGGCTCGGTCGAGCGCCCGACGCGCGGCACCGTTCGCGTGCTCTCGGAGACGCTCGGCGAGACCGACATGCGCGTGTTGCGCGAGCGCATCGGCTTCGTCACCGCCCGGCTCGCCGAGGATTTCGACGAGCTCGCCTCGGCCCGCGACGTGATCCTCACGGGCGCGCTCGGGGTGACGCTCCTGTGGGGACGCGAGCTCGACGCGAGCGCACACGAGCGTGCGCACGAGCTGATGCTGCGCTTCGGCTGTGCGTCGTTCGCCGAGCGACGCTTCGCGAAGTGCTCGCAGGGCGAGCGCCAGCGCACGCTGCTCGCGCGCTCGCTGATGAACCGGCCCGAGCTCGTGCTGCTCGACGAGCCGACGGCCGGGCTCGATCTGCCGGGCCGCGAGGTGTTCCTGCACGCGCTCGGAGCTCTCGCGCGCGACGAGCCGGAGCTCGCCACGATCACCGTGGTCCATCACGTCGAGGACATCCCGGCGTCGACGACGCACGCCCTCCTGCTGCGCGAGGGGAGGGTCGTCGCCGATGGCCCGATCGAGCAGGCGTTCACGGGAGAGACGCTGAGCGCGACCTTCGCGCTGCCGCTCGATCTGCACCGGAACGACGGCCGCTATACGGCAACCGTCGCTCCGGTCTCGATCTGATCAGCGCTACCGCCTGTGGGCGCGCGGCACCTGGAGCACGAGCACCTTCCGGCCGAGCTTCCAGCTCAGCGTGACGAACCGGATGCCGCCCTTGCGCGGGGCGACGAACGAGGTCCCGCGCACGAAGCCGACGCCACGATTCGTCGTGAACGCGGCGATTACGGGAGCACGGAGCAGCACGATCGCGCGGCCACGAGTGCGCTTGACCGCCGTGTACGACAGCTTGCGCACGCGGTCGCGACGCTGCGCCGCCTGGATGTTGCGCTTGATGTTGCGCGCGTAGTAGTCGTCCTCTTTCGGGATGTCCGAGATGGCCGCCAAATAGCAGGCATTCGGGAACCACTGCTGGATCGGCCCTCGCTTCGCGAGGATGAGGACGTTGCTCTTGCAATCGACAGCGGTCGCTGTCGACGCGGGGGCCACGATGGCTCCCAGCGCGACTGCCGCAACGAATGCGGAAGCCACGCGACGGATGTTCTGTGTGCGGGGCATGTGAGCCAGGGTAGCCAAGGACCACCCGCATTTCGCCCACCTCACCGAACCTTTACGAGACCCTGACTCCCCTCGAACGCCGGTCCAGCGCGCTCAACACGCCTCCCTCGTAGACTTCTTCGATGCAGCCGGCGACGATCGAAGATCTCACCCACGCGCTCTCAGAGCGCGGGTACCTCGCAGATCGCGGCCTCGCAACGGTGCTGCACGTCGCGCTCGCGCTCGGCAAGCCGCTGCTGCTCGAGGGCGAGGCCGGCGTCGGCAAGACGGAGGTCGCGAAGACGCTCGCAGACACGCTCGGGGCGCGCCTGATCCGCCTCCAGTGCTACGAGGGCATCGACGCCTCGCACGCGCTCTACGACTGGAGCTACGCGCGCCAGATGCTCTACATCCGCAGCCTCGAGGGCAAGGACACGGCGAACGCGATGAGCGAGGTGTTCGGCCGCGACTTCCTGCTGCGCCGCCCGCTGCTCGAGGCGATCGAGAACGACGACGCCGTGCCGCCGGTGCTGCTCGTCGACGAGATCGACCGCGCCGACGGCGAGTTCGAGGCGTTCCTGCTCGAGCTGCTCTCCGACTTCCAGGTGACGATCCCCGAGATCGGCACGATCACGGCGAAAGCCCGCCCCGTCGTGATCCTCACGTCGAACCGCACGCGTGAGCTGCACGACGCGCTCAAGCGCCGCTGCATCTACCACTGGATCGGCCACCCGTCGCTCGAGCGCGAGATCGCGATCGTGCGCGCACGGGTTCCCGGCGTTCCCGAGCGGCTCGCGGCGGAGGCGGCGGCGTTCGTCGAGCACCTGCGCACGATGGATCTCGCGAAGCAGCCGGGGGTCGCCGAGACCCTCGACTGGACCCAGGCGCTCGTCGCCCTCGGCCACAGCGAGCTCGATGCCGATGTCGTCGACGCGACGCTCGGCTCGGTCTTGAAGTACTACGAGGACATCGAGCGCGTGCGCGACGCCGGCCTGCAAGAGCTCGT
>JANLRV010000113.1:0-3489 GCA_031361905.1 Actinomycetes bacterium
TGGCTCGCGCACTCGCTCGGCACGGGGTTCGAGAAGACCCTCGAGCTCGGCCTCTACCCGTTCGTGCCCGGCGCGATCGTGAAGATCTACCTCGCCGCCGCCACGCTCCCCAGCGCCTGGCGCCTGATCGGACGCCGCTAGTGCCCCACGTCAGAAATTCGTGGGCGCCTGGGCGGCGTCTGGATCGCTCGGGCACGCCCCCGCGGCTTGCACGGGCAACCAGCCCGCCCAGCGCAGCCTTGCCGTCCCCGAGCGACCCAGCCACCATCCATCCGCAAACGAATTTCTGACGCGCGACACTCGCTCACGGCGCGTTGCGCGCGTAGAAGCTGAAGTAGCCGAGCTGATCGCCGTAGTGCGAGGCGAGCTCGGCGAGCGGCCGCGCGCGACCGTAGACCCGCTCGATCGCGCCGAGCAGCTCGCGGGATTCGATCGGCCGGTAGTCCATGCGGCCGAGACCGCGAACCAGGATCAGCGTTGTCGCGAATGGGCCGATTCCCTTGATCGCTCCGAGCCGGGCCTCGGCCTCCTCGATCGGCGCGGTCCGCAGCTCGTGCTCGTAGCGCCGCGCAGACGTTCGCGAGGTAGCCGGCTCGCTGCGTGTTGCGGAGCAGCGCCGCCAGTTCGTCGACCCTCGCGTAGGCGAGATCCGCGGGTTCCGGGAACGCCCACAGCTCGGTGTCGTCGACCGTGATCGAGCGGCCATAGCGGTGCACGACGTCGCGCAGCATCCGGCGCCCCGTCGCGAGCGGGACGCGCTGGCTCAGCACCGACCAGCACATCGCCGCGGCGAGGCTCGGGAGCTTGACGTGGTGGAACCCGTGCAGCGCGCGCTCGACCTCGTCGAACGGCGGATCCTGAGCGGCGAGCGCCACGAGCTCCGACAGGTCGTCGCGTGTCGAGAGCAGGTCGGCGATGTGCTCGGCGTGTGCGTCGACTGTCTCGCCGGCGAGCGGCTGCTCGCAGCGCACCGTGCAGCGCAGCCCCTCGGCGATCTGCTCGACCGTGACCGCGGCGCACACGCCGTCGCGCGAGCACGCGCGCGTCAGCGACGTCTCCGTGACGACCTGATCGCCACGCGTCGGCGGGAACCGGTCGAGGAAGCGCAGCGAGTGTCGGAAGTCGAGCGGCTCGACGACCGGGAGCAGGCCGGCGTCGTAGAGCTTCACGCCTACGGCCCCGGGAGGCCGCCGCCGGGGATCACTGCGCCCTCAGCATCGGTCGCATCGAGCGCCGAGGGAGTCATCGCGTCCACGGGCGCGCGTCGCCGGCTCACGTAGGCGGACATCAGCATGCAGAGCGCGAGGAAGATCGCGAGGGCGATCACGAACGTGCGCAGCTCGCTCGAGGCTTGACGGGCGCTCGTCTCCCACTCGCCCGGGTCGAGCCGATTGCCGCTCGAGCTCTTCGGCACGAGATCGAAGCCGAGCGGAAAGCGCGTCGTGTGGTTGGCCTCCCAGCGGTCGAGTCGCCACGTGCAGGCGAGCGCGAGCACCGAGGCGGCGGCGCATGTCAGGTAGGTGCCGTAGCGCACGCGTTGCAGCACGAGGCCGGCGAGCAGCAAGAGCCCGATCGGGAGCAGCGCCCACAGCCAGATCCGCTGCTCGGTGTGGGTGCTCGTGCGAAGCTCGATCTGTCCGTTGGGCCAGCGGTCGAGCTTGATCTCCTTGCCGGAGTCGACGTTTCCGGACGCGTCGGGGATGCCGGTCGTGGACTCGTCGACGACGACCTGCTTCGTGATCTTGAAGGTCTGCGGGCGGTCGATCGCGAGCGACGCGGCCTGCAGCGCCGTCAGGTAGAGCGGCACGAACAGCACGAGCGCCAGATAGAGCGGCGTGCGCGATGGCCGGGTGAAGAGGGACCTCACAGCCGGCCTGCCTCGATGATCCGCTTGAGGAACTCCTGTGTGCGGGGCTCGCGTGGGTCCCCGAAGATCTGGGCGGGCGGCCCTTCCTCGAGGATGCGGCCGCCGTCGAGGAAGCAGATCTTGCTCGCCACCTCGCGCGCGAAGCTCATCTCGTGGGTCGCGAGGATCATCGTCATGCTTTCGTTCTCCGAGAGCTCGCGCACGAGCGTCAGCACCTCGAACACGAGCTGCGGATCGAGCGCGCTCGTGATCTCGTCGAGCAGCATCAGCTTGGGGTCCATCGCGAGCGCGCGGGCGATCGCGACGCGCTGCTGCTGGCCGCCCGAGAGCCGGTCGGGGTACTGGTGGGCCTTGGCGCGCAGGCCGATCCGGTCGAGCAGCGTGAGCGCCCGCTCGGTCGTCTCGTCGCCGGACTGTCCCTTAACCTTGCGCGGCCCGAGCGTGACGTTCTGCAAGACCGTCATGTGGGGGAACAGGTTGAACGCCTGGAAGACGATGCCGACCTTCTGGCGAAGCGCGTTGACGTCGACCTTGCCCTCGGTGACGGACGCGCCGTCGACGCTGATCGCTCCGGCATCGACCCGCTCGAGCCGGTTGATGCAGCGCAGCAGCGTCGACTTCCCCGAGCCGGACGCCCCGATCAGGCAGACGACCTGGTGCTCGTCGACGTCGAGGCTGACGTTGTCGAGCACCGTGAGGTCGCCGAAGCGCTTGGTCACGCCCTCGACGCGCACGAAGTGGCTTTCCGCGGCGCTCATGTGAGCTGTGCGCGCTCTTTCGCCTCGCGCGTTGCGACCATGTGATCGAGGTAGCGCGTCAGCAGGATCGTGGCGAAGATGAAGAACACGGCGGCGACGAAGAACCCGGTGAAGTTCCCCGCGGTGTTTCCATATTGCGAGGCGGCGGAGACGGCCTCGACGAGCCCCGCGACGCCGATGATCGCGGTGTCCTTCTGGAGTCCGATGAAATCGTTGAGAAGGGGCGGAATCACGCGGCGAATCGCCTGCGGCAGGATCACGTAGCGCATCGACTGTGCATAGGAGAGGCCGAGCGAGCGGGCCGCCATGCGCTGGCTCGGGTGCACGGCATCGATCCCCGAGCGGTAGACCTCGGCGACGTACGCCGAGTAGGTGAGCGTCAGCGCGATCACGCCGAGCGTCGTGAACGACAGCCCGGCGAGCCCGTCGACGACGAAGCCGTTGTCGACTGCCGGGTTCGGGTCGATCGTGCCCATCCCCAGGATCAGGGCCAGGGCGATCAGGATCAGCGGCACGCCGCGGAAGAAGTCGACGTAGAGGATCGCGAGCCAGCGGAGCGGGCGCATCGCCTTTCCGGGCGCGGTTCGCATCACCGCGATCACGAGCGCGAAGAAGAGGATCAGCACCTCGGCCTTCAGCATCAGCTCGATGTTGACCTTGAAGCCCTCCCAGACCTGCGGCAGCGCGTAGCGGAAGTCGAAGGGGCTCGCGTACTGATCGCCCAGGCGGGAGATCGCGTCCGAGAGATCGCTGATCGTGTTGGCGACTGGCATGAATTCAGCGGATGTCGTCCGGGGCGGCCGCCGACGGCCGCCCCCGACGAGGCTCCGACTTTAATACCGGGATGCACGATTGGTAGAAGTT
>JANLRV010000139.1:0-10184 GCA_031361905.1 Actinomycetes bacterium
ACGCGAGATCCGTGCCGACGGCCTTGACCGGCGGGATGCCCAGCAGCACGAGGATCGGCGTCATCAGCGAGCCGCCGCCCATGCCGGTCATGCCCACGAGCGTGCCGACGAGCAGGCCGGCGACGATCAGCTTCACGTCGAGCGGGGTCACTCGGTGTGGAGGCCGCACTCGAGCTTCGACGTGCCCGACCAGCGCCCGGCGCGCTCATCCTCGGACGCGCCGACGGCCCGCGTGCACGGCACGCAGCCGATCGACGGGTACCCGCGATCGTGCAGCTCGTTGTACGGAATGTGGTGCTCCATCACATAGCGCCAGCAGTCGCGATCGGTCCAGTCGACGAGCGGCTGCACCTTGACGACGCCGCGGCGCGCGTCGAGCGCGACCTTCGGCGCCTGCGCGCGCGTCGGCGACTGCTCGCGCCGGATCCCGGTCAGCCACGCGCCGGCGCCCTCGAGCGCTCGAGCGAGCGGCGCCACCTTGCGCATGCCGCAGCAGGCGTCGACATCGCGCTCCCAGAGCCGGTCCACGACCTGCTCGGGGTAGAACGTCTCGACCTCGATGCCATAGCGCTCGATCAGCCGGTCGCGCACCGCGTGCGACTCAGGGAAGAGCACGCGCGTGTCGAGCGCGACGATCCGCGTCTTCGGGGCCGCCTCGCGGGTCATGTGCACGAGAATCGAGGACTGCTTCTGCCACGAGCATGTCAGCACCATGGCTGCGCCGAAGCGCTCGGCGGCGTAGGAGACGAGCTCCTCGGCCGGTCGATCCTCGAAGCGAGCGGCGAGCTCGTCGACCTCGGCCTGGTCGAGTGCAGGGGGCGCGACCATCGAGCAGAGGTTATCAGAAGTCGTGCTTATCTCAACTAGTAGCCCTACGCATCAGCTCGGCGTACGCGCCCACGGGGACCGGCACCGCTCCGACGTCACCGATGCGATCGTCGCGCGTTCCGTGGAAGTCGGAGCCCCCGGTCGGCACGAGGCCATGGCGCTCGCAGAGCGCGAGGTTCGCCTCCCGCATCGCGTCGTCGTGGTCTGTGCGGAAGCACTCGAGCCCGATCAGGCCGGCCTGCGCGAGCTCGGCCACGAACGCGTCGAGCCCGTCGCCCGCGAGACGCAGCGTGTAGGGGTGCGCGAGGACCGGCGCCGCGCCGCTCGATCGCACCAGGCCGATCGCCTCGGCCGGGCCAAACGAGCCGGCCTCGAGATAGGCGGGCCCGTCGTCCGAGAGCAGCTCGTCGAACGCCTGCTGGACGCTGTCGACGTAGCCGGCGTCGACGAGCGCGGCCGCGATGTGCGGGCGACCGACCCGTCCCCGAGCCTTCGCGGCGACCGCTTCCCAGCGGACGGGGAAGCCGAGCTCGGCGAGGTGCGCGACGATGCGCCGGTTGCGCGTCGAGCGGTACTCGCCGATCTGCTGCATCCGCGACGCTAGCGGCTCGGGAGCGAGCGACGGCAGGTAGGCGAGCAGGTGCATCGATCCGGTCGCCCTACGCACCGACAGCTCGGTACCCGGCGCGAGCTCGATCCCCGCGACCCGCGCCGCGGCGGAGGCCTCGGCGAGGCCTCCGAGCGTGTCGTGATCGGTCAGCGCGAGCGTCGTCACGCCCGCGGCGGCGGCGCGAGCGACGACATCAGCGGGATCGAATGCACCGTCGGAGGCGTTCGAGTGACAGTGCAGGTCGAGCGTCACAGGTGGAAGCCGTACTCCCGTCGCTCCCAGTCGGTCACCTTGGCGAGCTCCGCGTGCCAGCGATCGAGCTCGTAGCGCTTGATCGTGAGGAACGTCTCGCAGAGCCGCTCGCCGATCGCCTCGCGCAGCATCGCGTCGGCCTCGAGGCCGGCGAGGGAGTCGTCGAGCGAGCTCGGCAGCTGCTCGCCGAGCGCATCGTGCTCGTAGGGGTTGCCGACGACCGGCGGCCCCAGCTCGAGCTCCCGGCGAATGCCGTCGAGGCCCGCGAAGAGGATGCCGGCGACCGCGAGGTAGAGGTTCGCCGCGCCATCGCCCGTGCGCACCTCAAGCCGCGTCGCCCGCCCGCGCTCGGGCGGGAAGCGCAGCAGCGCCAGGCGGTTGTCGTAGCCCCAGTTGATGTGCGTCGGCGCGAGGCTCTCGGCGACGAGGCGACGGTAGGAGTTGACGGTCGGGTTGAGGAACGCCGTCAGCGCCGGCGTGTGGGCGAGCACGCCGGCGGCGAACTGCCGTGCGATCGTGCTCAGACCCTGCTCACCCTGCGGATCGGCGAACGCGTTCTTTCCATCCCGTTCGAGCGAGACGTGGAGGTGCAGGCCCGAGCTCTCGTCATGGTCGAAGAGCCGCCCCATGAAGGTGGCGAGCAGGCCGTGGCGCGAGGCGATCTGCTTGACGACGTCCTTGAAGCGGAAGGAGCGGTCGACCGCGTCGACGGCCTCGCCGTGGTCGAGGTTGATCTCGTACTGCCCGCAGCCGTACTCGTGTGAGCTCGCGATCGGCTTCATCCCGAGCTCGCGCGCCGTCACCGTCATCTCGCGCACGATCCCGTAGGGGTCGGCGCCGTGACCCGCGGTGTAGACGGCGGAGACCTGCGGCGTGTAGGGCTTGAACGTCTCGGGATCGACGAGGTAGAACTCGAGCTCGGGCGCCGCGACGGCGGCCAGCCCGAGCTTGCCGAGCTCGGCGCAGGCGCGCTTGAGGGCGGCGCGCGGGCAGGCGTCGTAGGCCGAGCCATCAGGCCAGCGCGCATCCGCCAGCGTCCACGCGGTCGTCGAGTCCCACGGCAGCGTGACCATCGTCGACCGGTCGGGCACGTTGAGGTAGTCGCGGAAGCCGGTCTCGAAGCCGGCGACGACGTTGTGCCCGAGGTCAACGGTCATGATCGCCTCGACCTGTGCCATGCCGTGCTCGGCCACGTCCGCGTAGTGCGCGAGCGTGATGTCCTTGCCGCGGCAGATGCCGTGCAGATCCGGGTAGCTGACACGGATGAACTCGATGCCGTTCTTCTTGAGCTCGTCGATCACGTTGGACCTCGGGTCGGATGGCCGCTTGCCCGCCGATCGTACGCCGTCGGCTGTTGGCTATGGTGCGCACCGATGCTCGCCGGTCTCCTGCGCGACGGTCCTGTCCTGCTCGACGGTGGCCTCTCAACCGCGCTCGGCGAGGCCGGTCACGATCTCTCGGACGCCCTCTGGTCGGCCCGCCTCTTGCGCGACGATCCGGCCGCGATCGCGAGCGCGCACCGAGCCTTCGCCGAGGCCGGAGCGCAGGTCGCGATCACCGCGAGCTACCAGGCCAGCGTGGAGGGATTCGCACGCGCGGGCATCGAGCGCGAGCGGGCGCTCGAGCTGATCGCCGCGAGCGTCGCGCTGGCGCGCGGCTGCGGCGTCGTCGCGGGGTCGGTCGGCCCGTACGGCGCGATGCTGGCAGACGGCTCGGAGTACACCGGCGAGTACGGCCCGGTCACGCGCGACGACCTGCGCGCGTTCCACGCGCCGCGCGTCGCGGCGCTCGTCGCCGCGGGTGCCGACTGCCTCGCCTTCGAGACGATCCCGCGCATCGACGAGGCGGAGGTGCTCGCCGAGCTCGCCGAGCTGGCCGGGCCGGGCCAGGCGTGGCTCTCATTCTGCTGTCGCGACGGCGCCCGCCTGTCGAGCGGCGAGCCGATCGAGGATGCGGTGCGGGTCGCCGAGCGCAGCCCGCAGATCGTTGCCGTCGGCGTCAACTGCACGGCTCCCGAGCACGTCGACGAGCTGCTCGAGCGCGCTCGCACCGTGACCGAGCTGCCGCTCGTCTGCTATCCGAACAGCGGCTGGACCTGGGATGCGAGCACGCGCGAGTGGCTCGACGCCGACGCCCACGCATTTGCTCCGTCCGCCGTCACCGGCTGGATCGAGCGCGGAGCGCTCCTTGTCGGCGGCTGCTGCGGGATCGGCCCGCGCGGCATCGCGCAGATCGCGGCCGCGCTGTGACGCTCGACGAGCTGTGCCCGCCCGGCACCGCCGTCTGCGCGATCGTCGCGCACCCCGACGACGAGAGCTTCTGCGCCGGCCTCATCTGCGAGCTCGTCGACCGGGGCGCTCCTGTCACGCTCGTCTGCGCCACGCGCGGCGAGGGTGGCGACACGGGCGGGCATCCCCGCGAGCAGCTCGGGGCGGTGCGATCCGCCGAGCTGGAGGCCGCCGCAGCCGCGCTCGGCGTGACCGCCGTGCGCTTCGTCGAGCTCGTCGATCCCGAGCCGGTCGACGGCCTCGCACAGGCGCCGGCGGTTGCCGAAGCGATGCTCGCAGGGCTGCTGGACGCCCTCCTCGTCGAGCTCTCGCCGGGCCTCATCGTGACGCACGGGTCTGACGGCGAGTACGGGCACGCGGCCCACCTGCTGCTGCACCGCTCGGTGCTCGCTGCGGCCGAGCGCATGCCGGTACGACCCGTGATCGCGACGATGATGGCGTTCGATGCGGAGCATCCGGTGCCGTTCTTCCTCAACCGCTCGGACGCGGCCGGGCTCGTCTTCGACGGCGCCCCGTCGCGCGCGCGTCGCGCCCGGTCGATCGCGGCGCATGCGAGCCAGGTGGCGCTGTTCGGCGACGCGGCGGCCTACGCAGCGTCGCTCGACCGCCAGAGCTACCGCATCGTCTAACGCGGCGCGTCAGCGCGGCACTAGACGCCGAGCAGGGCGTCCATCGTGTCGCTGCGCAGGCCGAGCCGCAGCGTCTCGAGCGGGATGACCTCGTCGGGCGGGATGTTGCCGAGGTTGACGTCGGCGCCGAGCAGGCGGATGAACCAGGCCTGCTGCGACTTCTGTGGGGCCTCGAAGAGCAGGCTGTCCTGCGGGATCTCGTGGACGATCTCGTCGATCAGGCCCGAGCGCACCTCGCCCGAGCCGCGGAAGATGCCGGCCGTGCCCGACTCGCGCGCCTCCGTGATCACCTTCCAGGCCCCCGCGGCGAGCTCCTCCTTGATCCACTCGACCCACTGGTAGGGCGCGAAGATCGCCTCGGCGTCCTTGGAGCCGACCTCGCTGAGCACGCGGAAGTCCTGCGCGAGCAGCGAGATGATCTCGGCCTTGCGCTCACGAGACATCTCGATCGTGCCGTCGGAGACCTCGACGCAGGCGAAGCCGTGCTCGGTGAGCCAGCTGCGATACGCGTCGAAGCGCCCGCGCTTCTCGGCAACCTCGAGCAGCGTGCCACCGCAGACGACCGGGATGCCGAGCGAGCGGTAGAGGTCGAGCTTCTGGCGCAGGTTGCCCGTCACATACGACGTGCCCCAGCCGAGCTTGACGATGTCGATGTAGTCGCCCGCGGTCTCGAACAGGCCCTGGATCTCACCGATCGTGAGCCCTTTGTCCATCACGTGGGTGAGCCCGATCTCGCGGGGCTTGGCCGTGCGCGCGGGAAGGTCGAGGAAGCCGTTCGTCTCAGTCATCACGATTCGAGGGTAGCATCCCCTCGTCTGTCGAATAGCTGGTAGTAGCGAATCTAATTGCGATCGTCACCGGGCGGCCTCCGCGGCGGCCCGGCCGGCACGCCAGCCGAAGACCGATCCGTCGAGCAGCGAGTTTCCCATCATGCGGTTCCGCCCATGCACGCCGCCCGTGATCTCGCCGGCCGCGAAGAGGCCCTCGACCGTCGTCTCGCCGCGCTCGTCGATCACGAGCCCGCCGTTCTGGTAGTGCAGCACGGGATAGGTGTGGATCGGCTCGTGCAGCGGGTCGATGCCGGCCGCGCGATAGCGCTTGAGCATGTACGGCAGCGATCGGGCTGCGTCGGCGGGCGGGATCGGACGGC
The DNA here is from genome assembly GCA_031361905.1 of Actinomycetes bacterium. Taxonomy (GTDB): domain Bacteria; phylum Actinomycetota; class Thermoleophilia; order Gaiellales; family JALYLC01; genus JANLRV01. The sequence continues at coordinate 5,758 of JANLRV010000139.1, forward strand.
AGTCGAGCAGCACCGACGGCCGTCCGTCCGGCGTCTCGAAGCCGCGTCCCTCCGCGCACTCGCGCACGATCGCGTCGGCGACGACGTCGCGCCCGGCGAGCTCGTCGATGAAGCGATCGCCGTTGACGTTGACGAGCAGCGCGCCGTAGGCCCGCGTCGTCTCGGGGATCGAGTAGCCGCGCATCGTGGGCGGCCAGAGGCCGCCGTTCGGGTGGTACTGCAGCGCGTCGAAGTCGCGCAGCTCGCAGCCCACTCCGACCGCCACATCGGTGACCTCGCCGGTCGCCCCCGCCGCGTTCGTCGAGAACGTCCCGAGTCGCTGCGCCTCGCCGTAGCAGCGGCCGCCGGCCGCGAGCAGGACCGCGCCGGCGTCGACCTGGATGATCCCGCCGCCCTTCTGGCCGAGCGAGACGAGCCAGCCGTTCCGCCCCTGATCGAGCGCCTCGAGCGGAGCGTGGTCTCGCGTCTCGATGCGCTCGTCGGCGAGCACCGCGGCGCGCAGGGCGGTGGCGATCGCGTGGCCGGTGCGGTCGCCGACCTGCAGCAGCCTGCGGCGCGTGGCGCCTCCGCAGCGAGCCAGGCGATAGTCGCCGTTCTCGTGGTCGAAGACGACGCCGAAGCGCTCGAGCCGCTCGATCGCGGCCGGCGCATCGCCCGTCAGCGCCGCCACGAGCAGGGGATTCGCGGTCTCGTGCGAGGCGGCCAGCACGTCCGAGGCGTGCTGCTCGGGGCTGTCGTCGGACCCCAGCGCCGCCTGGATCCCGCCCTGCGCCTTGGCGGTGTTCGAGGACGCGAGACCGAGCTTTGTCGCGAGCATCACCGAGGCGCCGTCGTGCGCGGCCGAGAGCGCCGCGGTGTAGCCGGCGACGCCCGCACCGATCACGAGGACATCACACGAGGGTCGTTCCGGCATCGACCGGAGGGTACCCGTCACGCGTAGCGGCGGGTGATCCACTCGGCGACGACGCACGGCTTGTCCGAGCCCTCGCGCTCGACCGTCACGAGCCAGCGGAGCTGCGCGCCGCCCTCGATCGGCTCGAACCCGCCCAGCGCGACCCGTGCGCGGATGCGCGAGCCGACAGGCACCGGCGAGGGGAAGCGCACGCGATCGAGGCCGTAGTTGATGCCCATGCGCGCGTCGGCGATCTCGACGACCTCCGAGACGAGCGCGACGATCAGCGAGAGCGTGAGGAAGCCGTGCGCGACCGTGCCGCCGTAGGGCGACTCGCGGGCCGCTCGCTCGCGGTCGAGGTGGATCCACTGGTGGTCGTCGGTCGCGTCGGCGAAGAGCTCGACCTGCTCCTGCGTGATCGTGCGCCACTCGCCGACGCCGAGCTCGCTGCCGACCTCGCCCGCGAGATCGGCAAGCGCGAGACGACGGGGCGCGGTCACGGCCGGAACGATAGCTCCCCCGCGATCACGCTCGAGAGCGTCGACATGCCAAAGCGGCGAGCTCCCATGCCCCGGCCGGTGTAGGGGTCGTAGTACTCCCGGAACCCCGAGCGCGCGACGAGCGACGCGACGCGGCGGGCGAGCTCGGCCGCGGCATCTGCGCGGCCGTGGGCGATGAGGCCCCGATGGACGAGCCAGGGACACGGCATCCAGGTCGGGCCGCGCCAGTAGCGCAAGACGCGCGTGCTCGGGCGGAAGGCGCGCTCGCTCGCGGCGGTCGAGGGGATCGGAAACGGCAGCCAGAACTCGCCGGGATCGAGCACGTGCTCGTCGATCAGGCGGTCGGCGATCGTGCGGTCGAGGTCGGGCAGCGCGAGCGGCGCGATGCTCGTCCATGTGGAGACGCGCTCGAGCCCGGCGCGCGAGCGATCGAAGAACAGCCCCGCGCGCTCGTCGTAGCAGCGCTCGATCAAGGCGTCGCGGACGCGCCGGGCGCGCGCGGCGAAGCGCTCGCCGCCGCCCAGGCGCGCGACCGCCGCGAGCGAGAGCGCGTAGGCGACGTTGACGAGCACCTCCTCGACGACGAAGCCGTCCCGGGCGCGGATCGGGGCGAGCTCGAAGCGGTCCCTACGATTCGCGCGCACGAGCGAGATGAAGCCGGGGTAGCCCGCCGCCCGCCAGCCGACGGCGCGGTCGAACTTCGGCGAGGCGTCGCAGCCCGACTCGTCGGGCTGCACGATCGAGAGCAGCCCGGTCCCATCCGGGTCGCGCTCGCGCTCGAGCCAGTCGAGCTGGGCGGCGAGCGGCGCGATGCCCTCCTGCGCGAAGCCCAGCTCGTCGCTCGAGGCCTGCGCGACGGCCTCCCAGGCGAGTCCGAGGAACGGTGGCTGGATCGTGCGCGTCGTGCGATCGGACGGGTTGAGGACGTTGTAGAACGGGCGTCGCGAGGCGCGGATCGGCGCGTCCCAGAAGACGGTGTGGCCGATGAAGCCATCCGGCTCCTGCACCGCCACGAGGCTGCGCAGCTCGTCGCGCCCGGCGGACGCATCGAGGCGGGCCCACGCGAGCGCGTGGAAGCAGGAGTCCCAGTAGAACTGGGCCGGGAACTTGTCGGCGTCGGGCCGTGCATAGGCGAAGCGGACGCCCTCCGCCGTCACACCCTCGCGGCGGTTGGCGCGCAGCACGGCGAGCGCTGAGCGGTCGAGCCACTCCATCCGTCAGGCGCTCGCGTTCGTCCACACGCCGGCGAGCGACGGGCGGCCGAGCCGGAAGCGGGTGAGGTCGCGCCCCGGCTCGCGACCGGTCGCGAGCGCGGCGAGGATGCGCCCGATCTCGATCCCGAACTTGAAGCCGTGCCCCGAGCAGGCCGATGCGATCACGATCTGCGGGTGCTCGGGGTGCGCGTCGATGATGAAGTCCTCGTCCGGGGTCAGCGTGTAGCGGCAGCTCGTCGCCGCCACGACCCGCCCGGTCAGCCCGCGCACGGTCTCCGCCGCATAGCGCTCGAGCCGCGCGAGGTTTGCACCCTCGATCGTGCGGTCGGGATCGTCCGGCGCGACGACGGGGCCGAGGCGGTCGAGCAGCAGCTTCACGCCCACGGGCTCGCCGAGCATCGGGAAGCCCGACCCGAACGTGCGCGAGCCGGGGAAGCGCTGGATGAAGAGCGGGAAACGGCCGGGAGCGAACTGCGCCGGATCGGCGGGCTCGAAGTAGGCGATCTGCTCTTTCAGCACGGTCAGCGGCAGCGCGAGGCCGAGCGCCGAGACGAGCGGCCCGAGCCACGAACCGTTGGCGAGCACCGTCCGCGCGGCGTGGTGCGTGCCCGCCGCGGTGCGCACCTCGACGCCCTCGCCGCTCGCTGCAACCGAGAGCACCGGCTCGTGCTCGCGCAGCTCGGCGCCGGCGGCCCTCGCGCCCGCCGCGAGCACGGCCAGGCAGCGGTCGGCCGGGAGCATCGCGTAGTCCTGCTGGTAGAAGCCGACCGCATCCTCGGGCGGTGTCAGCAGCGGGAACCGGGAGCGGATCTCGGCAGCGTCGACCGCCTCGTGCGGAACGCCCGCGCGCGCCATCGCCTGTCCGAGCGCGGCGAGGTGCGTCGCATCAGGCGGCCCGAAGTCGAGACCGCCGCAGGGCACGAGCAGCTGCTCTCCGGCCTCGTCGGCGAGCGCGCCCCAGAGCGCGAACGATGCGCGGGCGAGCTCGATGTAGTCCTCGCTCTGGTACGTCAGGCGGATGATCCGCGACGGCCCGTGCGAGCTGCCCTCGGCGTGGCCGATGCCGCGCGCCTCAAAGAGCAGCACGCGCCGGCCGTCGCGCGCGAGGTGATACGCCGTCGCGAGCCCCATCAGCCCGCCTCCCACGACGATTACCTCGGCGGCGTGCGGCATGGGCGGAATCTACTCCGGGCCAGTCAGGCGGCGCGGCGGCTAGGAGTCTGCTTCGGTAGGTCTTGCGCGTGGGTGGGGAGCGGCTCGCAAGCGTGGGGCACGATCACCTCGCAGGCGCTCCTGTACCGAACGGAACGACAAGAGGTGATCGTGGTCCACGCGCCAGGGAGACGCCGCCAGACATCGCGAGACCTACCGAAGCAGGCTCTATGCGTGGAGGGCGGCGCGCCAGGGCGGATCGGCGCCCGCCCGCTCGCACGTCTTCGCCCCCACGCGACACGCGAAGCGCGTCGCCTCGACGACCGGCTCGAGCTCACCGAGCGACGCCGCCCCGAGACCGTGCCCGACCCACCTGGCGAGCAACGCGCCGCCGAAGGCGTCGCCCGCGCCGATCGTGTCGACGAGCTAACGCGTCTTCGCGAACCGTTGCACGGCCGCGAGGAGCTCGGCGCTCTTCTCGTTGGCCTGCTCACGATCGCCCGACGCGAGCGCTCCGGCGACGCAATGCTCCACGTGCTCCTCGAGGACCTTGAGGGCAACGGCCTCGAGGGCGGTGTCGACCGCTCCGAGCTGGGTCAGGATGTCGATGCAGTAGCGATCGTCCTCGACCATCTTCGAGATCCCGCGGACCTGCCCCTCGATGCGCGC
>JANLRV010000185.1:0-5087 GCA_031361905.1 Actinomycetes bacterium
CGCAAGCCGCGCATCACGCGCGCATGGGATTCGACCCAGTCGATGCGCGTGCGGCCACGCTCGATCAGGTCGCGAGAGGCCCCGGGCACGGCCGAATCCTACCGATCGGCCGCTATCCGGACTTGGGAGAGTGCCGCGCCGTGTTCCAGACCTCGAGCCACGTGCCGTACGGGACGCACCCGGCCGGCACGTTCCGGCAGGTCTCCGAGGGCGAGCGCCGGAAGGCGAGCCGCGCGACGTAGCCACGAGACACGTTCGCGTGGACCCGACGGCAGTCCGCGGCCGGCATCAGGGCGCAGGCGCCCGGGTGCGACGGCGTCGAGCCGAAGCTGCGGGCGACCGTGGCCTGCACCCCCGGCCGCGACATCGACTCGATCAGGCGGTAGGCGCAGCCGACGTGCTGGGCGTTGGCGGAGATGCCCCAGAGGTCGAGGCTCGCGCTCGTGCCGCCGGGCGGGAGGACGATGCCGAACGCGTCGGAGCCGAGCCCCGATTGCTGGTACCAGCCCCCGGTGCCGACGTCGGCGAGGCGCGTGTCGAGCGCGTCGATCTGCTCCTGCGCGACCTGCCAGTAGCGCGTCGTGTGGCGCATCCGCGCGTAGACGAGGGGAAGCACGGCCTCGAACTGCTGCTGGCTGAGGGCGAACGGATCGGTGATGCGGAGCGCGGGAACGGACCTGCGCAGCTCGATCGCGGCGTCGGCGATCACCATCGGCGTGTCCTCGGTCGTGGCGCCCTGCCGGCCTCGCAGCGCGATCCGCCTCGCGTCGACGAGGGGCTGCCAGCTCGCGGGATCGGTCTTGCGGATCGAGCGCCTCCAGAGCAGCAGGTTCGGCGTCCAGAGGAACGCGACGCCGTACTGGCCCGTGCCCGAGACCGCGGCCCGCGGCCGCCGCAGGACGGGGTAGAAGCCGTTCTGCTGTGGCAGGCGACGCGGGTTGATGCGGGCCAGCAGGCCGCGCTCGGCGAGGTCGAGGGCGACCTCGCCCGGGAGCGTCGCGACGTCGAAGCGCTGCGTCTCGATCGCCGCCGCGAGCGCCGGAGTCGTGTCGGCGTAGCGGATCCGGACGCGGCAACCGCTGGAGCGCTGGAACGCGCCGATCCACGAGTCCTCGGCGTAGCCCTCACGGGTCAGCAGCACGACCTCGCGGGTCAGCGCGCTCGGCCTTGCGGCCGCTCCCTGCGAGCTCGAGCAGGCCGCGCAGACGACTGCAGCCGCGACGAGCGCGAGCGCGCGCCTGCTCACGAGCGCTGGGTCGGCCCGAGTCCGGCGAGGCGCTGCGCAAGCCAGATCGGGATGATGCTGATCACGACGGTGGCGGCCGCGACGACGTTGACCTCGGGCAGCTGGTTGGCCGAGCGGAGGCTCGCGTAGATCCAGATCGGCACCGTGCTCTGCGCTCCGGCGGTGAAGAGCGTGACGATCACCTCGTCCCAGGAGAGCGCGAAGGCGAGCAGCGCGCCTGCGACGAAGACGGTGCGCAGCTCGGGCAGGAGCACGTAGAGGAACGTCTGCAGGCCGCTTGCGCCGAGGTCCATCGAGGCGTCCTCGATCGACGGCGTCATGCGTCGCAGCCGAGCGAGCACGTTGTTGTAGACGATCACGATGCAGAACGTCGCGTGGCCGATCATGATCGTCCAGAGCGAGAGGTCGATGCCGCTGATCGCAAACGACGACTGCAGGGCGAGGCCCGTGATCACGCCAGGGAGCGCGATCGGGATCACGACGAGGAACGAGACCGCGTCCCGGCCGAAGAACGCGAAGCGCGCGACCGCGAACGCGGTCGCCGTCCCGAGCACGAGTGCGACCGCGACCGCGCCGAGCGCGGCCTTGATCGAGAGGATGAACGCATCCCGCACCTCCGGGTCGTCCCAGGCGACGCGGAACCAGCGCGTCGAGAACTGCGAGATCGGCCAGGCCTGCGTCGTCGAGCGGTTGAAGGCGTAGAGCGCGATCACCGCGAGCGGCACGTACAGGAAGAGCACGACGAGCGCCGTCCAGACGCGCAGCCCGAGCTTGGTGGTGGTCTGCTCCATCACAGATGCTCGAACGCGCCGAGGCGCTTCGCGATCAGCAGGTAGACGGCCATGATCGCGAGCGGGACGGTCGCGAAGGCCGCTGCGAAGGGCGCGTTGTTGGCGATGCCGAAGTTCGAGTAGACGACGGTGCCGATCAGCTGGAAGTTGTCGCCACCCACGATCTGCGGCGTGATGAAGTCGCCGAGCGTGAGCGAGAACGTGAAGATCGAGCCCGCGATCACGCCGGGCATGACGAGCGGCAGGATCACCGTGCGGAACGTCAGCGAGCCCTTCGCCCCGAGATCGCGTGAGGCTTCGATCAGCGAGCCGGGAACGCGCTCGAAGGCGGCCACGAGCGGAAGGATCATGAAGGGAAGCCAGATGTAGGCGAACGCGATCGCCATCGCCGGCTGCGAGAAGCCGAGCCTGACGTCGATGCCGAGCTTCGCGAGGCTCCAGGTCAGGAGGCCGCCGTCGTCGAGGATCAGGCGCATGCTGTAGAGCCGCACGATCAGGCTCGAGAAGAGCGGGATGGTGACGAGCACGAGCAGCGTGCGCCGCATGCGCGGCGAGGCCACGCGAGTCGCGTAGTACGCGAGCGGGAACGCCAGCGCGATGTCGACGATCGTCGTGATCGACGCGAACGCGAGCGTGCGCAAAACGACGGTCCGATACACCGGATCGATGCTGAGGAACTGGCGGTAGTTGTCGAGGTTCCAGTCGTGGATCGGGTTCGGCGACAGCTCGTCGGCGCGCCAGAACGACTGCACGAAGAGGCTTCCGAGCGACGTCAGATAGATCCCGACGAGCCAGATCAGCGGTGGCGCGAGCAGCAGCGTGAGCTTCAGCCAGCGCCGGCGGAAGAAGAAGGCGGAGAGCCGGGTCACCGGCTCTCCGCCTTCCGGCTGACATCACAGACGCGCAATCAGCCCTTGATCGACGTCCACGCGGCGACCCACTGCGAGTACGGGATGCAGTCGGTCTTGCCGTTGCCGCAGTTCGAGAGCGGCGTCTTCCAGAAGCTGATCTTGTTCAGGTAGGCGACGTTGCCGTTGGCGTGCAGCTGCGTGCACAGCGACGTGCCGAGCGCCTTGCAGCTGTCGAGGCTGGCCGGCGTGTAGGTGTTGTACTTGGCGACCTGGGCCTGCACGCTCGCCTTCGACGAGTACGCGAGCCAGGCCTGGGCGCAGGCCTCGTTCTTCGGGCTCTTGGCGAGCATCCAGACGTCGGACCACCCGGTCGCGCCTTCCTTCGGCAGCGACTGCGAGACGGGCACGCCTGCGGCCTTCAGCTGCGCGACGGCCAGCGGCCAGGCGGCACCGAGCGTGGCGCCACCGGTCTGGAAGATCTTCACCTCGTCGGTCGCGAAGCCCCAGTACGCCTTGATCAGCGGGCGCTGCTTCTTGAGCAGGGCCACGGCGGCGTCGAGCTGCTTCTTGTTCAGCTCGTAGGGATCCTTGATGCCGAGCGACGGCTGCGTCTTCGACAGGTAGAGCGCGGCATCCGCGATCTGGATCGGGTTGTTCGGGATCGTGATCTTGCCCTTGTTGGCCGGGTCGTAGAGCGCGCTCCACGAGTCCGTCGTGCCCTTGTACTTCTGGGTGTTCCAGAGCAGCACGTTCGGGCCCCACTGCCACGGCACGCCGTAGTACTTGCCGCCGACGTAGTGGTTCGGGCCTTTCACGAGCTGCGGCGTGAGGCGGCTCCAGCCGGGGATCGTCGACGGGTCGAGCGGCTGCACGAGCCCGCTCGCGATCAGGCGGTTGGAGGCATCGCCCGAGGCCGAGACGAGGTCGTAGCCGGCGTTCTTCTTCATCAGGTTGTACATCTCGTCCGAGCTGCCGGCGTACTTCGCCTGGACCTTGCAGCCGGATTGCTTCTCGAACGGCGTGACCCAGGCCTTCTCGGTGTAGCCCTCCCAGGCCACCACCTTGAGCGTGCCTCCGGCGGCGCGAGCCGTCGAGCGGGCGCTCGCGACGGTGGTTGCCGCGAGCGCGGCGGCGGTCATCAGCGTGATGACCGCGATCAGCTTTCTCATGCGTGCTCCCTCTCGGTTTCTCTCGTGATCTCGACTGCGTGTCGGCGCTGCCAGACGAGTCGAACCGCCCGGCCGCGCGCGGCCCGTACCTCGTCAGACGTCAGATCGAGGTTCTGGGTCAGGGCGTTCATCGTCGACCCGTCTGCCAGGCGCACGACCTGGCGCGTGATCGGGCCGAGGTAGACGACGTCTTCGACCGTTCCGTCGCGGCACTCCTCGCCCGCCTCCGCCTGGTAGCCGGGCGCCTCGACGCGGACCTTCTCGGGCCGCAGCGCCTCGCCGCCTTGCAGCACGTTCGAGGTGCCGACGAAGTTCGCGACGAACGGCGTGGCGGGACGCTCGTAGACGTCTGCCGGGTCGCCGATCTGCTCGATCCGGCCCTGGTTGAAGACCGCGAGGCGATCGCTCATGGCGAGCGCCTCCTCCTGGTCGTGCGTGACGTAGATGAAGGTGATCCCGACGGACTGCTGGATGTGCTTCAGCTCGACCTGCATCTCCTGCCGGAGCTTCAGGTCGAGGGCGCCGAGCGGCTCGTCGAGCAGCAGCACGCGCGGGCGGTTGACGAGCGCGCGAGCGAGCGCGACGCGCTGGCGCTGGCCGCCCGAGAGCTGGGCGGGCCGGCGCTCGGCGAAGTCGCCGAGGCGCACCAGCTCGAGCGCGTCGTGGGCCCGCTCGCGCCGCTCGGGGCGCTTCACGCCCTTCACACGCAGGCCGTACTCGACGTTCTGCTGCACCGTCATGTGCGGGAACAGGGCGTAGTCCTGGAAGACCGTGTTGACGTTGCGCTCGTAGGGCGCGAGCGACGTCACGTCCTCTCCCTGCAGCAGCACGCTGCCGCTCGTCGGGCGATCGAAGCCCGCGATCATCCGCAGGCAGGTCGTCTTGCCGGATCCCGACGGCCCGAGCATCGAGAAGAACTCGCCCGGCTCGACCGACAGGTCGACGTGGTCGACCGCGGTGAACGTGCCGAACTGCTTGGAGACGCCGACGAGCTCGACATCGGCGTGTCTAGGTGTGCCGTTCACGGGAC
>JANLRV010000021.1:0-9916 GCA_031361905.1 Actinomycetes bacterium
CGACCCGCAGCCCGCGCCACGCGCGGTCTGCGGGGCTTCGCGGGAGCACCGGCCGGCTCTTGAACAGGCCACCAGCCTGCCCCGCGAGCCGGCCGGCACCCCCGCTCGCTCCAGCAACCCCAGACACGAACGACACTCTTGAAACCGGCTCTCAGCCGCGCCGGCAGAAGCAGCTCGACGCGATCGGCACGGTCGCGCGAGCCAGCGCGAGATCGAGCCGCGGCCGCACCATCGCAGCCTCCGTGCCCTTGCCGAGCCGTCGCAGGCACTCGTGGTAGCCATGCAGGCTCCAGACGTTGTCGGGGTGCTGGCACGGGCGGCTGAGCGTGTCGTCGAGTCCGAGGTCGGCGCGGTAGACGGCCTCCGCCTCCTCCACCCTCCCTTGCTCGAGCAGCAGCGCGCCGAGCGCGTGCCTGACCGGCTGCATCCAGCCCCAGGGCTCGTCGTAGGGCAGCGCATCGTCGCGCGCGACGGCCTCTTCGAGGAGCGCGAACGCGCGGTCGAAGTCGCCTCGCCGGTAGGCGATCTCGCCGTCGAGCATGCCGGCCGCCACGGCGAGGATGTCGAGGCAGGTGTTGTTGAAGAGATAGCGCGTCGGCGGGACGCGCTCGATGGCGCGGGCGAGCAGCACGCGCTGCGCGTCGGCCTCGTCGACCTCGCCGAGCGCGGCGTGGGCGACGCCCTTCGCGTAGTGCAACATCGCGGTCGTCACGCAGTACAGCTCCGCGTCGGCCGGGAGCGGCTCGTCGATCAGCTCGCGCCAGCGGCCGAAGCGCACGAGCGCGTGCAGGCGCGTCGGCACGAATCCCTCGGCCCAGTCGGCCATCGGCGGCGTGCGCAGGAGCTCCTCCGGGAGCGTCGCCACGAGCTCGGCGCCCGCCTCGAGCGCCGGCTCGAGCTGGCCGAGGAACATCGCTCCGTACAGCTTGAAGTGATAGTTGTGACAGCGGTAGAGCGTGTAGAAGTTGAGCGCGCCCTCACGCTCGAGGTACTTGCCGTCCGCGACGATCGCGCGCGAGTTCGAGACGACGACATCGCGGTAGAGGCCGCAGAGCACGTCGATGTGCGTGGGCATGTGCAGGAGGTGCCCGGCGTCGGGCACGAGGTCGCGAAGCTCGTCGGCCGCGCGCAGCGCGCGCTCGGGAAACGGCGACATCTCCATCGCGTGCACGTAGAGGTGGAGGGCGCCCGGGTGCGCAGGCCCCGGCTGCTCGATCGCACGCTCGAGAACGGCGAGCGCCTCGAGCGTGTCCGCGCCCTCGGCGGGCTGACCGGTCTTGCCGTCCCAGAGCGCCCATGGCGTCCGGTTGATCAGGGCCTCCGCGAACAGGGTCGCCACGTCGCGGTCGCCGCCGAAGCGCGCGTACACATCGCGCATCGCGCCGGCATAGGCATCGCTCCAGACCGCGCAGTCGTCTGCCGGCAGCACCGCCGGGTAGCGCTTGGCAAGGGCCTCGATCAGCGCCCGCTCGACCGGGGACGCGCCGTCCGCGAGAGCCCGCGCCGCGTCGATCTCGGCGTAGGCGAGCGCGACGGCGGCGCTCAGCTCATCCTCCTCGAAGGCCTCCCACGCCTTGTTGTAGTTGGGCCCGATCGCGTACGCGATCCCCCAGTGCGCCATCGCCAGCGCTGGATCGGCGGCGCCGGCGCGCTCGAAGCAGCGAATCGCCTCCTCGTGGTTGAACCCGTAGCACCAGACGAGCCCGCGGTCGAACCATTCCTGCGCCTCGCGCGACGCGGTCGAGACAGCGCGCGTGTGGGCGCCGAGATCGAAGTACGTGGACATCAAGCCTCTCTTGCCGGGATGCGAGTCTACCCCGCCGGCCGATCGGCCCGGCCGACGCCCGCCGCTCGGCTGAAGTAGCCTCGTGCGGCATGGCGGATCACGAGAAACGCCGGCGTCCCGTACGCCTCACGCGCGCTCGCTACGAGCAGGAGCTGCAGCGCCTGCAGATCGAGCTCGCGGTGATGCTCGACTGGGTGCGCGATAGCGGGACGCGCGTCGCGGTCGTCTTCGAGGGGCGCGACGCGGCCGGCAAGGGCGGCGCCATCAAGCGCATCCAGGAGCGGCTCAACCCGCGGTGCTGCCGGATCGCGGCCCTGCCCAAGCCCACCGAGCGGGAGCGGTCGCAGTGGTATTTCCAGCGCTACGTCGCAGAGCTGCCGTCGGCCGGCGAGATGGTGCTGTTCGACCGCAGCTGGTACAACCGCGCCGGCGTCGAGAAGGTGCTCGGATTCTGCTCAGCGGACGAGCACCGGCGCTTCCTGCGCCAGTGCCCGCAGTTCGAGCGGATGCTCGTCGAAGACGGGATCGTGGTTCTCAAGTACTGGTTCTCGGTCAGCGACGAGGAGCAGGAACGGCGCTTCCAGGCGCGACTCGACGACCCGACACGGCGCTGGAAGCTGAGCCAGATGGATCTCGAGTCGCGCCGCCGCTTCGTCGATTTCTCGCGCGCCAAGGACGAGATGTTCGTCCACACGGACACGGACATCGCGCCCTGGCACGTCGTCGAGGCCGACGCGAAGCGGAACGCTCGCATCAACTGCATCGCCCACCTGCTCTCGAAGATCCCCTACGAGAGTCGCCCTGCCGATCTGCTCGAGCTTCCCGCGCGACAGCCGGACGAGGGGTACGGTCGTCCCGACCGCTCGACGATGACCTATGTGCCCGATCACGTGGCAACGCTGTTCAGCTGAGCGGCGCTCGCGAGATCTGCCCGGACGGCACGCTGATCGCGGAGCTGCGTTAGCGTCTCAGCTCAGGCGCCAGCGCCGCCAGACGCGCCGAAGTATTTTGAAACGAGCTCTTAGAATCGAGCAGAGAGGTGCGTGTGTTGGACTTCGGCGACCTCAGCGTCGCACCCATCATCCCGGTCTCCGATCTCGAGCGGTCGCTGACGTTCTATATCGGCGCGCTCGGGCTGACCGGCAAGGCGGTGCCCGGGGGCTACGCGCTCTTCTGCGGGGGCGGCACGATCCTCTTCCTCCTCCCGGGAACCGACTACGCCGGCCGGGCCGAGTGGCCTGTGGCAACGTTCGAGACGACCCGCCTCGACGAGATACTCGAGCTGCTGGCCGATCGCGGCGTCGAGCTCGATTCGATCCCAAGCGGCCCCCAGCAGACCGACGAGCGCGGGATCGCGCACCTCGGGACGACGCGGATCGTCTGGATGCGTGACCCGGACAATCACGTGATCTCGGTCTTCGAGCCGGTCGTGCCCACCCTTCGTGTCGAGCGCTAGCCGAGCGCGACCGGCAACGTCCAGCGTCCGTCGTCGAGGCGGGCGACCGCCCGCGAGCCGGGTACGAACCGGCTCGAGTCCCAGACCTGCGTCGTCACCGTCACGCGCGGACCTTCCCGGACGATCACGTTGAAGGAGTGCTCCTCGCCTCGCCGGCGCGTCGAGATGGTGCCCGCGCGCACCGCGAGGATGGCGGCCTCGCCGACCAGGGTGCCAGGGTGCGAGCGGTGCAGGTGACCGGTCAGGCAGAGCTCGGCACCGGCCGACGCAAGGCGCTGCGCGGTGCGATCGTCTGCCACGGGATGATGGACGGCGAGCACCGCGAGCGCATCGTGCTGCCGGCGGGCGAAGAATCCCCGGGCCTCGTCGAGCGACCGCGCCGAGAGGCCGCCGCCCTTCCAGCGCCACGGCAGCGTCGAGTCGATCGCGATCGCTGCGATCTCGTCGTCGGCGAACGTCTTGCCGGTCTGAGCGCCGATCGAGCGGCGAAAGCCGCGACGCGGCGCGAGCACGCGCAGGAGCCCGTTGTAGAGCGGCAGGTCGTGGTTTCCCAGCGTCGCGATCACCGGCGCACCGAGCCGCTCGATGAAGCGCGCCGCCGCCGAGAACTCGCTGCGACGCGCGCGCTGGGTGAGGTCGCCCGAGATCACGACGAGGTCCGGCGCGAGCTCGGAGACGGCACGCGAGCAGGCATCCACGACGGCGGCCTCGGATCGCCCGAAATGCAGGTCGGAGAGGTGGACGATCGTCCTCACGCGGCATCGGGCGGCACGAGCACCCGCAGGCTCTGCGGCCGCACGCGGTAGACGAGCGGCGCCTGCATCCGCACGACCTCGCCGTCGAGCGAGACGTCGAGCGATCGCTCGCGGACGTCGATCTCGAGCTCTGCGAGCCGGATCACGTCGACCTCGGGAGCCTCCTCCAGCCGACCGAGCGCAGCGCGCAGCCCGGCGCGGATCGTCGCCAGGCGACTCGAGGTGCGAGCGCACGCGACCATCAGCTCGCCGCCTGTCAGCGAGCTGCGCCCGCCAGGCGGCACGCTCGTCAGGTCGTAGGCGTTGTTCCCGACGAAGACGAAGCTCGTCTCGCGCTCCGGACCCCCGTCGATGCGCACGCGCAGCGTCGGAAAGCGCACGAAGACGTGCAGCGCGGCGGCCGCCATCGCCGGCCACTTGAGCGGCACCGGCCCCTCATTGAGCTCGTCTCGAAGCCGTGTCGCACGCGGGTACGCACCGATCGAGGAGTTGTTGACGAAGACGTGCCCGTTGACCTCGCCGACATCGACGCGCCGCTCGACGCGAGCCGCGATCACGCCGGCGACCTCGGCGAGATCCTCAGGGATGCCGAGGTCCTTCGCGAAGTGGTTGAGCGTGCCCTGCGGCACGACTGTGAGCGGAGTCTCCGTGTCGACGAGCACGGCCGCGACGGCGTTGACGGTTCCGTCGCCTCCGCACGCCGCGATCGCATCGACGGTGCCGATCAGATCGCGCGCGCGCTCGCTCAGAGACCGGTCCTCGCCGGCCATCACGACCTCGATGCCGAGAGCCCTCAGATGGGGGGCGAGCTGACCGCTCTCGCCGCTTCCCGCGGCCGAGTTCTGGACGATACCGACGCGCATCAGGCAGGCAGCGTGGCACAGAACGCCGCTCGCGCTCGAGGGTCAAGGAGCTCGCGGTCGCGGTCGATACAGGTCGAGAGCGATGCCGCGGAACCCCGAAAAGCCACAGGTCGACGAGCTCGAGCGGACGATCGCCGAGCTCGAGCAGCGCGTGGCGCGGCTGACCGCGCTGCACCGGGTCGCCCAGTCGATGGCCACGACTCCCACCGCGAGCCGCGTGCTCGTCGAGCTCGCGCGCGAGCGCGGTGCGGCGATTCCGCGCGTCTGCGAGGTGAGCGTGTCGGAGTGGGATCGACGGCGCGGCGTGATCCGCGACATCTTCGAGTTCAACCCGCGGCTCGGGCGCCGAGTGCCGATCGCCGATCTGAAGTTCGACCTCGCAGTCCTTCCCGAGGTCGAAGCCCTGTTGCGCCGCGGCAGCGGCAGCCTCGTCTCGCTGAGCACCGGCGAAGGCACCTCTGAGGCGCAGGTCGCCTACCTGAAGCGCTTCTCGTGGCAGTCGCTTCTCCAGGTGCCGCTCGCCTCGGCAGGACGGACGCTCGGCGTGATCGAGATCGTCGACATCGAGACGGCCCGGCCGTGGGATCGCCACGAGATCGAGTTCTGCGAGACGCTGGCGACGCAGGCGGCGATCACGCTGCAGCACGCCCAGCTGTTCGAGCGCATCCGCTTCATGGCCGACCACGACGCGCTGACCGGGCTCGCCAACCCCCGCGTGTTCCATCGCAAGGCGGCGACCGCAGAGCGCGCCGCCCGCCGCCACGAGACGCAGGTTGCCGTGCTCGTGATGGACATCGACGACTTCAAGCGCCTGAACGACGAGCACGGCCACGCCCACGGAGACCGCGTGCTGCGCCGAATCGCCTCGATCCTCCAGCAGCACGCGCGCGCGCCGGACACGGCAGGCCGGCTCGGAGGAGACGAGCTCGCGCTGCTCCTTCCCCGCACGACCGGCGAGCAGGCCGGCGAGATCGCCGAGCGGCTGGCGCGCGCGTTCGAGCGCGAGAGCTTCGCCCTCTCGATCGGGCTCGCGGCCATGCCCGGCATCGCGGCTGCGGGCCTCAGCCTCGTCGAGGCTGCGGATCAAGCGCTGCTGCGCGCGAAGCGGCGCGGCAAGCGCCGGATCGAGCGCGCGGCCTGAGCTAGAACGGCTTCATGCCGACGCGCTCGTAGAGCGCGATCGCGCTCGCGTTGCCGGCCTGGACCTTGAGCCCGACGTGGCTCGCGCCGCGTCGCTCGAAGGTGCGGAAGGCCTCGAGCAGCAAGGCCTCGCCGAGGCCACGCTGACGCCACGACTCGTGCACGACGATGTCCTTGACGAAGGCGCTCGACCAGCAGATCGCCGCGGCCACGACGTCGCCGCCGGCGATCACGAGGAAGCAGAGGTCCGCGTCGAACTCGTCGTCACCGACGAGCTGCGGCAGCCACTCCTCGAAGGGGTCGACGCTGCCGCCGCCGTTCCGGTAGCCGTGCTCGAGCAGAGCGTGCAGGGCCCGTGCAGCGGCGGGAGTGAACGGACGGAGACCGATCGCAGCGGGCCAGACCGGCTCGCGCACGGGCGCCGGCAGATCGATGCGCATGCTGATGATCTCGATCGGGGTGTCGTCCGGGTCGGTCACCAGGTTTCAGATCCTTCAACGATGGATCGCCATCATCGCCGGTCGCCGCGTTTCGTCGATCATCCCACCATCCCGAGACGCCGGCGGGCCGCTCGGGCGCCCTCACTCGACGACGGCGAGCGCCCTCTCGTCCGGTACGGGGGCGTGCGCCACGAGCTCGGCCTCGAGCACGACCTTGAGCGCATGCGTGTCCGCCGCATCGGCAAAGGTGTCGTAGGCCGACATCGTCTCGCCGAGCGGGAACCGGTGCGTGGCGAACGGCGTCGCGTCAAGCCGGCCGTCGGCGATCAGCCTGAGCAGCTGCGGCGTCGTGAAGGTGTCGACGAGACCGGTTGTGATCGTCACGCCGTGAATCCACAGCCGCTCCAGGTGGAGGGTCACGGGATGCCCGTGGACGCCCACGTTGGCGATCCGCCCTCCGGGCCGCACGAGCTCCGTGCAGAGCTCGAACGTCTCAGGCCTGCCGACCGCCTCGATCACGACGTCGGCGCCGAGACCGCCCGTCAGCTCCATCACGCGCTCGACGGCGTTCTCCGTGCCGTTGTCGATCGTGAAATCGGCACCGAGCTCTCGCGCCTTCTCGAGGCGCGAGGCGGCGAGATCGATCGCGATGATCCGACCGGGCGTGTAGAGCTTGGCCGTGAGGATCGCAGCGAGCCCAACCGGGCCTGCGCCGACGATCGCAACGGTGTCGCCCGGCTGGACGCCGCCGTTGAGAACGCCGACCTCGTAGGCGGTCGGGAGGATGTCGGCGAGGAAGAGCACCTCGTCGTCTGTCAGCTCCGCCGGCACCTTGTAGACGGAGGTGTCCGCGAACGGCACCCGCGCGTACTCGGCCTGCAGGCCGTCGATCAGGTGGCCGAGGATCCAGCCGCCTCCGCCCGTGCAGAGACCGTAGCGACCCTCCTTGCACGAGCGACATCGGCCACACGAGGTGATGCACGAGACGATCACGCGCTCGCCGACCTCGAGCGTGCTCACCGCGCTGCCCTTCTCGACAACGGTTCCGACCGCCTCGTGGCCGAGGATCGTGCCGAGCGGCACCTCAGGCACGTCTCCTTTGAGGATGTGGAGGTCGCTGCCGCAGATCGTCGACGAATCGATACGCACGATGGCGTCGGTCGGCTGCTCGATCACGCGATCGGGCACCTCTTCCCACGCGCGCTTGCCGGGTCCGTGATAGACGAGCGCTTTCATTTCGAGTCTCCGTTCGATCGCTCCGAGATCACCTTCTGGTCGCCTCCGCAATCTCGCTCACGGCCAGGGAGATCGCATCAGAGAGCACCCGCTCACGCCTGCGGCTTCTCCGCACGGCGGCGGCCGCGATCGTTGCCCGCACCCGGGCGCTTGCTATGGTCTTCCCCGTAGGCACCGCCCTAGCGCTTGGCGTGCGAACTTCCGGCTCCCAGCCCCGAGCCGGGTCTCGTCACTCGACCCGAAACGGCTGTGTATGGCGAAGCGACGATTGGGCGAGGACGATCCGCTGACTGCCGACGCGCCCCGCGAGGCGCAGCCGTGAGCATCGTCAACGAACGAGCCGAAACGGCCGCTGCCGACGCCTCGCCGAGCTCCGAGACGGAGCTGGTCAGGCGCCTCGACGCGCTCGCGCGCGCGAGCCTCGCGGTCGCTCAGGGTCTCGACCTCGAGGCGACCCTCGCCTCGATCGTCGAGGCCGCCCGGGCCGTCACGGGAGCGAGCTACGGGGCCCTCGGGATTCTCGGCTCGGACCGCCGGATCAGCCGGTTCATCACATCCGGGATGAGCGAGCAGGAGCGGGAGCGGATCGGCGAGTATCCGACCGGCCGCGGGATCCTCGGCATCCTCGTCGATCGAGCGGAGCCGCTGCGGCTCGCCGATCTGACGCAAGACCCGCGCAGCACCGGCTTCCCACCGGGTCACCCGCCGATGCACAGCTTCCTCGGCGCGCCGGTCGTCAGCCGGGGCGAGGTGTTCGGCAATCTCTTCCTGACCGAGAAGGACGGGGGCCAGCCGTTCGGCGAGGAGGACGAGCACGCATTGACGCTGCTCGCCGCCCAGAGCGGGGTCGCGATCGCGAACGCGCGGCTGCACGAGGAGGTGACCGCGCGCGTCGCCAATGCACAGCGGTCGGACGACGCCCGCGTGCGAATCGTCCGTGCAGCGCGCGGGCTCCTTGGCGAGCGGGATCTGCAGAAGGTCATGATGTCGCTCGCCGAGCAGGCCCGCGAGATCGTCGACGCAACTCGCATCGCGATCGGCGTTCCGAACGAGGCGTCTGCCGTGATCCGGATCGCCGCGGCAGCCGGCGAGGATTCCGACCGCCTGATCGGCGTCGAGATGGCGATGGAAGGCTCGCTCGCGGGGACGATCTACCTGACCGGCGAGCACATCCGCGTCAATGACACCTCAGCCCTGGATGAGCTCGGAGTCTCGTTCGCATCTCAGATCGGCATCTCTGACGTCCTCGGTGTGCCGGTGATCGGCATCGACGGTCCCGTCGCGGTGCTGATCGCCTTCGACAAGCGCGGGGGCCTTCCCTTCACCGACGAGGACGCAGACGGCCTGACGATCCTCGCCACGCTGGGCGCCGCGGCGGTCGAGACGGCTTCGGCATTTCGTCGCGAGCGAGCGCGAGCCGACGCGTTCGATCGCTTGCGCCAGCAGAAGGCCCTGCAGGTCAGCCACAACGAGCTGCGCGATCAAGCGCTGACGATCCAGGAGCAGGAACGGCGCCGGTTCGCCCAGGATCTTCACGACCGCACGGCCGGCATGCTGATGGCCGCGCTGCTCGGGGTCAAACGACACCGGCGCGCGATCGACCGGCTGGAGGAGCATGCGACGCTCTCGGTCGAGGCCGAGGAGCTTCGGCGGCTGCTCGCCGACACGCTCGACGACCTCCGCGAGCTGATCAACGATCTGAGCCCGCGCGTGCTCGACGACTTCGGTCTCGTCGTCGCGCTGGAAGAGCTCTGCGAGGCGACGCTGCGTCGCGCGAACCTCCCGGTTCACTTCACCGCGAGCGCGGGAATGCCGGCAATGACCGGCGCGCTCGCGACGGTGGGATATCGAATCGTGCAGGAGGCGCTGACGAACGTGGTGCGTCACGCGGGAGCGACGGCGGCGCGGACGTCCGTGTCGTGTGTCGGCGGGACGCTCACGATCATCGTCGAGGATGACGGTGTCGGGATCGGGCGCGGCGTGCCCGACCTCGGCATCACGGGAATGCGCGAGCGCGCCGAGCAGATCGGCGGGACGCTGCAGATCGCTGCGCGAGACGACGGCACTGGCACGAGCGTCGTGTTCTCGGCGCCGCTCTGAGAGCCGGTTTCAAAAGTGTCGTTCGTGTCTGGGGTTGCTGGAGCGAGCGGGGGTGCCGGCCGGCTCGCGGGGCAGGCTGGTGGCCTGTTCAAGAGCCGGCCGGTGCTCCCGCGAAGCCCCGCAGACCGCGCGTAGCGCGG
>JANLRV010000280.1:0-5540 GCA_031361905.1 Actinomycetes bacterium
GCCGTCACGCACAATGTCTCCACCCTATGGTACGGCCCCGGTCCCAGCTTCGGGTCGTTCGACGCCCGGCCCGTGCAGGCCGGATCGCGCGCCGCCAGAGCGCTCTGGCGCGCACTGCTGCACGCGCCCGCGAGCATCCGCCCGACCGAGCTCGGCGCACCGTGGGTGGCGTCCGCCGATCCGCGCAGCTTCTTCGAGAGCTCCGAGATCCACATCGGCTTCGACGGGCCGTGATCGCTCGCAGGGAGGATCGGTCGAGCTCCGGCTGACTCCCCCTCGATCGCTCTGATTTTCTTGAGCTGAAGAGCGATGATCGGGGTCGAATCGGACGGGTGGTCGCGGGCTACTCGCGTGGGGTGGACGGCCAAATGGCCGCGACTCGCTCGGCCAATTGGCCATCCCGCATGACAGCATCGATCCCGCCCGCATCCCACCCACAAAACCACTCCATCGCCGCCGGCGCGAAACGTCACCCGGAAGCGATGCGTATCCGCGTGGGAATCGCATCGATGCGCGCGGGTCTGCGCGGAGCTCTCGTGGTCGTGACCGTGACCGATCGAAAAATCGAAGAGCGAACGGCGCAGAGTGACGGGCTCGCCGTCGGGTGCGATGGGCTGCCGGCGTTCAGGGCTGCGCGAGGCGTGCGGCCGCGGCCTGGATGTCGCCGTTCACATCAGGGCGCGCGAGCACGTGCTCGATGACCGCCTGCCTGTTGCCGTTCGGACTGACCCAGCTGATCTCGTCGTCGAACGCCTCAGGGTTCACGGTTGCCTCGATTCCGTGCGCCGCGAGCGCCTCGACGAGGGTGGCGTTGCGGGCTTCGCGGCGCGCGCGGCGCTTGGGATCGCAGCGGTCGAGCGCGGCCTCCACCTCGTCGTCGGACGCGAAGTCGAGGAGATGGGGCACGATTGACGCATCGCCGATCCACGCGGCGGCCTCGACGAGCAGCATCAGCGACGAGCCTTCCTCGAGCATCGCGAGGAGCGGCGGGAGCGCGCGCGGGTCGTGCCGGCTGGCGAGGCCGACGATCGCCTCGCAGCGCGTGCCCTCGTGGGGATCGTGGAGGCGAGCCGCGAGCGCGGAGCGCAGCTCCGGCGTGTCATCGTCGAGCAATCTCGCAAGATCCAAGCACGCCCACTCGCGCACGTCGTCGTCCGTGTCGGACGAGAGCGCGAGCAGCGTCGGGATGTAGCTCCCAGCCTCGATCTCGTCGCGGTAGATTGGCGGCAGCGCCTTTGCGACAGCCAGGCGAACTCCCTCGTCATCGTGCTTCGAATGACGACAGATCGCGATGATCGCGTCGCGGTCGCTCGCGAGACCGAGCGCGAGGATGGCAGACCCGAGCACGAGCGGATCCGACTCGCCGCCGATCAGCGGGACGAGCGTGGCGACGATTGCGCCGACGTGATCGCGATCCGGGTTGATCACCTCGCGAAGAATCACCGCGCCGAGCTCGCGCTCGATCGGATCGGCGCGCGCGATCAGCGAGCGACCGAGCGCGAAGCCCGCATCGCCCTTCTGCGGCAGCAGAGCGAGCGCCTCGTCGAAGGCGTCCTCGTCCTCGTCGTCCCACGCAACGACCGCCGCCGCGACGCGCGCCTCCAGATCCGGCTCGTCGCTCAGGCGCGTCCGAGCCGATAGATCGCGCCCGCCGCGAGCACGTTCGGGCGCGCGGCGACGACGCGGCTCCTCGTCGGCTCGCCCCCTTCGTCGAGCAGGATTCGCTCGATCAGCCGGGCGCCGCGAGCCGTCGCGAGCTCCTCGAAGTCGGCGATCGTGCAGAGGTGGATGTTGGGCGTGCCGTACCACGTCGCCGGCAGCGTACGCGAGCTCGGCATGCGGCCGCCCAGAGCGAGCCCGGCGCGCAGGCGCCAGTGCGCGAAGTTGGGGATCGAGACGATGCTCGCGGGCGCGACGCGCAGCATCCCGTCGAGCACGCTCGCCGGGCGGTGCGTCGTCTGCAGCGTCTGCGAGAGCACGACGACGTCGAAGCTGTCGGGGTCGAACTCGTCGAGGCCGTCGTCGATGTCGCCCTGCTCGACCGGCACGCCCGCGGTGATGCACGCGAGCACGCCCTCGTCGGAGATCTCGACGCCCTGGCCCGAGCAGCCCCGCTGCTCGATCAGGTGCGCGAGCAGCGCGCCGTCGCCGCAGCCGAGGTCGAGCACGCGCGAGCCGTGCGGGACGAGCCCGGCCGTGAGCGCGAGGTCAGACCGCACGGGGCGCCGAGGTCAGCCGTCCGAAGAACGCGGCGACGGTGCGGTGGTACTCGGGCACCTCGAGCAGGAAGGAGTCGTGGCCGTGGGGCGAGGCGATCTCGCGGAACGTGACCGGCAGGCGCGCGGCCTGCAGCGCGTGCACGATCTCGCGCGAGTGCGCCGTGTCGAACCGCCAGTCGGTGTCGAACGAGATCACGAGCGTGTGCGTGCCGCTGCCGCGCAGCCGCTCGACGGCGCCGGCGAGATCGCCGAACGGGTCGAAGTAGTCCATCACGCGCGTGAGGTAGAGGTAGCTGTTCGCGTCGAAGCGGTGCAGGAAGCTCTCGCCCTGGTGCTCGAGATAGCTCTCGACGGCGAAGTCGACCTCGAAGCCGCGGTGCGGAGCGTCACCGTGCTGCAGGCGCCGGCCGAACTTCTGCCGCATCGACTGCTCGGAGAGGTAGGTGATGTGCGCGATCCGGCGGGCCAGCGAGAGCCCGCGGTCGGGGCGCACGCCGTGCTCGTAGTAGTCGCCGCCGTGGAAGTTGACGTCCTCCATGATCGCGGCGCGCGCCACGGCCGAGAAGGCGATGTTCTGCGCCGTCAGGCGCGCGGATGCGCAGACCACGGCAGCGGCGCCGAGCTCGCCCGGGAAGTCCAGCATCCACTGCAGGACCTGCATGCCGCCGACCGAGCCGCCGATCGCCGCCGCCGGCCGCTCGATGCCGAGCTGGGCGAGCAGCGCGCGGTGGACGGTCACGAGGTCGCGCACCGTGAAGAGCGGGAAGCTCAGGCCATACGGCTTCCCCGTCTTCGGGTCGATCGACGACGGGCCGGTCGTGCCGTTGCAGCCGCCGAGCAGGTTCGAGCAGATCACGAAGAAGCGATCGGTGTCGATCGGCCTGCCCGGGCCGATCAGCGTCGACCACCAGCCGTCCTCGCCCGAGACGTTCGCGTCGCCCGTCAGCGCGTGGCAGACGTAGACGACGTTCGAGCGGTCGTCGGCGAGCACGCCATAGGTGGCGTAGGCGACCTCGACCAGCGCGATCGTCTCGCCCGATTCGAGCACGAGCGGGTCGTGCTCTGTGAAGAGCACGACCCGCTGCGTCTGGCTCGTGGTCGAGCTCACACCGTCGCGGGAACCCGCGACCTGGTGAGCGCCTGCTCGATGTCGGCGATCAGGTCGTCGATGTGCTCGATCCCGACCGACAGCCGCACCGTGTCCTGCGTCACGCCGGCCTTCGCGAGCTCCTCCTCGTTGAGCTGCGAGTGCGTCGTCGAGGCGTTGTGGATCGCGAGCGACTTCGCATCGCCGATGTTCGCGAGGTGGCTGAACAGCTCGAGGCTGTCGATGAAGCGGCTGCCCGCCTCACGGCCTCCCTCGATGCCGAACGTGACGAGGCCGCCGAAGCCGCCCTTGAGGTAGCGCTTCGCGACCTCGTGCCCGTCGGTCGACTCGAGGCCCGGGTAGCGGACCCAGGAGACGCCGCTCCGGCCCTCGAGGTGCTTGGCCACCTTCATCGCGTTCTCCGAGTGCCGCTCCATCCGCAGCGGCAGCGTCTCGAGGCCCTGCAGGAAGAGGAACGCGTTGAACGGCGAGAGCGCGGCACCCGTGTTGCGCAGGAGCACCGTACGGACGCGGCCGATGTAGGCGGCGGGCCCGAGCGCGTCGGACCAGACGACGCCGTGGTAGGACGGGTCGGGCTTGGTCAGGCCGGGGAAGCGGTCGGCGTGCGCGGTCCAGTCGAAGCGCCCGCTGTCGACGACGATGCCGCCGATCGAGGTGCCGTGGCCGCCGATGTACTTCGTCGCCGAGTGCACGGCGATGTCGACGCCGTGGTCGAAGACGCGGCAGAGGATCGGCGTCGCGACGGTGTTGTCAACGATCAGCGGCAGCCCGTGCGCGTGCGCGGCGTCGGCCCAGGCCTGCAGGTCGAGCACGTTCAGCTTCGGATTGCCGACCGTCTCGCCGAACACGAGCTTGGTCTTCTCGTCGACCAGGCCGGCCAGATCCTGCGGCCGCTCAGGGTCGATGAAGCGCACCTCGATGCCGAACTGGGGGAGCGTGTGCGCGAACAGGTTGTAGGTGCCGCCGTAGAGCGTCGAGACCGAGACGATGTTGTCGCCCGCCCGCGCGATGTTGAGCACCGAGTAGGTCACGGCGGCTTGGCCGGATGCGGTCGAGCAGGCGGCGAGCCCGCCCTCGAGCGCCGTCACGCGCTGCTCGAAGACGTCCCAGGTCGGATTCATGATGCGGGAGTAGATGTTCCCCGGCACCTTCAGCGCGAACAGATCCGCCGCATGCTGGGTGTCGTCGAACTCGTACGACGTCGTCTGATAGATCGGGACGGCGCGCGCCTTCGTCGTCGGATCGGCCGTCTGGCCGCCGTGGAGCGCGATCGTCTCGCTGCGCTGCTGGGTCATTTCTCGCCCTTCGTCTTGGCTGCCCCGGGATACGCAAAAGGCCCTCTCGTTCCCGGAGGGCCTTCGGTTGCGGAGCTTCCACAGACCGGCTCATCATCTTCCGCTCTGCGCGCCCGGGACGGTCGCGCTCGGCGCTGGATGGAGCACCTGACGGGCAAGAGCCCCGGTTGCTGCGGCGTCGTCGGACCAGTTCCCTCAGCCGCTCGTGATGACGTGCAGCGGAAACCTAGCAAACGGTTGCACTCGAGCAAAGGGGAGGTTCCAGCAGGTTCGCTCCCCTCGTTCGCGGGATCTTGACCAGATCTTGATGCGATTTCCGTTTCACTTAACTACCAGTGAAGAGTAGGCGGGGAGACTGGTGGTATCGGGGAAGGTTTCGGGTGCCCCGAATGAGGGAATGGTTACCAGGATTCCGGCGTTTACCCCTTAGAAGAACGCTTTGGGGGAGTTGAACCTGAAGCGTGACGCCGATCTAGACAACACATCGGATATGCGAGCGGGCCTGGGAGCAGGCCGCAGAGGAGCACTGGAAGGATGATCGCGACACCAAATGCAGAGCTGGCCCCGGAGTTCGAGCCGCTGATCGAGCGCGGCCTCGATGCCGGTGCGCTGACGCTCGCCGAAGTAGCCGAGGCCGTGACCGCGCTCGACGACGAGACGGTGCGGATCGAAGACGTCGTTCGCGAGCTCGAGGTCATGGGCATCGACATCACCGAGCGTGAGGTCGAGGCCGCGTCCGCCGAGCCCGTGCGCACGCCGCTCTCGCTCAACGTCCTCGACGGACCGACCGACTCGCTCGAGCGGTTCCTCCAGGAGATCGGCCGCTATCCGCTGCTGACCAAGGTCGAAGAGGTGCAGCTCGCGAAGCGCGTCGAGGCCGGCGACATGATCGCGAAGCGCCGGATGATCGAGTCGAAC
>JANLRV010000008.1:0-7714 GCA_031361905.1 Actinomycetes bacterium
AACCCAAAGAGGCTAACACACCCCAGGCTTGCGAGCCGCTCGCCAGCCACGCACGATTCATTCAGTGAGAGCTTCCAAAGAGGAGCGTGCATGGCACGCGTCTACGCGCTCGCCAACCAGAAGGGCGGCGTCGCCAAGACAACGAGCACCGTGAATCTCGGCGCCGCGCTCGCAGAGCGGGGCCGTCGAGTGCTGCTCGTCGACCTCGACCCGCAGGCGAACCTGACGATGTCGCAGGGGTTCGACCCGGAGAAGGTCGAGTCGTCGATGTTCGACGTGCTCGTGCACAAGGTGCCGATCGTCGACGTGATCAGACAGGCCGAGGTCGCCGTCGCCGTCTCGTCGATCGAGCTCGCGGGCGCGGAGCTCGCGCTCTCCTCGATGATCGGCCGCGAGCGGGCGCTCGAGAAGGCGCTCCTGCCGATCCAGTCGGACTACGACACGATCCTGATCGACACGCCGCCGTCGCTCGGTCTGATCACCGTCAACGCCCTCACGGCGGCGGATGCCGTGATCGTCCCGGTGCAATGCGAGTACCTCTCGCTGCGAGGCCTCGTCCAGCTCGAGCAGACGCTCTCGGCGATCCGCGAGAACCTGAACCCGCGCGTCCACATCATGGGCATCCTCCCGACGATGTTCGACTCGCGCACGCTCCACGCCCGCGAGGCCGTCAGCATTCTCGAGGAGAATTTCGGCGATCGCGTGTTCAAGACGCGAATCCGCAAGACGGTCCGCCTCGCCGAGGCGCCCGTGCAAGGACAATCCGTGCTGCGCTACGACTCCAGAGGAGCCGCGGCACAGGCCTATCGGCAGCTAGCCGAGGAGGTGCTCAAACGTGAGCAAGCGTAGGACGAGCATGCGCGAGGGACCCCTCGCCGACCTGTTCAAGCAGACCGAGAACGCGGCGGAGAACCCGCCCGAGGCGCCGCGTCCGCGCACGCCCGCGCACCCCGAGGTCGAGGCGCCGATCCTCGCCGCCGTGCCCGATCCGCCGGCGCCCATGCCGGGGACCGTGCAGGGGCGTGACTCCGCGTCCGCGTACCTCGCGCAGATCCGCGTCGTCGGTGTCGGCGGCGCCGGCCTGAATGCGCTCGCGCGCATGATCGATTCCAACATCGGCAACGTCGAGTTCGTCGCGATCAACACCGACGCGCAGCAGCTCGCGATGTCGGAGGCGCACGTCAAGCTGCAGATCGGCGAGGAGATCACGCGCGGCCTCGGCTCCGGTGCCGACGCCGAGGTGGGCCGCAAGGCCGCCGAGGCCTCGATCGATCGCATCCGTCAGGTGCTGCGCGGCTCCGACCTGGTGTTCGTCACCGCGGGCGAGGGTGGCGGCACGGGTACGGGTGCAGCACCGGTCGTCGCGCGCGTCTCGCGCGAGCTCGGTGCGCTGACGGTCGGTATCGTGACGACGCCGTTCGCCTTCGAAGGAGCGCGCCGCGCAGACGCGGCTCGCGACGGCGTGCGCGCGTTGCAGGGCACGGTCGACACGCTGATCACGGTGTCGAACGATCGCCTGCTCGAGGTGCTCGATCGCTCGACCTCGATGGTCGATGCGTTCCGCATGGCCGATGACGTGCTGCGTCAGGGCGTGCAGGGCATCTGCGACCTGATCACGCGGCCCGGGCTGATCAACCTCGACTTCGCCGACGTGCGCGCGGTGATGGCCGATTCCGGCACCGCGCTGATGGGCATCGGCATGGCGACGGGGACGAACCGCGGCGCGGATGCGGCTCGGCGCGCGCTCGACTCGCCGCTGATCGGACGCCGCTTTCACGGCGCGCAGGCCGTCCTGCTCTCGATCATGGGGTCCGAGCGGCTCTCGCTGCAGGAGGTCACGCAGGCGGCCGAGGCCGTGCGCGCAGCCGCGGACGATGGCGCCAACATCATCTTCGGCACATCGGTCGACGATGCGCTCGGCGATCAGATGTGGGTGACAGTCGTCGCGACAGGGTTCGCCACCGACAGCGGAACGCCCGTCCCGCGACCGGAATCAGCCAGTAGCGGCCGACCGGAGCGCGACCGTCCCGACGCAGGCGATGACGACGATCCGTTCTCGCTGCCGTCGTTCCTGCGCTAGCCCGCACGCCGAGAGAATCGAGCGAGGGGAGCAGGCGACGGTGCCTGGAAGAAGCCGTTGCGATGAACGTACGCGCCTATTTTGGCATCGACGCCCGCTCTACCCTCTCGAGAGGGTCCGGCTCGACCTCCGGCTCACGATCACGAGGCTTCCGGGCTTGAGGGGCCGGCTGGCCGAGAGTGATCGCAAGGTCCTCTCACAGCTGACATTAGCACGGCAGATGCGGGTTGCGGGTCGGATCTCGGAAAAAGCTCAATGTGCAACAAATCCGCAATGGATGCTCGATCAGTCGTCGTGCGAGACCTTGCCGTTCGTCGTCGCCCGTCGCGAGCGTTCCGCGGCCTGACGCAGGCCCCGGCGGCCCTCCTCGATCGCCGCCGTGACGCGTGCCAGGCGGTCGGCCTCGGCGCGTGATTCGAGCAGCCCCTGCTTGAGCTCGAGCGAGAACTCCACGCGCGCGGCGAGCTCGTAGCTGAGTCGCTCAGCGGCCGCGAGCGACTCGTCAGCCGGCGCGTCGGCGTCGCGCAGCAGGGCCCGGTAGCTCTCGAGCGCCGTCTCGACCGCAGCGGGCTCGGGCGACGCGTCCGGGTCGTCGACCTGCACCGTCACGTCAGCGCTCAGGTACGTGTGCCGGTCGGCATCGACGCGGTTGATCCGCACGATCTCGCCGCCCGTCGCGACGAGGTTGATGCGGCCGTCCTCGAGCCGTTCGAGAACCTCGATCGACTCGGTCAGGCAGCCCACCTCGCGCATGCCGGCCTCGTCGACCATGACGATGCAGAACGGCGCCTCGTGGTCGACGCAGAACGCGATCATGTCGCGATAGCGCGGCTCGAAGATGTGCAGCGGCACGAGCTCGCTCGGCAGCATCACGAGCTGGAGCGGGAACAGCGGGACGTCTGGCAGCTGCGTCATCGACCTGCAGGCTATAGCCTGCCCGCGCCATGCGCCCTCGACGCTCCCGACCACCGATCGACCCCGCGCAGCTCGCCGCAGCCGTGCTCGCGGGGGACCGCCGGGCGGTCGCCCGCGCGATCTCCGCGGCAGAGGACGGCGATCTGGGGGCCGGGCGGCTGCTCGCCGCGCTCTACCCGCACACGGGGAGCGCGCGCACGCTCGGGCTGACGGGCCCTCCGGGCGTCGGCAAGTCGAGCCTGATCGACGCGCTCTGCGCGCACGTCCGCGGCCTCGATCTGACCGTCGGCGTGCTCTCGGTCGACCCGTCGAGCCACCGCACGCACGGCGCGCTGCTCGGAGACCGCATCCGGCTCTCCCGCCACTTCCTCGACCCCGGGGTGTTCATCCGCTCGATGGGGACGCGCGGCCACCTCGGCGGGGTCTCCGAGGCGACCATGCTGGCCGGGGTGATCCTCGACGCCGCAGGCCGGGACGTGGTGTTCTACGAGACCGTCGGGGTCGGCCAGAGCGAGGTCGAGATCGGGCAGCTCGTCGACACGGTCGTGCTGGTGCTGATGCCGGGCTCGGGCGACTCGATCCAGGCGCTCAAGGCCGGCGTGATGGAGATCCCCGACATCATCTGCATCAACAAGGCGGACCACCCGCGGCTCGACCGGCTGCGAGCCGAGCTCAAGCAGGTGCTCGGCCTCGCCGATCCGTCGGAGCGGCCCGTCGTCGTGGAGACGACGGCGATCGACGCGAGCGGCGTGCCGGAGCTCTGGCAGGCCGTCTGCGCTCACCGCGATTCGCTGGCCGCGAGCGGAAGGCTCGAGGCGCGCCGTCGCGCGCAGCTCGAGCGCGAGATCCTCACGCTCGCCGCCGCGCGCGTCGCGCGCCGGCTCGAGCGGAGCTTGCGTGAGCGCCCGGATCTCGCGGCCGTGATCGATGCCGTCGCCGCCCGCCGGAGCGACCCGCTCGCCGCCGTCGAGGCTCTGCTCGCCGAAGACTCTTGATCCGCGCCGTTGTCTACGACTTCCACCGCACGCTCGCGCTACCTCCCGGTGGCACGATCTGGCGGCGCTCTCTGCTCGCCGAGCTGCCGGCGGCGGGGATCGATCCGCTCGAGCTCGGGAGGGTTCTGGAGGCCGGCTTTCCCTGGGCCGCGCCGGAGGTCCGTCGCGAGCACGGTACGCAGGAGATCGCGCGTGCCTTCTTCGTCGACCTCCTCGTAGCGGCCGCGCGGGCCGGCGGGGCCGCGCCTCGCGTGGCTCGCGCCGCGGCCGAGCGCGCCTACGCCCGCGTCACGCATCCGACCGAGAGCAACGTGCTGTACCCGGAGACGCTCGAGGTCGTGCAGGCCGTGCACGAGCTCGGCGTGCGCCAGCTCGTGCTCTCGAACCACGTCTGGGAGCTGCCCGGCATCTGTGCGGCCCTCGGCCTCGTGCCGCCGCTCGCCGAGGTCCTCTGCTCGGCGCAGCTCGGCGTCGAGAAGCCGCACCCGCTCGCATACCGCGCGGCGGTCGAGGTGGCGCGCTGTGCGCCGCACGAGATCCTTTTCGTCGGCGACACCTTTGAGGCCGACGTGGCCGGCCCGCAGCGGAGCGGCATGCAGGCGCTGCTCGTGCGGCGGCCGCACGCGTCGGCGACGCGCTATGC
The DNA here is from genome assembly GCA_031361905.1 of Actinomycetes bacterium. Lineage (GTDB taxonomy): Bacteria > Actinomycetota > Thermoleophilia > Gaiellales > JALYLC01 > JANLRV01. Next base: position 4,634 of record JANLRV010000008.1, read on the forward strand.
CGACGACCTGCGCGGCGTTCTCGCAGCGCTCTCCGACTACGATCACCCGAAATGACGGTTCTCAACGCGCACCTCTACGGTCCCGCCGACGGGAAGCCGCTGCTGGCGATCCACGGCGTCACCGCCCACGGCCGGCGCTTCGAGCAGCTGGCCCAGGAGGCTCTGCCGCATCTGCGCGTGCTCGCGGTCGACCTGCGCGGACACGGCGCCTCGATCGTGATGCCGCCGTGGTCGCTCGACCAGCATCTCTCCGACCTGCGCGACACGCTCGACGCGCACGGCGTCGGCGAGACGGACGTGATCGGTCACTCGTTCGGCGGCTGCCTCGCGACGAGCCTGCTCGCGACGAGCCCCGAGCGAGTCGGACGCGTCGTGCTGCTCGATCCGGCGATGGCGCTCCCGGTCGAGCTCGCGCGCGAGGCTGCCGAGGAGGCCCGGCCGGACGACAGCTGGGCCACGCTTCACGAGGCGATCGCGGATCGCATCGCCGGCCAGGCGCCGCAGGCGGTCGAGGCCGCGCGCGAGGACGCGGCGATCGCGATCGCGCAGGACGCCGATGGACGGTTCCGGCGGCAGTACTCACGTCCTGCCGTGATCACCGGGTGGGGCGAGATGGCGCGCGCGCTGCCGGCGTTGCCGGATGGCCACCCGATCCTGCTGATCACCGCAGCGCAGGCCCCATACGTCACCGACGTGCTGCGCCGCGGCCTTCCGGGAGCCGTCGAGCACGTGCTCGATTGCGGTCACGTCGTGCTCTGGGAGGCGTTCGACGAGGTCGCGCGTCTCGTGCGCGGGTTCCTCGCGTGAGCCTGCCCCGGTGAGCATCGCCATGCGGCGCGTCGCTCGGCCTCCCGTCGATCGCGTGCTGCTCGCGCTGGTCGCCACCGTGACGATCTGGGCGCTCAACGTGACCGTCGTCAAGTGGGGCCTTCCCCAGTGGCGCCCGCTCGCCTACTCGGCCGACCGCTTCGCGATCGGGGCGGTGCTGTTCGCCGGATTCGTGCTCGTGCGCGAGGGGTCGCTCGCGATCGCGCGGCGGGATCTGCCGCGGCTCGCGCTGGCGGCGAGCGCCGGCATCTTCGCGAACCAGATCTGCTTCATGGTGGCGATCGATCACGCCTCCGCGGCCACCGTCTCGCTGTTGATGGCGTCGATTCCCGCGCTCGGCGCCGTCTTCGCGGTCGTGCTCGGACGCGAGCACGTGGGTCTCCTGCACTGGGCCGGCCTGGCGATCTCGGCGGTCGGGGTCGTGCTCGTGATCCGGGGCTCGGGCGGCGAGATCGACCTGTCGACACCGGTCGGGCTCGCCGCGGCGATCGGCATGGCGGCCTCGTTCGCGCTGTATCCCGCGATCCTGCGGCCCCTCACGACCCGCTACAGCCTGAGCCGGCTGTCGGCCGTCGTGCTGGTCGTCGGCTCCCTGCCGCTCGTCGCGGTCGCCGCTCCGCAGATCGTCGCGCAGCCATACGGCGCGGTGACCTACGGCTGGATCGCGCTCGCATTCAGCGTCGTCCTGTCCGTGATCGTGACGAACCTGCTCTGGTACTGGGCGGTCAACCGCGACGGCTCGGCGCGTGCGACCGCGATGTTCAACCTGCAGCCGTTCATGGGAGCGTTCTTCGGGCTCGCGCTGCTCGGCGATCGCGTCGTCGTCCTGCAATGGATCGGCGGTGCCGTTACGGTTGGAGGCGTGATCCTGACCCAGCGACGGCGCTCGCGAGCATGACCGTCGAGCTGGCCGACATCCAAGCAGCCCGCCGGGTGATCGCGGGCGTCTGCGTGCGCACGCCGATGATCTCGGCCGCGACCTTCTCGGAGCGCTGCGGCTTCCCGGTCACGCTGAAGGCCGAGAACCTGCAGCGGACGGGGTCGTTCAAGCTGCGCGGCGGCACGAACCGGGTGGCGGCGCTGAGCCACGATGAGCGTGCGCGGGGCGTCGTCGCCGCGAGCGCCGGCAACCACGCCCAGGGTCTGGCGCTGGCGGCCCGCTCGGCCGGCGTGCCGGCGCGCATCTACATGCCGATCGACTCGTCCCTCGCGAAGCAACAGGCAACGCTGGGCTATGCAGCCGAGGTCGTGCTCGCGGGCGAGACGTTCGACGACGCCCAGCGGGCGGCGATCGAGGATCCCGATGGCCGCGTCTTCGTCTCGGCGTTCGACGACCCGCAGATCGTCGCCGGCCAGGGGACGCTCGGCCTCGAGGTGCTCGAGGACGCCCCCGAGTGCGACACCATCGTCGTCCCCCTCGGCGGCGGCGGGCTCGCCGGCGGCGTGGCGATCGCCGTCAAGCAGACGCGGCCCGGCGTCCGGGTCGTGGGCGTGCAGGCGGCGGGGTGCTCGTCCTTCCTCGCATCCCTCGCGGCCGGTGAGCCCGTGACGGCGTTGTCGGCCACGACGATCGCCGACGGCATCGCCGTGAAGCGGCCCGGCGACCTCACCTTCCCGATCGTGCAGCGCTACGTGGACGAGGTCGTCGAGGTCTCCGAGGCGGAGATCAGCCACGCGATCATCGCCCTGCTCGAGCGGTCGAAGCTGCTCGTCGAGGGCGGCGGCGCGGTCGGTCTCGCGGCGCTCCTCTCGGGGCGCGTGCGCGGAGGGAACGTCGTCTGCGTGCTCTCAGGCGGCAACATCGACACGCGCCTCCTGCAGTCGGTCGTGCGCTTCGGGCTCGATGCGAGCGGGCGATTCCTCAAGCTTCGCACGACGATGCCGGACCGCCCCGGATCGCTCAACCGGGTGCTCACGGCGCTCGCGCACGCGCGCGTCAACGTGCTGGATGTCGAGCATCATCGCGAGGCGCTCGACCTCGGCGTCTCGGATGTCAGCTGCTTCATCACCGTCGAGACGCGTGGCCCGTCGCATGCCGACGAGGTGCTCGGCCTGATCAGGCAGGCGGGCTTTCCCGCCGAGCGGGTTTAGCAGCTCTCACAGAATGCCTCGCGAGGCCTGGCGGCCATCGGCCTGCTGCTGGGTAGCAGCAGGCCTCTGATCGGTGCAAGCGCGTTGCGCTTGCACCTGGCTGGCGCGTGGTCCACGATCACCACATTCCGGTCCGGTCGGTTAAGGAGCGTCGGCGAGGTG
>JANLRV010000015.1:0-1601 GCA_031361905.1 Actinomycetes bacterium
CGTTCAGGAGCCCGCGCGCAAGCCGTGCCGTGCCCGCGCGCGACTGGGTCAGGCAGGTGATGTCGAAGGCGACCCTCATCGGGGGTACGGCCCTTTCCCGAGGCGGCCCGCCGACCAATCCTCGACGCCGGCGAGCTTGGCCTGCGCGACCGCGCGGCCGCTCGATCGCACGGCACGCACGCGCGCACGCCATGAGGTGCGGATCGACTCGTAGCGCGCCGCGCGCATCCCTCGGTACGTCTGCAGGAACCACAAGCGGTTGCGCGTGGAGTAGTAGGCCCACGTCTCGCCGCCCGCCGAGCTCCCAGCCGCATGCGTGGCGTGCGCCTCGGGCACGACCGCGAGCTCGACGCCCGCGGCGATCGCGCGGCGACACCAGTCGACGTCCTCGTAGTAGAGGAAGAGCTCCTCGTTGAACGGCCCGACACGCTCCCAAACCGCTCTCGGCACGCACAGCGCTGCGCCGGTGAGAAAGTCGAGCGCGCCCGCCTGATGAGAGCCGAAGCCCCGTTTCCAGTCGATCCGGCCTCCTGAAAACGCGTCGGCGCCGGGCGCGTCGATCACCGGCGAGACCGCGCGGTCGGCTCCGGCCGCAGCGACGAGCGCCGTGAAGCAGCCCGGCTCGACGAGCACGTCGTCGTTGAGCAGCACGGCGTGGCTCGCACCGTCGGCGAAGGCGCGGGTGAGTCCCAGGTTCGCGCCCGCCGCGAAGCCGAGGTTGCCGACCTGCGGGAGCACGGTCGCGTTCGTCTGGAGCCCCGGCTCGGCCACCTCGTTGTCGACGAGCACCACCGCCCCTTCGGGCACCGTCTCGCGCACCCGCTCGATGCACGAGAGCGCCCGCGGGTTCGACCGCCAGGTCACGACGACGACGCCTACCACGCGACGCGAGTGTAGTCGTCCCGCCGCGCCCCGCCCATCATCTACGCTCGCCTCCCGTGAAGAGGGTCCTCATCACCGGCGCCCCGGGCTTCGTCGGCCAGCACCTCTGGACCGCGCTCGGGCACGCCGGCCTCGAGCCCGTGGCGTTCGACGGCGACATCCGCGAGCTGCCCGCGGTCGCGGCCCGGGTTGCCGAGGTCGAGCCCGACGGCATCGTGCATCTCGCGGCGCTCGCGTCCGTCGCGGCCTCGTGGGGGACCGAGCACGACGTCTGGGAGACGAACGCGACGGGGACTCACAACCTGGTGTCCGCAGTGCGCGAGCACGCGCCAAGGGCGCGCCTCGTCGCCGTCTCGTCCGCCGAGGTCTACGGGATCGTCCCGGAAGCCGAGCAGCCGATCGGCGAGTCCCACGCCTGCACACCGCGGTCGCCCTACGCCGTCAGCAAGCTGGCCGCCGAGATCCCCGTGCTGCACTCGGGTCTCGACGCCGTCGTTGCGCGACCGTTCCCTCACCTGGGGCCAGGCCAGGACGAGCGCTTTGCGGTCGCGTCGTTCGCCGCGCAGATCGCGCGCATCGAGGCGGGCTCCGACGACTCGGTGCTGCGGGTCGGCAACCTCGAAGCACGGCGTGACTTCACCGACGTGCGCTGCGTCTGCGAGGCCTACGTGGCCCTGCTCGGCGCTCCGGTGACGGGAATCGTCAACATCGCGAGCGGC
>JANLRV010000047.1:0-22982 GCA_031361905.1 Actinomycetes bacterium
CATCGGCACAATCTGAACGGACCTGTAGGCAGGAGATGGGCCATCCGGCCTAGGTCCCCTGATGTGGTCGTCAGGCCGCGTCGAGCCAGGTCAGGCCCGGGATCGAGAGGTTTCTCACCAGGGTGAACGTGATCGCGACGATGCTCAGCACCGGCACCACCCATCGGGGCGGAACGACGACGCGGGCGGGGGTTCCGGTGACGGCCGCCCGGGTCCAGCGAACCCACATCCAGATCCCGAACGGGACGGCGGCGAGCAACAGGACGTTGTGGTCGAGCGCGGCGCCGAAGTGGCCCCGCGACAGCTCGTGGAGCCCGCGAAGCGTGCCGCAAGCGGGGCAGTCGACCCCGGTCAAGAGGCGCGTGGGGCAGCCGGGGTAGTGCCCCGGCTGGTTCGGATCGACCCGCGCCACCACGGCGACCGCCGCCAACGTGCCCATGGCCGTCCATGCGGAGACGGACCGATCGGTGGGGACTGCCGCGTGATCCGGTGACATCTGATCTGTGGTGCCGTGAGGTGCCGCTGGAAGGATGTGTGCTATGCCGAAGCCGTTTCCCAGAGAGTTTCGAGAGGAAAGCGCCGTGGTTGCAGGCATTTCGTGCCGACCGTAGCTAAACGTCGCCAGCACCGCACCAGCTCGACGAACCGAGGGTCCATGTGCAGAAACGCCGCGGACGTTGAGGTCGCACCGTTGTGCCGGTGACCGGAGCGGGGTGGAGGAGCCGCAGGACGGCCTCCCAGGCGACGATGCCCACGGCCATGATAAGGAAGATCGCGTTGAACAGGACAGCGAGCAACCCCAACCCCAGACAGGTAGGCACGGCGGGTGCGCGCCCCGATGCATGGCGCGCACCCGCACAATCGGTCATGGGGTGAAGCGTGCCACGCGAGCGTCGGTGTTGCCGAACTGTGCCGGGCAGGCAAGCGGCGGGGCTGGCTTGACCGACGGATCCGACAGTGCCGGATTGACTCCAGTTGTTCGCTGGATGAGCTGATCTTGCCCGTCTTCGCGGAGCACGAGGCCGTGGTCGCGGAGATAGTGCTGATAGGCGTCGACCGCCGGGCACGCTGCACCGGTCCGGCTGTCGGTGAAGATGTACCAGGCGCCCGTGGGGTCGGATGCGACGCTCGCGTAGTCTCCCCAGAATTGCAGCTGGAGATTGTTCTGCGCGCTCGCCGCGGGGTCGGATGAGGCGGTCGAGACCTTCGCGGGGGCCGACCACGCGCCCGCGGCGGGCTTGGTCATCGCCCAGGCGTCGATCGCTGCGTTGCCAGTGCCGAACGTCGCGGGGTTGGCTGCCGTCAACGCCTGGTAGGCGAGATCGACGCGGCCGTTGGGGGCGACGTCGATGCCCGGGAAGAACGCGTACCCCTCGCTGCCGCTGAGCTGCTGGAGAGCGCTCCAGTGCGCTCCTCTGTCGGCGGATGTGGACACCACGATCCTGCCGCCGGCGGCAGTTCGCGTGGCCCAGGTCGCGTACAGCGTCGTGCTTCCCGCCCGCGGGTCGGCAGCGATCGCGGGGAAGCTGCTCGTGCGGAAGTTCGCGCCCGGGATCGGGTCGGCGATGTCGGTCACGGGACCGATCGGCGCCGGTCGCGTCCACTTCTGACCGCCATCACGAGAGACGACGACGACCTGGGAAGAGGCTTGTTCGAAGGCGACGTAAACCGTCCCGTCGGGACCGGTCGTGACCGCGGACCCCTGGCGCCCGTTGCCGGTCCCGTTGTTGCCGGCCGGCGAGAGCTGGTTCGGGCTGCCGAAGGTGTTGCCGCCGTCGGTCGAGAGCGTGACCATCACGGGCTCGCTGCCATTCCCGGTCGCGGTCGCGGAGCGGAACTCGGTCCACGAGAGGTAGACGCGGCCGAAGTACGGGCTCGTAGGCGAGTCGTCGACGCCGATCCAGTTCTTGTCGTTGAAGTCGACGGAGCTGCTCTTCACGGTCGCGATCGCCGGCGACGACCAGGTCGCGCCGTCATCGTCGGAGTGGCTGACGATGACCTGTTCGAAGCCTTTGAGAGCAGCGATCGATGCGAGTGATGCGTAGTACGCGCGAGCACCGTTGGCGTAGGAGAAGCCGCCGCGCCCGTCGGGCTTCGGTCCGTAGGCGAGCACCGGGTCGCCATCCGAGACGACGTTCGAGCCGGCCCACGACGCCTGATCGTCGAGCAGGCCGCGGTTCTGCCAGGTCGCCCCACCGTCGCTCGACGTATAGACGCCGGACGTTCCGACACCCGGGAAGAACGAGCAATCCGAAGCCAAGGTGCTCCCGCGCAGCGGACCGGGACCGCACGGCGGCTGACGCTGCTCGTCATTGGCGCCGGCGATCAGACGATTCGCGTTCGTCGGATTGACCGCGATCGTCGTCTCGTTCTGCTTGTTCGTGGGAAACACTGCCGTCGTGTCCGAGTTCGCGACGCCGGCGACCTGTGGGCGGTTGGCCTGCACATCACCCTGAAGCGTGGTCGCACCCGCGGTACCCGCCGCGAGGCTGAGTACTGCAACTATCGAGAAAACAAACCGCCGCTGCACTTTCATCTCAAGCCTCCAACCCGGGATCGGACGCATCGATTCGATCCGCCCGCAGCCAGCCTACGCTCGACAGTCCTGCGCCCCAATGAGTCGATCGGCCTACACCTTGGGTGTCCACCTCGCGCAGACGAACGACCCGAGCTCATCGGGATTCACGACGCCGGCGAGACGGGGCCACGTAGGCCGTGCATCGGCCTGAGCCCGCAGATGCGAGCCCGGGCCGACGCGTTCTTGGGCCTCAGCTGCCGTAGGCGCGTAATTCGCATGTCGTCGGTGAGCGTGCGGTCGAACCGTTCGACGACGAGGCAGGGTGTGTCTCCGAACAGTGCTGTTTCCACTCTCGCGGTGGTCAATCCGCAGCAGCGTGCTATGCGGAGGCAAAATGCCTCGTTCGCGACAATGTCGATCCAACCAGACGTGCCTGGCTTGATCAGGTGGGTGCTCGGCGCGCCTCCCAGTGGCCCACCGAAGGTCCCCTCGACGCTCGGGTGACGATCAGCTTCTGTTGCACGCCGCCGAGGCTGACCCGCACATCGGTGCCGCCGCCCAGCGGATGCGACGACAGGTTAAGCAGCGCGTCGGCGAGCTCGTCGTCGGTCTCCTGACGCTCCCTCACACCACCGCTATGGGCCGGGGCTACGCGAGGCGCAGCGGCAGCGGCAGCTCGCGGTCGATCGTCAGTGCCCGGTAGCGCAGCGGCGTGACGACCGCTCGCTCGGCGAGCATCAGCCGGCGCGTGCGACGGACCTCGATCTCGTAGCGCCAGGCGATCGAGCGAGCCTCGACGGCGACCGGGAGGCCGGTGGGAATGGCGATCCGGAACGGCAGCCAGTGCGCTTCATGCAGTCCTCTCAGCTCTTGCCGCTCCGACCACAGCTCGTTGTAGGTCCAGCGCGGCGGACGGGCACGCGTCGTCGCCACGATCATCGTCGCCGGCGGCGCCTGGCGCCAGGCCTCGACGCAGCGCGCCGTGAGCACGAGCGATCCGTCCGGCAGCTCGGCGTCGCGATGCACGCGCCCTGCGATCACGCCGCCTCCCTCGAGCACCGCCTCGCCGAGCTCGATGTGGAAGCTGCGCGGCACCTCGTCGCAGACGAATCGCATCAGCAGGACGCCGCGCTCGTCCTCGTCGAGCGCCTTCATGCGAGCACCTCGACGTCGGCGTAGTCGTAGCCCCGTTCCCCGTCGCCGTCGCTGCGCGTGCGGACGCGCCAGGAGAGCTCGCAGCTTTCGCCGAGCGTGGTCGGCGGGACGTCGTCGGGGACCGTCAACGCGAACTTCCCGTCCCGGGCGGGCACCGCCGACGCGACGGGGAACTCGATCGTCGCCGCCGGGCACCGCTCGACGCGCACGAGGTCGACGCCGATCACCTTCAACCGATCGCTCGTCCCCGTGAGCTCGTCACCCGCGCGCACGCTGTCGCTGTCGAGCCGCACCATGCCTGCAGTGTGCGAACGACGGTGCCTCGGCGCAAGCAACGTCTGCCATGCTCCTCCTCCGTGATCGCGCTCTTCGACTCGGGACTCGGCGGGCTCTCGCTGCTCCGCGAGGTGCGAGCGCAACTGCCGTCGCACGACCTCGCCTACGTCGCCGACTCGGCGCACTGTCCCTACGGGCCCAAGCCGGCGGAGCTCGTGCGGGCGCGCTCGATCTCGATTGGACGCGCGCTCGAGCGAGAGGGGGCGCACGCGCTCGTCGTCGCGTGCAACTCCGCCGTCGCCGCGGGCGCGCTCGAGGCCCTGCGTGCGGAGCTCGAGATTCCGGTGATCGGGATCGAGCCGGGGATCAAGCCTGCCGCGGCGCAGACCCGGACGGGAGTGGTGGGCGTGCTCGCGACCGCCATGACGGCTTCAAGCGATCGTCTCGCCTCGCTCGTGGAGCGCTTCGCCGACGACGTCGAGGTCGTCACGCAGCCGTGCCCCGGCCTTGTCGAGCGCGTCGAGGCGGGGCGCCTCGACGGTGCCGAGACGCGCGCGCTGATCGATCGGTACGTCGCTCCGCTGCTCTCCCGTGGAGCCGACGTGCTCGTGCTCGGAAGCACCCACTACCCGTTTCTGCGGGCGCTGATCGCCGAGGCGGCGCCCGGCGTCGAGATCGTCGATCCGGGACCGGCCGTCGCGCGTCAGGTCGCGCGCGTCGCGGCCGAGCGCGCGATTCCTGAGGGAACAGGTGCGGTCGCCTACGCGACGACGGGCGACCCGGCGCTCGTGGCGCCGATGCTGCGGCGGCTCGCGGGCGATGCGAGCGCGGTCGTCGAGCGCTCGGAAGCGTGAGACGTGCGGCTGGTGCCTGGCACGTTCCCGCCGCCAACCAGGCCAGGGTCCGGCGACCGCCGATCATCTAGGCTCGCTCTGTGGTGGCCAAGGCCAAGGATCTCGATCTCAACGACGCGCCCGCGCGCGCCAGCCGCCTCTACCTGATCGACGGAAACTCGCTCGCCTACCGGGCCTACTATGCGCTCCCGGAGGAGATGGCGACGAGCGAGGGGTTCCCGACGAACGCCCTGTTCGGCTTTGCGAGCATGCTCATGCGGCTCCTCTCCGACTACAAGCCCGACGGCGTGATCGTCGCCTGGGACGAGCGGCCGACACACCGCCTCGAGCGCTTTCCCGGCTACAAGGCCTCGCGGCCGCCCACGCCGAGCCTGCTGCGCCAGCAGCAGCCGTTCCTGCGGCCGCTCGTCGATGCGTTCGGCTACAAGAACGTCTCGGCGGAAGGCTACGAGGCCGACGACGTGATCGGCACGCTCTCGGCGCGCGCGGACGCGCTCGGGATCGCGACCTGCGTGATCTCGCACGATCGCGACGCGTTCCAGCTCGTCTCGGATCGCGTCTGCGTGCTGCTGTCGCCGCGCGGCGTCACCGACGTGCACGTCTACACGCCCGATCGCGTGGAGGCGCGGCTCGGCATCGCGCCGGCGCTCGTGCCCGACTACATCGGCCTCAAGGGCGACACCTCCGATGACATCCGCGGCGTCCCCGGCATCGGCGAGAAGACGGCCGCCGAGCTCTTGCAGCGCTTCGGCTCACTCGACGGGATCTATGCGAACGTCGCCGCGATCTCCGGCGAGAAGCGTCGCCAGACGCTGATCGAGCACGAGGGCGAGGCCCGCCGCTCGCGCGAGCTCGCGACGATCGAGCGCGACCTGCCGCTCGACGTCGACGTCGAGGAGGCGCTCGCGACGCGTCCGGACCGCTCGACGCTCGGCGAGCTCTTCCGGCGCTTCGAGTTCCGCGCGCTCCTGCGACGCATCGACGAGGTTGACGACGCCGTGCCGAGCCTGCAGCAGGAGATCATCGACTCCGACTCGATCGCCTGGGAGCGGGGCGACGGGGCCGCGATCCGCGCGCTGATCGCCTCCGGGCCGGTCGGCGTCGCGGGGGGAGATGAGGGCATCGCCGTCGTCGTCGGCGGCCGCGGGATCCTGGCCTCGCCGGAGGATGCGATCCCGGCGCTGGCCGGCTGCGCTCCGATCGCGCACGATTTCAAGCGGTTCGGCCACGCGCTCGCCGCGGCCGGAGTCGCGCCGGGCTTCGACACCGCGATCGGCATGTACCTGCTCGACCCGGGCCGCGCCGACTACGCGCTCGACGACCTGCTCGTCGAGCAGGGCATCGCGATCGACTGCGACGAGCCAACCGTGCGGGCCGCGGCGGCGGCGCTCGCCGTCCAGCCCCGGATCGCCGCACGCATCAGCGAGCGCGAGCTCGACTCGCTGCTCTACGAGATCGAGCTCCCCCTGATCCCGGTGCTCTGCTCGATGGAGTCAGTCGGCGTCGCCGTCGACTCGGCGCGCATGGGGGAGATCGCGGCGAAGGTCTCCGAGCAGGTCGAGGAGCTCGAGCACCGGGCCTACGAGCTCGCGGGCGAGCCGTTCACGCTCGGCTCGCCGAAGCAGCTCGGCGAGATGCTCTTCGGGCGCCTCGGGCTGCCCACCGACCGCAAGGGCAAGACCGGCTACTCGACCGATGCGAAGGTGCTCGCGAAGATCCGCGACCTGCACCCGATCGTGCCCGTGATCGAGGAGTGGCGCGAGCTCTCGAAGCTGCTCTCCACCTACCTGCTCCCGCTGCCCGAGCTGCTCGATGCGGACAGCCGGCTGCACACGACGTTCTCGCAGACGACGGCGGCGACGGGCCGGCTCTCGGCCCAGCGGCCGAACCTGCAGAACATCCCGGTGCGGACGCCGCTCGGGCGCGAGATCCGCTCGACGTTCGTCGCCGCGGAGGGGTATCGCCTGTTCTCCTGCGACTACTCGCAGGTCGAGCTCCGGATCCTCGCCCATCTCTCCGGTGAGGAGCTCTTGCGTGAGGCCTTCCTGCGCGGCGACGACATCCACGCGATCACGGCCGCCGAGGTGCTCGGCAAGTCGCTCGACTCGCTCACGAAGGACGAGCGCGACCGCGCCAAGGCGGTCAACTTCGGGATCATCTATGGCATCTCGGCCTACGGCCTGAGCGAGCAGCTCGGAATCGAGCGGGAAGAGGCGCAGCTCTACATCGACCGCTATCGCGGTCGCATGCCCCGAGTCGCGGCCTTCATCGAGCGCGCGATCCACGAGGCGAAGGAGCGCGGCTATGCGGTCACGGTGCTCGGCCGGCGCCGCCCGATCCCGGAGCTTCGCGCGCAGAGCTGGAACCTGCGCTCGCTCGGCGAGCGACTCGCCGTCAACACCGTGATCCAGGGCTCGGCGGCCGACGTGATCAAGCTCGCGATGGTGCGGATCCACCGGCGCCTGCTCGCCGAGGGGCACCGCTCGCGTCTCGTGCTGCAGATCCACGACGAGCTGCTTCTGGAGGTGCCCGAGGTCGAGACGACCGTCGTGCGCGCGCTCGTCGAGGAGGAGATGGTGCGCGCGTACCCGATGGACCCGCCGCTCGCGGTCGACAGCGGCTTCGGCGACGACTGGGTCAGCGCGAAGAGCTGACCCAGTCGTCGCGCGCTAGCTTCCCGAGTCCGAGCCGCCCGCATCCCCTCCGGGCTCGACACCGGCGGGACCGTGGTCGTGCGAGTGCCCGCCGTCGCCGTGCTCGTGGTCGTGCCCGTGCTCGTGGTCGTGTCCGTGACCGTCGTGGTCGTGCGAGTGCGCGCCCGCTCCGTCACCCGGGATCACCGCGCCGTCGGGCTCGGAGGGACGGCGGCGCTTGAAGAACGGCTGGGACCAGATCATCAGCTGAGCGTATCGGGCGGCTCGCGCGCACTTCCCCCGCGGACGCTCAGGGTCGCTAGACTCCCCTTTCTGAGCGGTACGGCTCCTGCCTGCCGCGTTGTCACTGACCAGGAAGCGTCCACCAACGAATGTCCCCCACCAACGCTGAAATTATGGCCGCCGAGCCCGGAGTCTGGCTCGAGGTCGACGGCAATCTCGTCCCCGACTATGACGCGACGTTGAAGAGCCCCTTCAACGAGGGCGATGTGGTGACAGGTTTGGTGGTTCGCATCGACCGCGACGAGGTTCTCGTCGACGTCGGCTTCAAGTCCGAGGGCGTGATCCCGCTCAACGAGCTCTCGATCCGTCGCAACGTCGATCCTTCCGACGAGGTCGAGCTCGGCGAAGAGATCGACGCGCTCGTGATGACGAAAGAGGACAACGAGGGTCGACTGATCCTCTCCAAGAAGCGCGCCCGCTTCGAGAAGGCGTGGAGGCGCATTGAAGAGGCCGCGGAGAGCGGCGAGGCCGTCGAGGGCACGGTCATCGAGGTCGTCAAGGGCGGGCTCATCATCGACCTCGGCGTGCGTGGCTTCCTGCCTGCGTCGCTCGTCGACATCCGCCGCGTGCAGGACCTCGACGAGTTCATCCACCAGCCGCTTCGCTGTCGCGTGATCGAGCTCAACCGCGCGCGCAACAATGTCGTGCTGAGCCGCCGAGCCGTGCTCGAGGAGGAGCGCCGCGAGGTCCGCCAGCGGATCCTCGACACGCTCGATGTCGGTGCGACGGTGAAGGGCCAGATCTCGAACATCGTCGACTTCGGCGCGTTCGTCGACCTCGACGGCATCGACGGCCTGATCCACATCTCCGAGCTCTCGTGGAGCCACGTCACGCACCCGTCCGAGGTGCTCGAGATCGGCCAGGAGGTCAACGTCAAGGTTCTCGACATCGACCGCGACCGGCAGCGCATCTCGCTCGGCCTCAAGCAGACGCAGACGGACCCGTGGCAGGAGGTGCTCGATCACTATGGCCAGGACGACGTCGTCCATGGCAAGGTCACGAAGGTCGTCACGTTCGGCGCCTTCGTCGAGATCCTGCCCGGGGTCGAGGGCCTTGTGCACATCTCGGAGCTCGCAGAGCATCACGTCGAGAACCCGCGCGAGGTCGTCACGCAGGGCCAGGACACGCTCGTCAAGATCATTGAGATCGATGCCGACCGGCGTCGGCTCTCGCTCTCGATCAAGCGCGTCGAGCCCAGTGACCCGGTGCAGGATCAGATCATCCTCGAGGGCATGCCGCTGCGGCCGATCGCGCCGGCGCCCGAGATCGCGGCCGCCGAGGAGGCGCCCGAGCTCGATCCGGCCCCGCGCGCGGAGGCCGACGTCGCCGAGCCCACGCTCGGTCTCTCGGACGAGGTCTTCGGCGACGCCGAGGCCGCTGCGACGGCCGAGCCTGCCGTCGAAGAGGCCGCCCCGGAGCCGGAGGCGCCCGTCGAGGCTGAGGCAGAGGTCGTCGTCGAGCCCGAGGCAGAGGTCGTCGTCGAGCCCGAGGCAGAGGTCGTCGTCGAGCCCGAGGCCGAGGTCGCTGCTGAGCCCGAGGCAGAGGTCGTTGCTGAGCCCGAGGCAGAGGCCGTCGTCGAGGTCGAGGTCGAGGCCGAGGCGGAGGTCGTCGCCGAGCCCGAGGCCGAGGCAGCCCCCGAGCCCGAGGCCGAGGCCGTCGCCGACGCCGTCGTCGCGGACGAGGCGCCGGCCGAGAAGGAGTAGCCGCCCGTGGTCCTCGGTCTGACCGGGGGCATCGGCGCGGGAAAGAGCATGGCGCTCGCGGCGTTCCGACGCCGCGGGTGTCCGACGCTCTCATCGGATGAGGTCGTGCACGGCCTCTACGCGACCGCGGAGGTCCGAGACGCCGTCGTGGCACGGTTCGGGCGAGACGTGCTCGACGAGTCCGGGGAGGTGGACCGCACGCTGCTCGCGCCGCTCGCGTTCGCCGACCCCGCCGCTCGCGGGTTCCTCGAGACGCTGCTCCATCCGCTCGTCGCGGTCGAGCTCGAGCGCTTTCGCGAAGCGCATGCCGACGATCAGATCCTCGTCCACGAGGTTCCGCTGCTCTACGAGGCGGGCCTTGCCGATCGCTACGACGCCGTGGTCGTGATCACGGCCCCGGACGACGTTCGTCGCCTGCGCGCGCCGGGGCGGTTCGACGAGCGCTCGTCGACCCAGCTGCCCGAGGCGGGCAAGGTCGAGCTCGCCGACTACGTGATTGTCAACGACGGCGATCCCGCCCAGCTCGATGCCGCGGTCGGCGCGCTGCTGCAAGCGCTGCGTCGCTGATGCGCCGGCTCGTCGTCGCCCTCCTGCTCGGAGCGCTCGCGATTGCGGGCTGGTACGGCCTGGCGGGCGGGCGCGACGTCGTCGATCGAGCGCGCTACCCGCTGCGCTACGACGGAATCGTGCGCACGCACGCCCGCAACTATCGCCTCGACCCTGCCCTGCTCGCCGCCGTGATCGCGGTCGAGTCGCACTTCCAGCCGCATGTCCGCAGCACGGCCGGTGCGATCGGGCTGATGCAGCTGCTCCCGGAGACCGCCAAGGGCATCGCGACCCGCACCGGCGGCGAGCGCTTCAAGCTCTCCGACCTCGATACGCCCGAGCTCAACGTGCGCTACGGCGCGTGGTACCTGCGCCACCTGATCGACCGGTACGCGACCCATCATGACGCGCTCGATCTCGCGCTCGCGGCATACAACGCGGGCTCGGCGAACGTCGACGCGTGGGTCGCCGATGCGCCCGCCGGTCAGGCGGTCGAGATTCCGGCGGCATTCGCCGAGACGCGGGCCTACGTGCATCGCGTGCGTTCCTACGAGGCGGTCTATCGAAGGGTCTACGCGCGCCGGCTCGGGATCGATCGGAAGGGCTAATGTTCCGCGCCCGAGCTGCCGATGCAATGGGTGATGTTCGACTGGATCGCGCTCATGCTGATCGTCGCCAGTCCGTTCGCGGGTCTCATGGGAGGGCGCGCGATCGCCGAGGGAGCGACGGGCCACGGCAGCCGCCTGAGCTGGCTCCTGGCCGGCGCCACGGCGCTCGTGTTCGTGTTGCTGTTCGGCTCGTTCACCCCGCATCAGCCCGGTGACGGCCGCTGGGAGGGCATCCTCCTGATGACGTTCGCGATCGGCAGCTTCCTGCTCTACCTCGTCGTCTTCAGCATCGGCGTCTCGGCCGCCGCCGTGATCGCGCGCTTCCACGCGTGGCGAGAGCGGGACCTCGAGCGTCGGGGCGAGCAGCAGGCGGCGATCTCCGCGCTGCACGCCGAGCTCGAAGACTAAGCCTGGATCCACCGTTTGGTGGGTGTGTCGCATCCTGCTGGTCGGTGTCAGGCCGCTTCCCACGCGGCTGGGCGCCCGGTCGCTTCGCTCGTGGGCTCCCACCCGCGTGGTGCGCTCCGGGCTGCGTCGTCTGGTCGAGGCGTCCGGCCGCGCCTGCGACGACGCAGCCCGTCCTGACGTCCGCCAGCCGGCGCGCCACGACCCCACCAAACGGTGAATCCACGCTAACGCCGCCACAGGAGCCGGGTGCGCCTGCGGGCGACCTCGGAACCACGCTGAGATATCGTGGCCGGTAGTGTGCCGAGCGTCGACTCCGAGTAGCTCGTGAAGGCCGCGCCGGCGATCGCGCGGATCCTCGCTGCCGAGGGCGTCGAGCTGGTCTCGTGCTTTCCCGGGAACCCGCTGATCGAGGCCTGCGCGCGCGAGGGGATTCGACCCGTCGTGACGCGGACCGAGCGCGGCGCCGTCAACATCGCCGACGGCTTCAGCCGCGTCGCCGGTGGCGGACGCGTCGGCGTCTGCCTCGTGCAGGAGGGCGCCGGCATCGAGAGCGCGTTCGCGGGCGTCGCACAGGCGTACGCCGACTCGGTTCCCGTGCTCGTGATCCCCGGTCGCCATGCGACGAGCCGCATCCACGTGCCGCCGCTCTTCGATGCGGTCGAGGCGTTCCGGCCGATCACGAAGATGGCGGCACGCATCAGCTCGCCCGAGCGCGTGCCGGAGCTGCTCCGGCGAGCGTTCACGCAGCTCCGGACGGGTCGGCCCGGACCGGTGCTGCTCGAGCTTCCGAGCGACGTCGCGGCCGGCGAGCTCGACGATGCGGCGGTCGCGGCCTACCGGCCGGTCGTCCGGCACCGCTCGCGGCCGGATTCAGCCGACGTCGAGCGCGCGGTCGATCTGATCCTGGCCGCACGGAGGCCTCTGCTCCTGGCGGGTGGCGGCGTCCACTCCGCCGAGGCCTGGGACGAGCTGCGCGAGCTCGCGGAGCTCGCCCGGCTGCCCGTGATGACGACGATCAACGGCAAGGGCGCGCTGCCCGAGATCCACCCGTTGTCGCTCGGCGCCGCGGGCCTCTCGGCGACCGGCGCCGCCGATCACCTGCTGCGCTCGAGCGACCTGATCCTCTCGATCGGCTCGAGCCTGACCACCTGGTGGATGATGGCTCCGCTGCCGGCCGGCTGCCCGATCATCCAGTCGACGGTCGACGAGCGCGACCTCGCGAAGGACCACGCGATCGAGCACGCGCTGCTCGGCGATGCCCGGCTCGTGCTGGCCGACCTGTGCACTGCGCTGCGCCAGCGCCTGGATGCGGGAGCGCGACCTGCGTGGCCCGACCCGGTCGCCGAGATCGCGGCCGCGAAGAGCGTCTGGCGTGCGCGTTTCGCAGCCAAGCTGGCTGCGAGCACCGTGCCGATCAATCCCTATCGGGTCGTCGCCGAGCTGCAGGCCGTGCTGCAGGGCGAGTAGGCGATCGTGACGCACGACGCCGGGCATCCGCGCGATCAGCTCGCGCCGTTCTATGAGACCTCGCTCCCGCGCGGCTATCTCGGCTGGGGGCACTCGACGCAGCTCGGCTTCTCGCTCGGGCTCGCGCTCGGCATCAAGCTCGCCCAGCCGAGCTGGAAGGTCGTGCACGTGCTCGGAGAGGCGGCAGTCGGGATGGCCGGGATGGAGCTCGAGACCGCGTCGCGCGCACGCATCGGCATCGTCACCGTGGTGCTTCGCAACGGCCTGATGGGAGGCTACGCCGCGACCATGCCGGTCGCGAGCGAGCGCTTCGGCGTGCACGAGCTCGGTGGCGACTACGTCGGCCTCGCACGCTCGCTGAACGTCGCCGCCGAGCGGGTGGACGACCCGCTCGAGGTCGCGCCGGCGCTGCGGCGCGCGCTCGCCCTCGCCGACGCCGGCTCGCCGGCGCTCGTCGAGGTGCGCACGGCGGAGGAGCCCGACCTCTCGACGTTCTGGTGAGCACGCGGGTCACGATCAGGTCGGAGTTCGAGGCCGCGTTCGCGGGCTCGCGGGCGGCGCACGCCCGCGCGCTGCACCTGTTCCCGAGCGGGATCACCCACGACACGCGCCGGGCCGACCCGTTCCCGCTGACCTGCACGCACGGCGCGGGCGCCTACAAGTGGGATGTCGACGGCCACCGCATCCTCGACTACGCGATGGCGCACGGCGGGCTTCTGCTCGGGCACTCGCATCCTGCGGTTGTCGAGGCGCTCCGCCGGCAGGCGGGCGCCGGGCTGCACCTCGGCGCCTCGACGCTCGTCGAGGCCGAGTGGGCGCGCCGCATCATCGGCCTCGTGCCGTCCGCCGAGCACGTCCGTTTCACGTCGAGCGGCACGGAGGCGACGCTGCTCGCGCTGCGTGTCGCGCGCGCCGCGACCGGGCGCACGCGCGTCATCAAGCTGGCCGGCCACTACCACGGCTGGCACGACGATGCGCTCCCGGGGACGAGCCTTCCCGTCAGCCTGCAACCGCCGCCCGGGTCGCCGGCCAACCCGAATCTGACCGTCGTTCCCCAGGGCAACGTCGAGGCGATGCGGCAGGCCCTCTCGGGCCGTGACGTCGCGGCCGTGATCCTCGAGCCCACCGGCGCGGCCTGGGGCGCGGTGCCGCTCGCGGCCGGCGATGTCGCGGCCTATCGCGAGCTCTGCGACGAGCACGGCACCCTGCTCGTGTTCGACGAGGTCGTCACCGGCTTCCGCTGGTCGGAGCGCTGCGCGCAGGACCTGATCGGCGTGACGCCCGATCTGACCGCGCTCGCGAAGGTCGTCGCCGGCGGTCTGCCGGGAGGCGCGCTCGCCGGCCCGGCCGAGCTGCTCGCCGTGCTCGCATTCCGCAGCGAGCCTGGCCTCGCGAAGGTCGAGCACTACGGCACCTACAACGCCCACCCGCTCGCCGCGGTGGCCGGGACGGTCACGCTCGACCTGCTCGCGGACGGCGAGCTGATCCGCGCGACACACCTCCGAGCGGCGCAGCTGCGGGCGGCGCTCGGCGAGGTCTTCACGCGCGTCGGCACGCCGGGCTTCGTCTATGGCCAGGCCTCGACCTTCATCATGCTGCTCGACCCCGAGAGCGACGATCCGGTCGTGCTCAAGCGGGGCATCCGAGGCGAGCGATCGGCCGCGCTGCACTGCGCGATGCTGCTCGAGGGAGTCCATCTCTATCGCGGCTGCGGGCTGCTCTCGATCGCGCACGGAGATGACGAGCTGCAGCTCACGGTGACGGCGCTCGAGCGCTCGCTGCGGCGGATGCAGGCCGAAGGAGCGATTCCGTGAACCACGACATCGTGCTCTCAGGCGGTCGCGTGCTCGACCCCGCGACCGGCCTCGACGGGGCCTTCGACCTCGGCGTCAAGGACGGCCGCATCGCAGAGATCGCGCCCGGCCTGACGGGCGCGCAACGGCTCGACGTGAGCGGCCTGCTCGTCGTCCCGGGCCTCGTCGACCTCCACGTCCACGTCTACGAGGGCGTCTCGCACTACGGCATCGACGCCGACGACTTCCTGCTGCGCCGCGGCACGACGACCGGGCTCGACGTCGGCTCCGCGGGCGCGGCGACGTTCGAGGGCCTTCGTCGCTACGTGATCGAGCCGGCGCAGACGCGCATCGTCGCGCTCCTGCACATCGCCGTCGAGGGCATGATCTCGGTGCGCGTCGGCGAGCTCGAGGACATCCGCTGGGCGAGCGTCGAGGACTGCGTGCGCGTGGCCGAGGCGAACCGCGATCTGATCGCCGGCGTCAAGCTGCGAGCGGGCTACCAGATGGTCGGCCCCGATCCGCGGCCCGCCGTCCGGCTCGCACGCCAGGCCGCCGACGAGCTGGGGCTGCCGCTGATGGTGCACGTGATCGACATGCTCATGCCCCTCCCCGAGCTGCTCGCGGACCTGCGCGCCGGCGATCTCGTGACGCACTGCTTCCACGGCACCGAGGGCGGCGTGCTCGATCGCGACGGCACGGTCTGGCCCGAGGTCTTCGCTGCGATCGAGCGCGGCGTCGTCTTCGACATCGGCCACGGCATCGGCAGCTTCACGTTCCGCGTCGCGCGCGCCGCGCTCGCGCAGGGCCTCGGGCCGACGACGATCTCGAGTGACATCCACAAGCACAACCACGCCGGACCCGTCTTCGACCTGCCGCGCACGATGTCGAAGCTGCTCCACCTGGGCCTTCCGCTGGGAGACGTCGTGGCGGCCTCGACGAGCCGCGCTGCAGCCCAGATCGCTCACGTCGCGCCGGGGCTCGGCACGCTCGCAATCGGAGCGCCAGCCGATGTCTCGGTGCTCGAGCTGCAGCACGGGAGCTTCCCGCTCGAGGACGGCGAGCACGTCGTCGAGCAGGCCGAGCGTCGCCTCGTCGCGCGCCACGTGCTGCGAGACGGCGTGCACGTGCGCTGCGACGAGCCGGTCGGATGACGCTCGCGGTGCGCGGCGGGCGCGTCTGGCGTGGAGGGATCCTCGAGCGCGCGGACGTGCTGATCGACGGCGAGCACATCGCCGCGATCGGCGAGATCGGCGACGCGGATGCGGAGCTCGACGCGGAAGGGTGCCTCGTGCTTCCGGGTGGGCTCGACTGCCACACGCACGCGCTCGAGGGGCTTCCGGAGGCGACCGACGCCGCCCTGCGCTCCGGCGTCACCCGGATCGAGGCGTACGCGCCGCCGCAACCCGGTGAGAGGGTCGAGGACGCCTGTGCCCGCTGGATCGAGCGGCTCGGCCGCGGCGTCGCCTGCGACGTCGAGTTGCTCGCGACGGTCTACCAGCCCGAGCTGCTCGACGAGCGCTCGTTCGCGGCGCTCGCAGAGCTCGGCGTGCATGGCATCAAGTTGTTCCTCGCCTACCGCGAGCTCGGCATGGAGTGCGATGACGGCGTCGTCATGCGCGCGCTCGAATGGGGTGCCAGGCACGGCGTCGTGCCCCGGCTGCACTGCGAGAACGGCGGCGCCATCGACGTCTTGCGCGCGGGGCTGATCGCGCGGGGCGAGACCGGCGTCGCCGCGCATCCGCGCTCCCGTCCGCCACTCGTCGAGGAGGAGGCAGTCCGGCGTGCGCTCGACCTCGCGCGGCTCGCCGGCGCGAGCGTGTACATCGTGCACGTGTCGACGCGGGGTGCCGTCGAGGCGATCCGCAAGGCGCTCGCCGAAGGCGTCGCCGTCGTCGCCGAGACGTGTCCGCAGTACCTGCTGCTCGACGAGTCGGTCTACCTCGGCGATCGGCCAGAACGGTTCGTCTCGTCGCCGCCGATGCGCTCGTCCGAGCACGTCGAGGCTGTCTGGGAGGGGCTTGCCGACGGCACGCTCACCAGGGTCGGCTCCGATCACGGCCACCGCGCTCCGCGCAGCGGGCTCCCGTTCCACGAGCTCGTCAGCGGCTTTCCCGGGATCGCGGCGCGCACGCCGCTCCTGCTCTCGAACGAGCGGCTGGGTCTCGCCGAGGCGATCCGCTATGCCTGCGACTCCGCGCAGCTCTCGGTCGGTGGAGACGCCGACCTCGCGCTCTGGGACCCGAGCGCGGCCTGGACGCTGACAGCCGAGACGCTGGGCGAAGGGATCGCCTCGAGCCCCTGGGAGGGAGCGCCCGTGCGCGGGCGCGTGCGCGCGCTGCTTCTGCGCGGCGAGGTCGTCGTTCGCGAGGGTCTGCTGCTCGCACGGCGCGGGCGCTACAGTCCGGCTCGATGAGCGTCGGAATCATCGGCTGCGGCCTGATCGCGCACTCGCACGCGGACTCGCTGCGCGAGCTCGGCGTCCCGATCACGGCCCTCTACGACCTCGATCGCGCGCAGGCCGAGGCGCTCGCTCGCGTGACGGGCGCGACGGTCGCCGACGACTGGCGCGCGCTGCTCGACCGCGGCGACCTCGAGGCGGTGCTGGTCTGCACGCCGCCGCGGGCGCACCGCGAGGCGGCCGTCGGAGCGCTCGAGCGCGGGATCCCGCTCTACCTCGAGAAGCCGATCGCGCGCGATCTCGAGGAGGCCCGCGTGATCGCCGAGGTCGCGGCCCGGACGGGCACGACGTGCGCGGTCGGCTACCAGTGGAGCGCGATCGACTGGCTCGACGAGCTTGCGGCGCAGCTGCGCGGAGAGAAGATCGGGATCATCTCGCTGCGGCAGTGGGGAGGAACCGCGGGGCGCTCGTGGTTCGTCGATCAGGCCGCCGGAGGTGGACAGATCCTGGAGCGCGCGAGCCACTCGATCAACCTGCTTCTGCGCCTCGCCGGGCCCGTCAGCGGCGTGCACGCGAGCGGGGCTCGCGTGCCCCTCGCGGGCGGCGATCGACCAGCCGAGAGCGACATCGACGACGTGCTCGCGCTGACCTTCGAGCTTGAGCGCGGTGGCCTCGGCAGCGTCCAGGTCGTCTGGCAGGCGATGGAGCTGCCGGCCTCCTTCGACTGCCAGATCGTGACGGACCGGAATCGCTACACCCTCGACTTCGATCCGCACTACCGGCTCTCGACGCCCGAGCGCACGCAGACGGTCGAGATGGTGCCCTCGGTTCGAAGCCTCGAGCGGTTGCTCGCGGGTGCGCCGTGCTGCACCCCGGCCGATGCGCTCGCGGTGCTCGAGGTCGCGCTCGAGGTCGAGCGAGAGCTTCTTAGCCGGTAGTCGCCGCCGCGGGCTGCGGCTGCGAGGCGAGGAACGCGCTCGCGGATTCCGCGCTGGTCACGGCGTGCACCGGCGGCAGCTCGCGATCGACCACCGAGAGGGCGCGTGCGAGCGGCTCGCTCTCGCCGTCTGCGGGCGTCGTCAGCAGCACGAGCGCGTAGCCGCGCCGGAGGAACTCGTCGGCGTGCTCGGCGACCTGCTCGAGCGCGCTCGCGCGCACGTCGGCGGGGTAGGAGCCGGCGGGCAGCTGCATCACGGCCCAGCCGGCGTCGCCGCAGATCGCGATCCCGTCGGGCGCTCCGGGAGCGGGGTTGACGAGCGCGTCGGCGACGAGCGCGACGCGGAACGACCGCTCGTCACCGTGCATCGGCGTCGCCTGCGATCAGCGCCTCGATCTCGGCGCGCTCGACGGCCGGATCGTGGTCGGGGAACTGGTGCGAGATGCCCATCGCCCTGGGCGTCGCACGGCCGCGGGACGTGAGCTCGGCCTCGATCTCCTCGAGGAAGATCCCGCGCCCGGGCACGAGCTCGTAGGTGTCCCCGGCGTCGGGACGGCCACCCCAGCCCTCGTTCGAGCAGGTGATGCGGACCCCCATCGTGGGGCTGCCCTCGAGCCCGATGATGACGACGTCGGACCCCGCGTCGAGATGCGCGTCGATCATTCCGGCGACGACCACGGCGATTCGCCGGCAGTGGCGGCGGTAGACGGTCGTGTCGAGCTGCTCCTTGACCGCCCAGAAGCGGTTGAGGCCGAGGAAGCCGAGCTCGGGGCACGGCATCTGCTCGATCCGCGCGCCCTGCTCGCGCAGCACCTCGACGAGCGGGGAGTACACGCCCGGGCAGAGCGCCCCACCGTCTGTCTTGCTGTTCTGGTTGAGCATGCAATGCGCCACGAACGCGACCGTCTCCGTCATCTACGACGCCGTCCAGCCACCGTCGATGACAAGGTTCGCGCCGCTCATGTACGAGCACTCGTCCGAGGCGAGCCAGACCGCGGCGCCCGCGACGTCCTCGGGCTTGCCGAGGCGGTGGAACGGCGTGCGCGAACGCAGGTACGCGAGCGAGGCCTCGTCGGTGGACCCCTCGCGCGGCGCGACGATCTTCCCGGGAGAGAGCGCGTTGACGAGGATCCCGCGCGGGCCGTAGTCGACGGCGAGCTGACGCGCGAGGTTGATCGTCGCGCCCTTGAGCGCGCCGTAGGCGACATGCCCGGGGGCGCCGATCATGCCCATCTGCGAGGCCATCAGGATCACGCGGCCGCGCGTCTCGCCGCGCGGCTCCTGCCTGAGCATCCGTCGCACCGCGGCCTGAACGACGAGAAACGTCCCCGTCAGGTTCACGTCGAAGAGGAGGCGCCAGTCGTCCTCGGTCGTCTCGAGCAGATCCTTCGAGGTCGCGCCCGCCATCAGCTGGCTCGGAATCACGACGTCGATGCGGCCCGCGCGTGCGACCGCCGTCTCGACGAGGCGCTCGCAGTCGGCCTTGCGGCGCACGTCCATCTCGATCAGCTCGGCGCTTCCGCCCTCGCCGCGGATCGCCTCGTCGACGGGCACGCCGCCGCCGATCGGATCCCGGCGCACGTCCCCGATGGTGACGTTCGCACCCTCTCGCGCCAGAGCGACCGCCATCGCACGCCCGAGGCCGGATGCGCCGCCGACGATCGCCACCCCGCGGCCGGCGAGCCGGCCGCTTGCAAGATTCGGCATCACCCGATCGTAGGTCCTCAAGGGATGCCCGTGGTGCATGCGAGGCCCTGGTCGTGTAGCTTCCGTCGATCGCGCGCGGCAACTTCACGCGCCGGTAGACGTCTTAGCAGTACCAACGATCAAGGAGCGTGCATGCGGCACCCCAACGAGCAGATCGAGGCGTACCGCCAGTCGGCGGGCGAACTCGAGAACCACATCATCGACGAGTTCAAGGCCGGGCGCCTCTCCCGCCGCGAGCTGATGATGCGAGGGTCGGTCGTGGGCATGAGCATCCCGATGCTCGGCCTGCTCGCGGACGGCGCCATCGCCGCGCCGCGCCGCGTCGCCGCCGGCAAAGCCGGGGGAACGCTGCGCATCGCGGTCTCGAAGGGCGCGACCTCGTTCGAGCCACCGGACCTCGCGGAGCAGGCCGAGATCGTTACCGCGCTGATCCCCGGCGAGCAGCTCACGTTCGCCGACTCCAAGTCGAAGCTGGTCCCGATCCTGGCCGAGAGCTGGGCACCGTCGAACGGCGGCAAGACCTGGACGTTCAAGATCCGCCAGGGCGTGAAGTTCCACGACGGCACGCCGCTGACGGCCGCTGACGTCGTCGCCTCGTTCGAGCGGCTCGTCGCCTCGGCGTTCGTCGGCGTGTTCTCTGCGGGCAGCACCAAGGCGCTGGACGACCACACCGTCGAGTTCAACCTCGACGCGCCGAACGGGTTCTTCCCGTACCAGACGGCGCAGACCGTCTACCAGGCCGTGATCCTCAAGAAGGACTACGTCAAGGGCGACTGGATCGGCAAGAACATGATCGGCACGGGGCCGTACAAGCTCCAGACGTATACGCCGGACGTGAGCGCGAAGTTCGTCAAGAATCCCGATTGGTGGGGACTCAAGGCGGGCTTGACGAACCCGCTCGACGGGGTCGAGCTGCAGTACCTCGACGGTGCCGCGAAGGTGCTCGCGCTCAAGGGCGGACAGGTCGACATGGTCGACCAGGTCTCCTATCTCGAGAGCAAGAGCCTCGGCGGCAGCTTCGCCGTGATTCCGCTCCGTACGTCCAACCACCGCCAGATGCACATGAACACGACGAGCCCGCTGTTCAAGGACAAGCGCGTCCGTCAGGCGATCGCGCTCTGCCTCAACCGGCCGGGCAACGTCAAGACGCTCTGGGGCGACAAGGGGGAGATCGGCAACGACCACCCGTTCTGGAGCGGTTACGTCTTCTCCAACAACACGCTGCCGCAGAAGAAGCAGAACTACGCGAAGGCGAAGGCGCTGCTGGCGGCGGCCGGGAAGTCCAACCTCTCGGTCACGCTGTCGTTCTACCAGAACCTCGAGATGCCGCAGTACGCGGCGCTCGCGCAGCAGCAGATGAAGAAGGCCGGCATCAAGGTCAAGCTCAAGTCGTACACCGGCAAGCAGTACTTCGCAGGGAACATCCAGGACGCACGCAAGAAGGGTGCGTCGCCCTGGGTCTCCGTCGACATGGGCATCGTCGACTGGGGTGCCCGCGCGGTGCCGACGGTCTATCTGACCCGTGGGCTCTCGCACTACGCGGGTGACTGGAATCCCTCGCGGTTCAACAACAAGACCTACGACAACCTCGTCAAGGCGTTCCTCGCCTCGGCGGACCTGCAGACGCAGAAGTCGAACGCCACGAAGATCGAGAAGCTGCTGATCGACGAGACTCCGTCGATCTTCAGCTACTTCTACAACTGGCTCGCTGCGACGAACGGCAAGGTCCAGAACTACACGCCCGACGGGCTCGGCGTGATCAACCTGCGGAACGTCTCGCTCTCGTAGCGGCGCACGCATCGAACGAGTGCGGGGCGGCCGCGGCAGCCCCGCACTCGTTTTCGGGCGAGCCGTGCGCCGGCACCGGGTAGCTGGTGCGACCACGGCGATTTCCGGTATCGTCGGCCGATCGCCAAGTACATTCTCAAACGGCTCGGCCTCTCGCTGATCTCGCTGGTCCTGCTCTCGATCCTCGTGTTCGCGATGGCGCAGGTGCTTCCCGGAGACCCGGCCCGCAACCTGCTCGGCCGCGAGGCTCCCCCGGAGAGCGTCAATGCGCTCAACCACCAGCTCGGCTATGACCGGCCGATGGCCGTCCGCTACGGCGACTGGCTCGGGCACTTCGTGATCGGCGACCTCGGCACGTCGGCCCGCAACTATCCCCGCGGCGTCGCCGACGACCTGATCCCGGCGCTCAAGCGGTCGCTCAAGCTCGCGCTGCTCGCCCTCATCATCATCGTCCCGATCAGCATCTTCGGGGGCGTGGTCGCCGCGCTCCGGTACGGCAAACCGATCGACCGCGCGATCACGATCGTCGGCCTCTCTTTTGCCGTGATCCCCGAGTTCGTCCACGGCATCGTCCTGGTCACGATCTTCGGCGTCGGCTTGCGGTGGTTCCCGACCACAGCGGGATCCGGCTCGTTGCGGGCGCTCTTCCTGCCGGCCTGCGCGCTCGCGCTCGTGCTCTTCGGATACATCGCCCGGATGGCGCGCGCGGGCACGATCGAGGCGCTCGCGGCCGACTACACGAGGACTGCGACGCTCAAGGGCCTGACGCGGCGCACCGTGCTGATGCGCCATGTGCTGCGCAACTCGTTGCTGCCGACGATCACGGTGATCGCCACGCAGACCGGCTACCTGTTCGGGGGCCTCGTCGCGATCGAGCTGCTCTTCGGCTATCCGGGCATCGGCTCGCAGATTCTCCAGGCCGCGAACAACAAGGACTTCCCGGTGCTGCAGAGCGGCGTGCTCACGATCGCGATCCTCTATCTCGTGGTCACGCTCGCGGCCGACCTCCTGGTCAGCTGGCTCAACCCCCGCGTCCGTCTGGCGGATGACGCATGAGCGCGTCGGAGGAGCTCGCCGGCGGTCCCTTGACGCCGCCCGGGGTGATCGCGCCGACTGCAGGCCGTCGGACCTCCGAGCGCCGCGAGCTGATCGGTCTGCTCCTGCACAGCCCGACCTTCGTGATCGGCATGCTCGTGATCCTCTTCTGGGTCATCTGCGGCGTCTTCGGCGACGCGATCACGCCGTACCGGCACGACCAGATCGTGATCGACGGCGGGAACCTGCTCGATCCCTCGTTCCGACCCTCTTGGAGCCATCCGTTCGGGCTCGACACGCTCGGCCGCGACGTCTTCTCGCGCGTGCTCTCGGGCGCCGGTCCGATCCTCGCGGTGGCGCCGCTCGCGACGCTGATCGGCGTCGTCAGCGGATCCGTGCTCGGGCTGATCACCGGCTATTTCGGCGGCGCGGTCGACAACATCGTCAGCCGGCTGATCGACTCGGTGCTCGCGCTGCCGTTGATCATCATCGCAGTCGGCGTGCTGCAGTCCACCGGAACGTCGTCGCTCTCGCTGGCGCTCGTGATCGGGTTCGTCTTCACCCCGATCGTCGCGCGGACGGTGCGCAGCGCGGTGCTCGGAGAGCGGAATCTCGACTACGTCCAGGCGGCCAAGCTCCGAGGTGAGGGCGCGCCCTACATCATGTTCGCCGAGATCCTGCCGAACGTGATGGGACCGATCATCGTCGAACTCACCGTTCGGGTTGGCTACGCAGTGTTCACGGTCGCCACGCTCTCCTTCCTCGGTGCCGGTCCCCCGCCGCCTTCGCCGGACTGGGGGGCTCAGGTCAGCGACACATACAACAACCTCATCGCCGACTTCTGGTGGCC
>JANLRV010000053.1:0-8696 GCA_031361905.1 Actinomycetes bacterium
AGGACGGCTCCCACGAGAGCGTTCCGGCAGCCGTCGTCCGGCTGCGCGCCGATCTGAGGGATCACGGCGAAGAGCAGGGCGCGCAGGCGCTCGTTGTTGCGCTGAAAGACCTCGATCACCGCATCGGCCGTGACCGGCGGCGCAGCGGGATCGCCGGCCACTCCGACGTCGTAGTCGGTGATCAGGGCGACGCTCGCATAACACATGCCGAGCTCGCGGGCGAGCCAGCCCTCGGGGTAGGCGGTCATGTTGATCGCGTGCCAGCCCATCTGCGAGAACCAGGCGCTCTCCGCGCGGGTCGAGAAGCGCGGACCCTCGATCACGCAGACCGTGCCGCCGTCGCGGATCTCGAGGCCCTGGCGCCGGCCCGTCGCAACGAGCAGGCCGCGCAGGCTCACGCAGTAGGGATCCGCAGCGGCCA
Source organism: Actinomycetes bacterium (assembly GCA_031361905.1). GTDB lineage: Bacteria > Actinomycetota > Thermoleophilia > Gaiellales > JALYLC01 > JANLRV01. Next base: position 422 of record JANLRV010000053.1, read on the forward strand.
CGTGCGCGACCTCCGGACCGTCATAGAAGGTGTGCGCGCGGCCCGAGGTGCGGTCGACGAACTGGTCGCAGACGACGAACGAGCCCGGCGCGATCTCTCGTTGCAGCGATCCCGACGCGCAGGGCCCGAGCACGCGGCGCACACCGAGGGAGTGCAGCGCCCAGACGTTCGCGCGGTAGTTGATGCGGTGCGGCGGCAGCTCGTGCCGCGCGCCGTGGCGGGGCAGGAACGCGACGCGTCGCCCGTCCAGCTCGCCGATCGCGATCGGCGCAGAGGGCGAGCCGTAGGGCGTCTCGACCTCGACGTGCTCGACGTCGTCGAGCAGCGAGTAGAAGCCCGAGCCTCCGAACACGCCGATCTCGGCCGTCGCCCGGTCAGCTCCCACCCGGAGTCCAGATCTTCGGCTTCTCGGGCCGAGGCGGCGGCTCCGGCTGTGGCACAGCCTCTCCGCGCGACGCCTCGACGAATGCCATGCGCAGCTGCGCGATGTCGCCTCGGAACGCTGCGACCTCCGCATCCGGCAGGTGCGGTGCGAGCAGCTGCTCGAGACCGGCGAGCGAGTCGATCGCGACCCGCGACAGCTCGAGATCGCGCAGCTCCTCGGCGCCCGGCATGGCGCCCATGCGTGCGAGCGCGATGTTCATCAGCATCGAGGCGGACTGGGCGAGCACCTCGACCGGGTGCATCTGCACCATCTGCGCGGCAAGCGCAGCCTGGAGCTCCTCCTCGCTGTGTTGCACGGGATCCTCAGACACCGATCGCCTCCTCGGCCAGCTGAACCGACTCCCGAGTCAGGCGGACCTGCTCGGCGAACACCTCCTGCAGGCTCGCACCGCCCTCGAGCGCCGCGATCGAGCGCTGCGCCGAGTTGCCGTGGTCGAGCATCGCGTAGAGCGGCTCCAGGAACGTATCGAGCCCGAGTGCCGCAACCTCGGGCGCGGCATCGGCGAGCTGGCGGCGGATTCGCTCGGCGGCGGGCACCGACTGCATGCCGCGCTCGTAGTCGATCAGCTCGCCCGAGAGCCCCCGGCGGATCGCCCGCCACATGTTCTCCTCGAGGTGGCGGCCGCGCAGCACGGGAAGCGGCTCGCCCTCGTCGATCGCCCGCAGCCGCCGAGCGGTGAGCGCGTAGGCATAGGCCATCACCGCGAGCGACTCGCGCACGTCCGGGAGCGCGTCGGCGTTGCGCAGCTCGACGGTTCCGTACGACTGGTGCGGCCGCACGCACCACCAGATCTCGGTGTGCTCGCGGATCGAGCCGGTCTGGACGAGCCAGCGCACGAACTGGTCGTAGTCGTTCCAGCCGTCGAACGGCTCGGGGATGCCGCAGCGCGGGAAGTTCTTCGTGAACAGCTGCGTGCGCGTCGAGTGCAGGTAGGTGTAGCGGCCCTCGTACCACGGCGACGAGGCGGAGAGCGCGAGCAGGTCCGGCAGGTACGCCCGCGAGGCATTGCACAGCGCCATCGCGCGCTCGACGCCGTTGACGCCGATGTGGACGTGGATCCCGAAGGTGTTGTTGCGCCACGCGCAGTAGCGCAACGTCTCCTCGACGATGCGGTAGTGCGGCGTGTCGATCAGCTTCTGCTCCCACCACGGAGACCACGGGTGCGTCCCGCACGCCGCGAGCGCGATGCCGAGCTGATCGGCCGTCGAGATCAGCGCCCGCCGGCGCTCGACGAGCTGTCGCGCCGCCTCGGCGAACGTCTCGCAGCGTCCGGTCTTGATCTCGATCTCGCAGCTGATCAGCTCGCCGGCCGTGAACGGGCCGAGCGGGCCGGCGTCGGCGAGCGGCTGCAGCTGCTCGAACCGGTTGACGAGATCGTGCGTCTCGGGATCGAGGAGCTGGAACTCCTCTTCGATGCCGAGCGTCAGGTCGGTTGAGCGCGCGAAGATCTCGCGGGCCGCGTCGAGCGCTTGAAACGGGTCGTCGATGCTCTGGCCCATCGGCTGCTGGACAATACTAGATGGCTGATTCCGAGAGCTCGGGTGCTCTGGGGCGTGTCTCGGTCGCTCTTCGAACCCGACGGTCTCGCGGTGGTCGAATCAGGTGAGGTAGAAGTAGAGCGCGTGCAGGAGCTCGACCGCAGGGCTCGACGAGTGCACCGTGACGTCCGCAGGCGTGGTCAGCAACGCCTCGGAGTAGTTGAAGATGATCCGCACGCCCGCTGCGACGAGCTGGTCGGCGACCACCTGGGCGGAATCGGCCGGAACGGCGATCACGCCCGCGATGATGCTGTGCTCGCTGACGAGCTCGGCCAGGGTGCCGAACGGTCGCACCGTGGCGCCGCCGAGGTCGAGGCCGATCTTGGCGGGATCGATATCGACGATCGCCGCGATCGTGAAGCCATGGTCGGCGAACACCGTCGATCCGGCGATCGCGCTGCCGAGCCGTCCGGCGCCGACGAGCGCGATGTTGTGCTGGCCGGCCGTGCGCAGGATGCTGCGGATCTCGCCGATCAGCGCGTCGATGTTGTAGCCGACGCCGCGCTTCCCGAACCGCCCGAACGCCGAGAGGTCGCGGCGGATCTGCGTCGCGTTGATGCGCGTGTACTCCGCGATGTCCTGCGAGGAGATGGAGGTGCGGCCCATCTTCCTCGCCTGAGTGAGGATCTGCAGGTAGTGCGAGAGGCGTGCCGCAACCCCGACGGTAAGGCGTTCTGTCATCGGTTTGTGACGGTAGCAGAGACCTCCGATTTGCCGCGTGACCAGACGGATTCGCCGCGCCCGCGGCACCTGCTCAGAGGGCAGCTTGTGCGAGCCGCCGCACGAGGCTCGCACGATCGACGGCCTGCGTGAATGCGACCTCGCCGGCAATCTCGATCACGGGCAGCTCGACGCGGTGGCGCGCCTCGAGCTCGGCGTCCCCGGCGATGTCGACGACGCAGAGGTCGAAGGCACGCGATTCCGCGAGCTCGACCAGCAGCAGCTCGGCCGCCCCGCACGCGCCGCAGTCGGCCGCGCGATAGAGCACGACCCGGAGCGGACCCGCCAAGTCCGCTAACGCCTGACGATCGTGAAGCCGACGCGCCGCTCGCTCGTGATCCCGTCGAGGGAATGCGCCGAGAGCACGAGCTCGTAGCGACCCGGCGCGAGGTCCTTCCCGGTCTTCGGATCGTGGCCCGTGAGCCCATAGCGGTACGTGCCCGGCAGGAGATGGCGCTCGTCGACGATGCGGGCGATCTCGGCGCCATCGCGCAGCAGGTCGACGGTGAAGTGGCCGACCGGCGCGATCTCGACGCGCGGATCCGTCACGCCGACGTCTCCGAGCCCGAGCACGAGCCGGGCGGCGATCGCGCCCTCCGCCCCGGGCTCGAAGCGCGCGGTGTCGAGCCCGGCCGAGCGGATCAGCGGGGTCTTGACGTCGCCCGTCGTCGCGGCCGACCAGGGCACGCGCAGGGCCGCGGTGCCCTCGGGTGCAACCACGATCCAGCCGCCGATCACGCCGGGCTCGCGGGGAAGCCCGTCGAGCGTCAGCGTCAGGTCGACCGCTCCGGACGTCCCGGGCGCGAGCGTCAGAGACGGGCTGCCGGAGGCGAGCGCGACGGTCGAGTCACCGTCGCCGGCGCGATCGCGGAGCAGCGCGAAGGTCGCGGTCACCGGCGCGCTGCCGAGGTTCGTCAGGCGGAGCGTCCTCGTTGCCTGGCCGCTGCGCTGAACGAAGGCCCCGAACGAGAGCGTCGACGGCGACGGCGCAAGCGATTGCGTGAGCGCCGCCGTGAGCTCGAGCTCGCCGCCGCCCTGCGCCTCGACCGGCGCCGTGTCGCCCGGCGTGTCGACGGCGGACCCGGCCACCGGCCGCGCGCTCGAGGTGACGATGCCGCGCAACTGGGCGGGCGTCAGCTCCGGTCGCGCCTCGCGCAGCACGGCGATCGCGCCGGCGACCTGCGCGGCGGCCACCGAGGTTCCCGAGACCGCCGCATAGCCTCCGGCCGGGGCGCTCGTCGTGACTGCCACGCCGGGTGCGACGAGATCGGGCTTGACGTGGTCGTCGAAGGCGAGCCCGTAGGACGAGAAGGGAGCGATCCGGCCCGCCTGATCGTTCGCATCGACGGACGACGAGGAGAAGCGCACCTCGCTCGCGACCGCGAGATCGAGACCGGCCGCGAGCTCCACCCCGATCACCTGCGGGATCACGACGACCGGGATCGTCACGCGGTCATCGAGGCCCAGCGCGCCGGCGACGACCGGATCGTCGCCGTAGAGCACGAGCGCCGTGGCACCGGCGGCCGTCGCCGCAAGCGCCTTCGCGAGCAGCGGCTGCCCGTCGCGCTCGACGAGCACGGCCTTTCCCTCCACCAGCGAGGTGCCGTCGACGCTGCGGAAGTCGCCCTCGACCCCGCCCGAGACGGCGGTCCCGGCAGCTCGCTCGAGTCCGGAGCGCGTCGGCCCGGTGATCCGGACGATCGGCGTGGAAACGTCGGCGGCCGGCGCGAGCACGCCGGCGAGCGGGGCCGCGTCGACCGTCCGCTCGGCCTCGCCGATGCGCACCTTGACCGAGACGCGCGGAAGCACCGAGCGCCCGTCGCTGGCGCCGACCGCGAGCACGAACGGCGAGGCGGCGGGCGTCGCAATCGTGCCGAAGCGCGCGAGCGTCGGCCCATCGTTGCCGGCTGCCGAGACGAGCACCGAGCCCGCGGCCTCGACGCCGCGCGCGGCGTCGGTCTCGGCGCTGTCGGCAAACCCGGCGATCGGCTCGGCCACCGGCGCGAGCAGCACGCGGGCGCGGTCCGTCAGATCGCCATCGCCGTTCGGATCGAGCGCGCGGTCGATGCCCGCGAGCAGCGTCGCCGTCGTTCCCATCAGCTCGCCGTGCTGCAGCTCCAGCACCTGGATCGGCATCAGCTTCGCCTGCGAGACCCCGTGCAGGCCGACCGGCCCACCCTGGCCGACGGCGATGCCGGCCATCGCCGTCGCGTGGACGGTCGAGCCCGCCTCCGATCCGAGGCGCGCCTCGCCGCGGATCGCATTCCAGCCGGGCACGAGGGACGCGGCGAGGTAGGGGTGCGAAGTGTCGACCGGACCATCGAGGAGGGCGATCGTCTCCGACGCCCCCGTCTGCGCGATGCCCGTCGCCAGCGGCTTGGCGGAGTCGCCCAGGAACGCGAGCCCGGAGTCGACGATGCCGGCCGGATAGACGCGGCGCACGCGATAGACGGCGGCAACCTCGGGCGAGGCCTCGATCAGCCCGAGCTGATCGGGCCGCACGGTCGCCGAGAATCCGTTGATCGCGTTCGTAAAGCGATACTGCTCGCGGATCCAGAGCCCGCGGTCGCGCAGCGATTTCAGGTCACGCGACTGCGCCGCGGCGGCGACGGCACCCGGGCGGTCGCGCCCGGTAAGCTCGACCGCGGCCGGGGCGCGCAGCACCACGATCACCTGCATCGGCAGCGACTCCCCCGCCCGGCCATCGCCCACGATCTCCCGCCACGCGCCGATCAGCGAGCGGGCGGATCCCGTCGCAGCCAGCGCCGGAACGGCGCCTGCGATCGCGCCCACGACGAGCAGGATCGCCGCCAGGCGTCGCGAAGAACAGGAGTTCAGGCGCACGATCGCGAGTCTACGACACCGAGAGCTCGCCGCCGATCACCGTGCGCTGAGCGGGCTGCGCGCGAACGCGTCGAGCTCGGCCAGCTCGCGCCCCGTGACTCCCTCGCGATCGAGGGCCGCCGCGGCGATCATCGCGGCGTTGTCGACGCAGAGCGACGCCGGCAGCAGCGCGAGCCGCGCGCCGGACGCCGCGCAGACCGCTCCGAGCTGCTCGCGCAGACGCCCGTTCGCGGCCACTCCGCCCACGACTGCGAGCACGTCTCGTCCGGTCTCCGCGAGCAGCGCGCGCGCCCGCGAGGCGAGCTGGCTGACGACCGCTGCCTGGAACGAGGCCGCCAGGTCGGCGCGCGCGTCCTCGGCCGCGTCGCCGAGGTCGCGGATGCGATACAGCAGCGAGGTCTTCACGCCCGAGAACGAGAGCTCGAGCGGACGATCGCGCAGCACCTCGGGGAAGGGGAAGCGCCGCGGGTCGCCGCCCTCGCCCAGCGACTCCAGCTGCGGGCCGCCAGGAAAGGGCAGACCGAGCAGCCGCGCACCCTTGTCGAAGGCCTCCCCCGCGGCGTCGTCGAGCGTCCCGCCGAGCACGCTCAGGCGGTCGTACCGCTCGACATCGATCAGCAGCGAGTGCCCGCCCGAGACGAGCAGGCAGGCGAACGGTGCGGGCAGCCGCAGCGGGGCGAGGCGCAGCGCCGCGACGTGGCCGTAGAGGTGATCGACCGGCACCAGCGGGAGCTGCCGCGCGACGGCGATCGCCTTGGCGGTGGCGACGCCCACGAGCAGGGCGCCGATCAGGCCCGGGCCCTGCGTCACCGCGACCCGGTCGATCTGGGCGAGCGCCACGCCGGCGTCGTCGAGGGCACGCTCGACGACCGGCACCGCGAGCTCGAGGTGCCGCCGCGAGGCGACCTCGGGGACGACGCCGCCGAACGTCGCGTGCAGCGCGTCCTGCGACGAGCGCACCGACGACCGGACGACCGCGTCGTGCCCGACGACCGCGGCGCAGGTGTCGTCGCACGACGTCTCGATCGCGAGGATCACTCTGGCTCGTGCGGGGCCGCCGGCGCGTCCCGCCACATGATCAGGGCGTCCTCGCGGTTGTCGGTGTAGTACCCGCGGCGGATCCCCGCCGCCAGGAAGCCGATCTCCTCGTAGAGCCGCACCGCGGCGCCGTTCGAGACGCGCACCTCGAGCGTGTAGCCCCGCGAGGGGTCCTCGGCCGTGTCGGCGAAGAGCCGCTCGAGCAGGCGGCGGCCGATGCCCCGGCGCCGGAAATCCGGGTCGACTGCCAGGTTCATCACGTGCCAGGCATCGACGTAGGAGGCCACGATCAGGTAGCCCTCGAGCCGCAGCCCGTCGAACATCCCGTAGCACCGGCTCGTCGGCTTCGCGATCTCTCCCGAGAACATCGAGCGAGACCACGGCGTGGGATAGGCCCGGCGCTCGATCCGCTCGATCAGGTCGACGTGCCCCTGCGTGAGCAGGCGGACCTCGCTCACGCGACCGGCTCCGCGTCGGGGCGGCGCAGGTAAACCGCGTCGACCGGCTGCAGCTGCCCCGCGCGCTCGGCGATCGCGGCCGCGCTGGGCGCATGCAGCGGGCTCAGATCAGGCGCGATCGAGGCGCCCGCGAACGCTTCGCGATGGCGCACGGCGCCGTCACCGACGAGCACCTCGCCGGGCCTCAGCACGGCGGCGAGCCCGGCGGGCGTGATCACGCCGGGCTCGCGCCCGGGTCCGGCCACGAAGACCTCTCCCCTGCGCGCGTCGATCACCGCCGTCGCGCCGGCGCACCCGGCGAGCAGCGCGTCGAGCGTGCCCGTCCCCCCGAGCGGCACGCCGAGTCCGAGCGCCAGCCCGCGTGCGGTGGCGATGCCGATCCGCAGGCCGGTGAACGATCCGGGGCCGGTGCCGACGCCGACTGTGTCGATCTCGTCGCGGCGCACGCCGGACTCCGCCAGCAGCTCCTCGACGAGAGCGAGCACGCGCTGCGCTGCCCGTGGCTCGGCCGAGCGCCGCTCCGCGAGCACGTCACCGTCGCGCCAGAGGCAGCAGGAGACGAGGGACGTCGCGGTGTCGAAGGCGAGCACACGAGGCACGCGGATGAGACTACGAGATGCGCTCGATCTCGCGCGTCCCATCGGCCAGAGGCGTGATCCGCACGATGACCGTCGCTGGCGGCAGCTGTCCGAGGCCGACCTCCGGCCACTCGACGAAGGCGGCGCGCACGTCCTCGAAGTACGGCTCGAGATCTCCCCACGCCTCGTCGTCGAGCGTCCTCGCGCGCGAGAGGTCGAGGTGCGCGACGCGGCCGTCGTAGAGGTGCGCGACGGTGTAGGTCGGGCTCGTCACGCGCTCGAGCACGCCGAGGCCCCGGCATGCGCCCTGCACGAAGGTCGTCTTGCCCGCGCCCATCGGGCCCTCGACGTAGACGATCGCCCCAGCCGGGAGCCCGATGGCGAGAGCTGCGGCGTGCGCCCGCATCGCCTCGGCGTCCCGCGCGCGCATCAAAACAGCCCGAGCTGCTCTGGCTCCTGCGGAGGCGGCACCGGCTCGGCAATCGCCGGCGCAGGCGGCGCGGCGACTGCCGACGACACGTCCGCGAGCTCGCCGTCCTGCGCGAGCATCCGCAACAGGTCCGGGATGCGGCTCACATCCCGCTCCAGCTCGGGTCGCAGGCGCTGGTTGTAGAGCGCCGCGGCAGGGTGGTAGAGCGGGTAGAGGACGACGCG
>JANLRV010000133.1:0-2623 GCA_031361905.1 Actinomycetes bacterium
TGCCGTTCACGCTCACGGCCGGTGACTTCGTGAACCCGGCTGGGAGGTTCGCCTCGGTGATGCCGGGCGCCCCGGCCGCCGTCGCCCGGGCATCGCCGCCGCCGAACGCGACGCCGGCCAGACCGGCGACGGCCGCGGTGAGCGCCACGGTGAGGATCAGTCGTGCTCGCATCGTCTCTCTTCTCCTGCTCGTAGGGACGGCGGCGATGCTACGAGCACGCGCTTACGACAGCCTTACGACAGCCTTACCGGCCGTTACAAGTTGCTTGATCCTCGTCGGGCGCCTGCTGGAAACGCCGACCCGAGCTGCACGAAGTATTCAAGCACCTCGCCTGCGCCTTCATCTGCCGGCGCTACCTGCTTGCTCGATAGCGAGACGCGGTATTGCCTTACCGAGCGAGGCGGACGTCGATCTCCCGTTCGACGTAGGTCCATTCCTCGGTCGCTCGCAGCCGCTGCACGAGTTCCTCGAAGGCGGCCGCGTGCTCGGGCGCGAACCCGAACCAGGTCAGGAAGTCGAAAGGCTCTCCGAGGTCGCGTCCGTGGTGGAGACGCCGCGCGACCGCCGGGAGGTACTCGAGCCCGGTGGCGACGTGGTGTGAGCTTTCCTCGAAGATGCGTCGGCGTTCGTCTTGGGCGAGTTCCCACCACGCCTCCGACTTCTTGATCGGAATCAGCGCCGCCCGCGTCGATCCCCACCGACCGAGGGGCTGTTGGCGCGAGGCCAGCTCGTTGTGCTCGACGCCGTTGACATACCGCTCGTTGCGCGTGACCCCGCGCAGAACCCAAACGGCATCTCCGACCGGGCGCGCTGCGTCGGATCCTTCGAGAACGTCAAGGCGAGACGCGGAAGCCAGCGGATCGCCGCAGAGCGTCTCCAGGCGCTCGACGCTCCACGTGCCTGTACCGGCGCCTGCGAACGCAACGGTCAACGGCGGCATCAAGCAACCTTACGCGGCGCCATCGCTCCACGCGGCACGAGCCGATCTGCAGCGTGCTGGGCGTGTCGGCGTCCGCCTACTACCACCGCAAGACCGGCGCCAGGTCTCGCCGGGTCGTCGAGGACGAGCGGCTGCTGGGGCTGATCCGCGAGCTGCACCTGGCTAACTACGAGGCCTACGGGTCGCGCAAGACCTGGCTCGCGCTGCGCCGCGCCGGCTACGAGGTCGGGCGTGACCGCGTCGAGCGGATCATGCGCCAGGCCGGGATCCGCGGCGCTAAGTGGTCTGGCTCGGAAGTTCGTGCACGTATTGGTTCAGGCGGCCAGGGTGGTGGTGTGGGTTTTGGCGAGGAGCTTGTGGAGGTCGTGGCGGGTGAATTTCCATTGGAATGGTGCGGCGATCTGCTCGTAGCGGCGCGCGAAGGCGAGTAGCTGCGCTTCGAGTGTGTCGAGGTCGGGGAAGTCGTTCGGGGTGATGACTTTGCGTTGCACGACTGAGAAGTAGATTTCGGCTTGGTTGAGCCAGCTGGCGTGGATCGGGGTGTGGACGACGGTGATGTTGGGCCAGGTGCCTGTGAGGCGGTCGATGCTGCGTTTGCCGCGGTGGGCGGAGCCGTTGTCGATGACGAGGAAGACGCGCTGCGCGCTGCGGTAGGGGTGCTGGCTCATGAACTGGTCGATGAGCGCGTCGAAGGGTTTGATGCCGTCCTTGGGTGCGCAGCGGTCGAAGATCCTCGCGCGTCGGGTGTCCCAGGCGGCCAGGTAGCAGAGCGCACCTTTGCGCTGGTACTCGTGCTCGACCTTCTGCCCTTCGCCGGGGCGTGAGGGCCGCGTGGTGGCGATCCGCTTGCGGGCCTGGATCGAGGGCTTCTCGTCGGCACAGATCACGTAGTCGCCTGGGTGCAGGCGCTCGCCCTGCCAGAGGCCTTGGTAGAGGTCGAGGATCGGAGCGGCGCGCTCGGCGAAGCGCTCGTCGCGCGGGAAGATCCACGAGCGGTGCTGCCATGGCTTGATCGCGTCGGCCGAGAGCCAGCGCCACACGGTCATGCCGCTGATCTGCTCGACGATCCCGCGCGTGACTGCCTCACGTGCGAGCTCGGCCGCTGACCAGCGCGAGAGCGGCAGGCCGCTCTCAGCGGGCAGCGCGCAGGCCATCGCGACTACCTCAGCGCGGACGTGAGGGGGAAAAGGCCGGGGGCCGGCCCCGTCGCGGGAGGTCTTCAAGCCCAGCCAGGCGCCGTTCGAAGAAGCGCTTGCGCCACTGCGAGACAACCTCACGGCGACAGTGCAAGCGCGCCGCGATCTGATCGTTACGCAGACCCTCGGCCGCCAGCAGCACCATCTGCGCCCGCACGACCTGCCAGTACGGCAACGTATACGAGCACGCCAGCACCCCCAGCACCCGGCGCTCCTCATCGCTCAGATCGATCCGATAGGGACTACTTCTAGGCATCAACACCCCACACCAGAAGGGACAGGATGCCACAAACGTACGCCCCAAGCCGGACACCACATACGAGCGAATACTTACGAGATCGACCACTAAGGTAAGAGCTGTCGAGCCAGCTCTTGGGGGGATCCGGTGTCTACGAGCCATCTGCGCGCGGCGCGCGCCGTCGTCGTCTTCGTCTCGGTGCTCGCGCTGGCGGTGCCGGCGAGCGCGGCCGGCTGGAAGCGGGTCAA
>JANLRV010000164.1:0-6966 GCA_031361905.1 Actinomycetes bacterium
GTCAAGCCGCGAGCGGCTTGACACGGTGTTTCGGTCCTCTGCTAGCAAGCAGAGGACCGAAAGAAGACGCCGCCAGACACCGCGAATCATTCTGTTAGAGCGTCTAAACCTGGATCCACCGTGGGCTGGGTTCGTGGCGGGCCTGCTGGTGGCCGTCAGGACGGGCTGCGCTGTCGCAGGCGCGGCCGGACGCCTCGGCCAGACAGCGCAGCCCGGAGAGCACCACGCCGGTGGGCGCCCGCGAGCGAAGCGACCGGGCGCACAGCCGCGTGGGAAGCGGCCTGACTGAAGCCAGCAGGATGCGACACACCCAGCCCACGGTGGATCCAGGCTAAAGCCGAGCCTCTGGCCCGCGCTCGCTCACGCAAGCTCGATGATGCGCTCCACGATCGTCGATCGAAGGGGAATCACGCGCCGCGGCCGACGGCTCGCACCGTCGCGGCCGTCATCGCCGCGGCGATCACGACGACGATGAACGGCGCGCGGCGCCAGAGGCAGACGACGGCGACCGCGAGGCCGGCGATGCGTCCGTCGAGGGTGATCGAGCGGCCGGCGACGAGCGTGTTGATCGCGACGAGCGAGGCCAGCAGCGTGACCGCGACGAGGGTGAAGAGCTGCTGCAGCCACTCGGGGAGCGTGCGCGATCCGAGCACGACGGGCCCGACCGCCTTCATCGCGTACGTGCCGATCCCGAGCGCGAGGATCGCGGCCCACGTCATCGGCGGTCGATCGTGAGGGCGAGCACGACGCCGAAGATCGCGAGCATGATCGGAAGGCCCGGTTGCAGGACCGGCGTCAGTCCGACCGCGATCGCGCTGCCGCTGACAGCCGCGACCTGCGCGCGGCGCGACCCGAGCTGCGGCCAGAGCATGGCGAGCAGCGCGGCCGGGAGGGCCGTGTCGATCCCGTATCGCTTCGGGTCGCCGATCGCGCTGCCGGCGAGCGAGCCGATCAGCGTGCCGAGCTGCCAGAAGCTGAAGAGCAGGATGCCGACGGTGTGGAAGCCGCGGCGCGAGAGCCGGGGCGTGGGCTGTGAGAGCGCGAACGCCGTCGTCTCGTCGACCACGAAGTAGCTCGAGAGCATGCGCGTCGGCAGACGACCGCCGAGCGTCGATCCCAGCGACAGCCCGTAGGCGGCGAGCCGCAGGTTCAGCAAGAGCCCGGCGGCCACGGCGGTCACGAGGCTCGTCCCGGCCGCCGAGGCGAGCACGAACTGCGAGCCGCCCGAGAAGACGATCAGCGACATGCCGCAGGCCATCGGGGTCGAGATGCCCTTCGACGAGGCGAGCACCCCGAACGACACGCCGATGACCCCCACGGCGACCCCGATCGTGAGGGCGTCGCGGAGCATTGTTCGTTCTGTTTGACCCATCGTTCGATATAATGGACGGATGCATCCCGAAGGTCAATCGGCACCGATGACCGCGATCGCAACGAACCTGCGGCGCCTGCGCGACCGCTCGGGCTTCAGCATCGGCGAGCTCGGCCGCCGCGCCGCCGTCGCCAAGTCGACGGTCTCGAACCTCGAGGCGGGCACCGGGAACCCGAGCATCGAGACGCTCTGGACGCTCGCGCGCGCGCTCGGCGTGACGTTCGCCGAGCTCGTCGAGGAGCCGCGCGCGAGCGTGCGCGTCGTGCGGATCGACGCGATGCCGCTGATCCCGGACGACAGCACGTCCTGCGGGGTCCGGCTGCTCGACACGATCCAGCGCGCGCGCTGCGACCTCTACGTCGTCGAGTCGGATCCGGGTCCGACCCGCGAGGCGGCCGCACACACCCCCGGGACGATCGAGCACCTGATCGTGACGGCGGGCTCGCTGCGCTGCGGGCCGGCCGGCGAGCAGGTGGTGCTCTCGGCCGGCGACTACGCCGTCTTCCACGGCGACGTGCCGCACTCCTACGAGACGCTCGCGCCGCGCACGCAGATCATCCTCGTGATGGAACATTCATAGGAGCCCCGCGGATCGCCTCTACCCTGCAGGGACCGAACGCGAGGAGGCGACCGTGCCGTTCAACCGCAAGAGTTCCGAGCTGCCACGACCGGAGGATGCCCTTCCCGGGCGCGCCGAGCCGGTCCGCGTGCCCGCGCGCCACACCGTTCTCGGAACGGCGCTAACCCCGCCAGACCCCGAGGGGAGCGAGCAGATCGTGCTCGGACTCGGCTGCTTCTGGGGTGCCGAGCGGCTCTTCTGGCGGACGCCGGGCGTGATCACGACCGCGGTCGGCTACGCAGCCGGCTACACGCCGAACCCGAGCTACGAGGAGGTCTGCAGCGGCCGCACCGGGCACAACGAGGTCGTCCTCGTCGTCTTCGATCCTGCGGTGACGAGCATCGACGCGATCCTCAAGGTGTTCTGGGAGGGCCACGACCCGACGCAGGGGATGCGGCAGGGCAACGATGCTGGCACGCAGTACCGCTCGGGGATCTACTGGACCGACCCGGCGCACCGCGACGCGGCCGAGCGCACCCGAGCGACGTTCCAGGGCGCGCTCTCCGAGGCCCACCGCGGGCAGATCACGACCGAGATCGAGCCGGCCGGGCCGTTCTACTTCGCCGAGGAATACCACCAGCAGTATCTCGACAAGGTGCCGAACGGCTACTGCGGGCTCGGCGGCACGGGCGTGACCTGCCCGATCGGGCTCACGATCGCCGGATAGCGGCCGGGCACGTCCCGGCCGCCGTGAGCCGCCTCGCTACGCTCCAGCCTCGTGAACCCGCCTGACGAGCCGATCTTCGGATGATGCGGCTCCTCGGCAGAGTTGCCCTGGTGACCGGTGCGACGAGCGCGGCCGGGCTGGCGATCGTCGCGCGCTTCGCCGAGGCAGGCGTCTCCGTGGTCGCGCTCGACCGCGCATGCTCGCCGCACCCGGCGGGGCCTCCCGTCTGCCGCGTGGACGGCGATCCGACGTGCCCTCGTGCCGTGGGCGAGGGCGTCTCGCTCGCGCTCGCAGAGTTCGGCCGGCTCGACATGCTCGTCACGTGCGTGCCGACCGTCGAGGCCGCGCTCGCGGGCGGACGCAGCGCGCTGCCGGCGCTGCGGGCTCGCGGCGGGTCGATCGTAAACGTGGCCAGGCCGCCGGCCGCCGGCGACGACGACGAGTTCGAGACCCACGCCGCCGCGGCCCGGCACGGGGGTATCGTGGCGCTGACGCGATCGATGGCTCTCACGTATGCACCTCATGGAATCCGCTGCAATGCGATCTGCCTCCCCGGGTCGGCCAGACACGGCTGGCCGGGGACGGCCTCGTCGCTGCACGACCTCGCGCGCACCACGCTGCACCTCTCGAGCCCGCACGCGGGGTTCGTGACCGGCGCCGTCGTCGGCCTCGACGCCGGCTGGCGGGCGGCGTGAGCTCGCTCCACCTCGGCCTCGACCTCGGCGGCACGAACATCAAGTGGGCGGTGATCGACGAGGGCCACGCCGAGATCGCGCAGGGATCGACCGACACGCACGCCGAGGGCGGGCCCGACGTCGTGATCGAGCGCCTGATCGAGACGGGGCGCGAGGCGATCGCGCGCGTCGGCCCGATCGCGACGGTCGGCCTCGGAGTGCCCGGGCGCTACGACGGGCGTCGCGGCGAGGTCCTGATGCTGACGAACCTTCCGGGCGAGTGGCACGGCGTGCCCGCCGGCGCGCGCCTCAGCGAGGCGCTCTCGGCTCCGACGCAGATCATCAACGACGCGCGCGCGTTCTGCCTCGCCGAGGCGACGCTCGGTGCAGGGCGCGGCGTCGCGACGATGGTCGGGGTGACGCTCGGGACGGGGATCGGCGGCGGCACGGTGCTCGACGGGCGCGTGCACTTCGGCAGCGACGGGAGCGCCGGCGAGATCGGGCATCAGATCGTCGCGGCCGGTCCCGGCGCGCTGCTCTGCAACTGCGGCAACTACGGCTGCCTCGAGACGCTCGCGAAGGCGGACGCGCTCGAGCGCGCATCGGGATGCGCCACGGTCGACGACGCGTTCGAGGAGGCCGCCGGCGGCAACGCGATCGCCCAGACCGCGATCGACGAGTGGATCGCCTGGCTCGCGATCGGGCTCGCGAACGTCGTCGCCACGCTCACGCCGGACCGGATCGTGATCGGCGGCGGCGTCGCGCGGGCCGGCGACGCGCTCTTCCTCCCGCTGCGCGCCGAGCTGCGCCAGCGCATCAAGTACACCGACCCCGAGCACGTCGAGGTGGTGCCGGCCGAGCTCGGCTCGACGGCGGGCGCGGTTGGCGCCGCGCTGCATGGGCTCCTGAGCTAGCGCCCGCCTGACGTGCAACTCTACGGTTTCAATCCAGCACCCGTTCGAGAGGAGCGTCGATGTCCCCGGTGATTCCGATGGTGGTGGAGCAGACTGCGCGCGGCGAGCGCTCGTATGACATCTTCTCGCGGCTTTTGAGCGACCGGATCATCGTGCTCGGCGGCGAGGTCATGCCCGAGTCGATGAACCTGATCGTCGCGCAGCTGATCCATCTCGAGTCGGAGGATCCCGACAAGGACATCTCGCTCTACATCAACTCGCCCGGCGGCGACGTCTACTCGGGCCTCGCCGTCTACGACACGATGCGCTTCATCCGCCCCGATGTGCGGACGATCTGCTTCGGCATGGCGATGTCGATGGGAGCGATCCTGCTCGCGGCCGGCGCGCCGGGCAAGCGGATGGCGCTGCCGAACGCGAAGATCATGATCCACCAGGGCAGCGCGGGCTTCTCAGGGCAGGCGACCGACATCGAGATCCGCGTGCGGGAGATCCTCGCCCTGCAGGTGCGCATGGACGAGATCCTCGCCGAGCACACCGGCCAGACGGTCGAGAAGATCCACGCCGACACGAACCGCGACAACTTCATGACCGCCGAGGATGCGCGCGCCTACGGGCTGATCGACGAGGTCGTGAGCTCGCGCTCAGCGGTCGACAAGCCGCCCGCTGCCGCCTAGCTCGAGAATCCGCGTGAGCGAGACCGACTCGAGCAGCCGGCGATCGTGCGTGACCAGCACCACGGTGCCACCGAAGCTCTGCAGGGCCTGCTCGAGCCGCTCGATCGCAGCGAGGTCGAGGTGGTTCGTGGGCTCGTCGAGCACGATGCAGTTGACCGGCCGGCCCTGCAGCAGGGCGAGCAACGCCCGCGTGCGCTCGCCGGGTGAGAGGGTCTCCGCTCGCCGGCCGACGCGGCGCGCGTCGACGCCGAACTTCGCAAGCAGCGTGCGGGCGTCCATGCTCGTCATGCCGCTCTCGGCGACGAACGCGTCGAGCAGCGTCTCGGCTCCCTCGAAGCGGCGCCGTGCCTGATCGATGCGCCCGACGATCACGCTCGGCCCGCGCGTGACGCGACCGGCGGTCGGCTCGAGCTCACCGAAGAGGACGTCGATCAGCGTCGACTTGCCGCTGCCGTTCCGGCCGACGATGCCGATCCGCTCGCCGAAGCCGATCTCGAGATCGATCGGGCCGAGCGTGAACGAGCCTCGCTGCACCGTCACGCCGACCGCAGTGGCCACGATCGCGCCGCTGCGCGGAGCCTCGGCGATCGTGAAGCGCAGGTCCCAGCTCTCGCGCGGCTTCTCGACCTCGGGGAGGCGCTCGAGCATCCGGTCGGTGCTGGCGGCCTTGGCCGCGAGCTGCTCGCTGGCCGAGACGCGAGCGTGCAGCCGGTGCTTGTCGTTGTCGGCGGGTCCACGGCGAGCCTTGGCGACGCCCTGGGTCGACCAGTCGCGCTCGCGCTGGGCGCGCTCGCGCAGGCCGCCCCGCTTGTCGGCGTAGGTCTCGTAGGCCTCCCAGGCATGCTGCCGCGCGATCTCCCGCTCGGCGAGATACGCGAGAAAGCCGCCACGGTAGAGCGTGGCGCGATGCGTGAACTCGTCGATCTCGACGACGTCGGTGATCGTCCGCTCGAGGAACGCGCGATCGTGGCTGACGACGAGCAGCGGCGACCGCGTCGCGAGCACGAAGCGCTCCAGCCGCTCGAGGCCGGCCAGGTCGAGGTCGTTCGTCGGCTCGTCGAGCAACAGGATGTCGAAGCGGGAGAGCAGGATCACGGCGAGCGCGACCCGCGACGCCTCGCCTCCCGAGAGCACCTGCATGTCGCGGCCGAGCACGCTCGCCGGGAGCCCGAGCTCGTCGCATACCTCGCCGAGACGCGCGTCGAGATCTGCGGCGCCGAGCCGGAGCCAGTGGTCGAGCGCCGCCTCGTAGCGCTCACCCGCGCCGGGCAGCTCGGCTGAGAGATCGGCCGTCGCTGCATCGAAGGTGCGCTGTGCGCCCGCGACACCGGTGCGACGCGCGATCGACGCGCGCGCCGTCTCGCCGCGTCGCCGCTCGGGCTCCTGCTCGAGCAGGCCGACGGTCGCGGTCGGCGGCTGCAGCTCGACGCGCCCGTCGTCCGGCACGTCCTGGCCGGCGAGCACGCGCAGGAGCGTCGACTTGCCCACGCCGTTCGGGCCGACGAGACCGACTCGATCACCGGGGTGGAGCGCGAGATCGACGCCGTCGAGGATGACGGCGGTGCCGCGGCTGATGGTGACGCCACGGGCGAGAACTGCTGCAGACACGACGAACCTCCAGAACGAAAGAGAGCCGACGCAGGCGCGTCAGCCGAGAGCAGGGGTTCGTCAGCTCCTCATTGCCGCTCGATGATAGCTCAGGCGCGGGCGCGCATCCGCTCGTGCTCGGGGTCGTAGAGCGGCTCGCGCACGACGGCCGCGCCGTGCCGCTCGCCGAACCACTCGACCTCGAGCCGCGTCCCCTCGGACGCGAGCTCGAGCGGGAGGTACCCGAGCGCGAGGCTCGCCCCGACCGTGTATCCGGTGTTCGCGCTCGTCACGTAGCCGACCGCGCGGCCGTCGGACAGGATCGGCTCCTTGCCGAGCACCGACACCGTCGCGTCGTCGAGCGCGAGCGCGCAGAGCTGCGATCGCGGTGCCTCGCGCGCGGCTCGCTCGCCGATGAAGCCGGCCTTGCCCGCAGCCACGGCGAAGCCAAGACCCGAC
>JANLRV010000172.1:0-23807 GCA_031361905.1 Actinomycetes bacterium
GTCGCCGAGATGTTGAGGAACGGCGCAGGCAGCGTCGCGCCGTTCTTGACGACGCGGATCCGGCCGGCCTGCTCGACCACGAACAGGCGAGAGGGGTCGCCCGGCGCGGCGGTCACGTAGACCGGCGATTGGAACGTGCCGACCGATCGCAGCGAGACCGTCGGGATCGCCTGCGAGCGCGCGAGCGCGGTCGCGGTGCCGACGGCGAGCAAGATCACGACCGTCGATAACGTGATTGGAGTTCGTTTGCGCATCGAATCGCACGCTATTCCATCGGTGTTCGGCGGCATGCCTCGATCGAGGCATGCCGTGGGTGGTCCCGCGGGCGATTGCTCGGTGAAACCCGAAAAACCTGGTGCTAGGTCATTCGGTCAGAACGACGAACCCGGGTCGCAGCGCCCCGCCTGCTAGCGTGCGCGAAATCCTTTAAGGCCGTGGCCGAGAGCCCGGGAAGGAGCACGTCATGGGGGCATGGGAGTGAGCACGGAGCAGTCGCGGCTGCTCCTCGACGCCGATCAGGTGGATCGCACGCTCCGGCGCATCGCCCACGAGATCGTCGAGCGCGAGGGCAGCTCGCTCGACCGGCTTGCGCTCGTCGGCATCTACACGCGCGGCGTGCCGATCGCGCGCCGGCTCGCGGAGCTCGTCTCGCAGATCTCGGGCCGCGCGATCCCGGTCGGCGCGCTCGACATCACGTTCTATCGCGACGATGTCGGCATCAGGGGCGGCGAGGCGCCCGCGCACCCGCAGCCGGTCGTCAACGCGAGCTCGCTCGATTTTCCGCTGGACGACGCGACGATCGTGATCGTCGACGACGTGCTCTTCACCGGGCGCACGATCCGCGCCGCCATCGACGCCATCTTCGACTACGGCCGACCTGCGCGCATCCGCCTGGCCGTGCTCTGCGACCGGGGCCACCGCGAGCTGCCGATCCGGGCGGATTTCGTCGGCAAGAACCTGCCGTCCGCGCTCGACGAGCGCGTCCGCGTGCTCGTGCGCGAGACCGACGGCGTCGACGAGGTGCGGCTCGACCGTGGTGCTCCCGCGTGACCTCCGCGCGCCGCCACCTGCTCTCCACCGACGACCTCGCGGTCGCCGACATCGAGCGCGTGCTCGAGACTGCGCGCGGCTTCGAGGCGGTCTCGGACCGTGAGGTCAAGAAGCTGCCGACGCTGCGCGGCCGCACGGTGATGAACGTGTTCTTCGAGGCGTCGACGCGAACGTCGAGCTCGTTCGAGCTCGCCGCCAAGCGGCTCTCGGCGGACACGCTCTCGTTCAAGTCGGGCGGCTCTTCGGTGGAGAAGGGCGAGACGCTCAAGGACACGCTGCTGACGCTCGATGCCTACCGCCCCGACGTCGTCGTGCTGCGTCACGAGCACGCCGGAGCGCCCGCGCTCGCGACCGCCTACACGCGCGCGGCCGTGGTCAATGCCGGCGACGGCAAGCACGCGCACCCGACCCAGGCGCTGCTCGACCTCTACACGATCCGCACGCGCCTCGGCCGGATCGAGGGCGTGCACGTCTGCGTCGTCGGCGACGTCTTGCACTCGCGCGTCGCACGCAGCAACATCGCGCTGCTCTCGCGGATGGGCGCGTTCGTCAGCGTGATCGCCCCGCCGACGCTCGTTCCGCGCGGGCTCGCCGAGCTCGGCGTCGCGGTCTCGCACGAGATCGGCGACCTGGCCTCGGCAGACGTCGTCTACGTGCTGCGGATGCAGCGCGAGCGGATGCTCGCCGGCGAGGCGTTCGTGCCGAGCCTGCGCGAGTACGCAGCGCGCTTCGCCGTCACGCGCGCCCGGCTCCGCGAGGGCCAGCTCGTGATGCACCCGGGGCCGATGAACCGTGGCGTCGAGATCGCCGACGACGTGGCCGACGCGCCGGAGTCGCTGATCGCCGCCCAGGTTGCGAGCGGCCTCGTCGTGCGCATGGCCGTGCTCTACGACCTGCTCGCCGAGGCCGCCGCGTGAGGACCGCCGGCCGCCTCACCCGGCGCGACGCGCCCGCCGCCGACCTCGTGATCCGGGGCGCGCACGTGATCGATCCCGGCGAGGGCATCGATGCCGTGCTCGACGTGCAGGTCCGCGACGGCGTGATCGTCGCGCTCGGCGCCGGCGCGGAGGGCGGCGAGGCGATCGACGGCACGGGCAAGACGGTGCTGCCGGGGCTCGTCGATCCCCACGTGCACCTGCGCACGCCGGGGCAGGAGTGGAAGGAGGATCTCGCATCCGGCACCGCGGCCGCCGCGGCGGGCGGGTTCTGCGCGATCCTCGCGATGCCGAACACCGACCCCGTCGTCGACCAGCCCGAGCACCTCATCGCGCTGCACGAGCGGGCGCGGACCGACGCGCGCGTCGCCGTCGGCTTCCTCGCCGCGATCAGCGTCGGGCAGCAGGGCAGCCAGCTCGCCGAGCTCTGCGCCCTCGCCGACGCGGGAGCCGTCGGGTTCTCGGACGACGGCCGCCCGGTGCGCAGCGCGAGCCTGCTGCGCCGCGCGCTGCAGTACGCCGAGCTGACCGGCCGGGTGCTCTCGCTGCACTGCGAGGAGCTCTCGCTCAGCCCCGCCGCGCAGATGCACGAGGGCGTCGTCTCGGCCGAGCTCGGCCTGACGGGCTACCCGTCGATCGCCGAGTCGACGATGGTCGCGCGCGATCTCGCGATCGCGCGCTACGAGGGCCGGCCGCTGCACCTCTGCCACCTGCACGTGCAGGAGTCGATCGAGGCCGTCGCGGCGGCGCGTGCGAGCGGCGTCGACGTCTCGGCCGAGGCCTCCCCGCACCACCTGCTGCTGACCGACGAGGCGGTCCGCGGGCTCGACGCCGCGCGCTTCAAGATGAGCCCGCCGCTGGCCGCCGAGGCGCATCGTGCCGCGCTCGTCGCGGCGCTCGCAGACGGCACGATCGACTGCGTGGCAACCGATCATGCGCCCCACCACCCGGCCGAGAAAGAGGTGCCGTGGGAGGCGGCTCCGAACGGCGTGATCGGTCTCGAGAGCGCGTTCCCGGCGCTCTATGCCGGGCTCGTCCTGCCCGGTGTGCTGCCGCTCGCCACGCTGATCACGCGGATGACCGAGGGGCCGGCGCGCGCGTTCGGCCTGCCGACGCCGCGCATTAGGGTCGGCGAGCCCGCGAACCTCGCCCTCTGGGACCTCACCGACCGCTACCCCTTCACGGAGGCAGACATCCACAGCAAGAGCCGCAACTCGGCATTCCTCGGCCGGGAGCTTCAGGGCCGCTGCCTGCTCACCCTCGCGGCGGGAGCCGTCGCGCATGGGTGACGTCGGCCTCTACCTCGCGGACGGGACCGTCTGGCCGGGCATCAGCGTCGGCGCGCCGGGCGTCGCCGTCGGCGAGGCGGTCTTCGGCACCTCGATGACGGGATACCAGGAGTCGCTGACCGACCCGAGCTTCGCGCGCCAGCTGCTGACGTTCACGGCGCCGATGATCGGCAACTACGGCGTCGAGGACGCGGCGAGCGAGTCGCGCCGGCCGCAGGTCGCCGCGATGCTCTGCCACGAGGCGCGCAACGCGACGCCGAACGGGCGCGCGGGGCTGCTCGACTGGCTGCGCGAGCACGGCGTCGTCGCGCTCGCCGAGCTCGACACGCGGGCGCTCGTCCGCCACCTGCGCGAGCGCGGGGCGATGCTCGGCGCGGCCTGCGGCGAGGGCGCGACCCGCGAGCAGGCCCTCGCGCTGCTGGCGAGCGAGCCGCCGATGGCCGGCCGCCAGCTGGCCGGCGAGGTCTCGGGCCAGATCGCCGGGGAGCACCCCGGCAGCGCCTGCACGATCGTGGTCGTCGACTACGGCGCGAAGGCCTCGATCGTCCACCTGCTCGAAGAGGCGGGCGCGGCGGTCACCGTCGTGCCGCACGACGCGACCGCAGCGGAGGTGCTCGCGCTCGCGCCCGACGGCGTGCTGCTCGCGAACGGTCCCGGGGATCCCGGCTCGATGGATGCGCACGTGCGCGAGGTGCGCGCGCTCGCCGACTCCGGCACGCCGGTCTACGGGATCTGCCTCGGCCACCAGCTGCTCGGACGGGCGCTCGGCCTGGAGACCTTCAAGCTGCCGTTCGGCCATCGCGGCGCGAACCACCCGGTGCTCGAGCGCGAGACCGGGCGCGTGCTCGTGACGAGCCAGAACCACGGCTTCGCGGTGCGGGAGCCCGAGCTCGCCGAGAACATCGAGATCACGCACGTCTCGCTCTATGACCGCACGGTCGAGGGCCTGCGCGTGCCCGGCCGCCCCGTCTGGAGCATGCAGTTCCATCCCGAGGCCGCACCCGGTCCACACGACGCGCGCGAGAAGCTCGTCGAGTTCGTCGAGCGCTGCAAGGGGAGTGCCTGATGCCGAAGCGAACCGATCTCAAGACGATCGCGATCATCGGCTCGGGCCCGATCGTGATCGGCCAGGCCTGCGAGTTCGACTACTCCGGCGTGCAGGCCCTCAAGGTGCTGCGCGAGGAGGGCTACCGCACCGTCCTGATCAACTCCAACCCGGCGACGATCATGACGGACCCCGGCTGGGCGGATGCGACCTACCTCGAGCCGCTCGACCTCGAGGGCGTCTCCGCGGTGCTGCGCCGCGAGCGTCCCGACGCGCTCTTGCCGACGCTCGGCGGCCAGACCGCTCTTAACATCGCGATGGAGCTGGAGGAAGCCGGCGTGCTCGCCGAGCTCGGCATCGAGCTGATCGGCGCCTCCGCCAAGGCGATCCGCACGGCCGAGGACCGCGCGCTCTTCGCAGAGGCGATGGGGTCGATCGGCCTGCGCGTGCCGCGCTCCGCGATCGCCTCCACGATCGCCGAGGCGAACGCCGCCCTCGACGGCGAGCTGCAGCTGCCGGTCGTGATCCGGCCGGCCTTCACGCTCGGCGGCCACGGCGGCGGCTTCGCCCGCACGCGCGAGGAGTTCGACGCGATGTGCGCGCGAGGCATCGACGAGAGCCCGATCTCGCAGATCCTCGTCGAGGAGTCGGTCTACGGCTGGGGCGAGTTCGAGCTCGAGGTGATCCGCGACAAGGCCGACAACGTCGTAATCGTCTGCTCGATCGAGAACCTCGACCCGATGGGCGTGCACACCGGCGACTCCGTCTGCGTCGCGCCCGCGATGACGCTCTCCGATCGCGAGTACCAGCGGCTGCGCAACGCGGCGATCGACGTGATCCGCGTCGTCGGGGTCGAGACGGGCGGCTCGAACGTGCAGTTCGGCGTCAACCGCGAGACGGGCGAGATCGTCGTGATCGAGATGAACCCGAGGGTCTCGCGCAGCTCCGCGCTGGCCTCGAAGGCGACCGGATATCCGATCGCCAAGGTCGCCACGCGCCTGGCGATCGGCTACACGCTCGACGAGATCGCGAACGACATCACGCAGACGACGCCCGCGAGCTTCGAGCCGACGATCGACTACGTCGTCTGCAAGGCGCCGCGCTTCGCGTTCGAGAAGTTCGCCGGCAGCGACGAGCGGCTGACGACGCAGATGAAGTCCGTCGGCGAGGCGATGGGGATCGGCCGCAGCTTCAACGAGGCGTTCGGCAAGGCGATGCGCTCGCGCGAGCTCGACCGCGCGCCGCGCGAGGGCGGTGACATCGCGACGCCCGCCTGGGATCGCTTCGACGCGCTGCTCGGCCGGCTGCGCGCGGGCGAGGAGCCGGCCGCCCTCTCGACCGAGTCGGGCATCCACCCGTGGTTCTGCGAAGAGCTCGCCGAGCGCGTCAGGATGGAGCAGTCGCTCTCGCCGCTCGCCGAGCTCGGGGCCGAGGAGTTGCGCCGCGTCAAGCACGCCGGCGTCTCCGACGCGCGCATCGCACGCGAGCTCGGCGTCGACGAGGCGGCCGTCGCCGCGCGGCGCGACGAGCTCGGGGTCCACGCGGTCTTCAAGACGGTCGACTCGTGCGGCGGCGAGGTCGCGGCCGAGACCTCCTACCTGTACTCGAGCTACGACCGCGTCGACGAGCCGATCGGCGACGATCGCCCGGCGGTGCTGATCCTCGGCTCGGGTCCGAACCGGATCGGCCAGGGCATCGAGTTCGACTACTGCTGCGTCAAGGCCGTGCAGGCCTACTCCGCGCTCGGCTACGCGACCGTGATGGTCAACTGCAACCCCGAGACGGTCTCGACCGACTACGACACGGCCGATCGGCTGTACTTCGAGCCGCTCACGGCCGAGGACGTGCTCGAGGTCGTGCGGCGCGAGCGCCCCGTCGGCGTGGTCGTGCAGTTCGGCGGCCAGACCCCGCTCAAGCTCGCGCACCGGCTGCTCGCGGAGGGCATCCCGATCCTCGGCACGCCACCGGCGGCGATCGACCTCGCCGAGGATCGCCAGCGCTTCGGCGACCTGCTCGCCGAGCTCGGGCTGTCGGCGCCCGAGTGGGCGATCGCGAGCTCGGCGGACGAGGCCGTCGCGGCGGCCGAGCGGATCGGCTACCCCGTGCTCGTGCGCCCGAGCTACGTGCTCGGCGGACGGGCGATGCGCGTCTGCTACTCGGCCGACGACGTGCGCGCCGGCGCGATCGCGCCGAACACGCTCGTCGACCGCTTCGTCGAGGACGCGATCGAGGTCGACGTCGACGCGCTCGGCGATGGCACCGATGCGATCGTCGCGGCCGTGATGGAGCACATCGAGGAGGCGGGGATCCACTCCGGCGACTCGGCCTGCGTGATCCCGCCGCTCTCGATCGGGCCCGACGTCGAGGCCGAGATCCGGCGCCAGACCGAGCT
Organism: Actinomycetes bacterium; assembly: GCA_031361905.1. Classification (GTDB taxonomy): domain Bacteria; phylum Actinomycetota; class Thermoleophilia; order Gaiellales; family JALYLC01; genus JANLRV01. The sequence continues at coordinate 6,712 of JANLRV010000172.1, forward strand.
GCTCGTGCGCGGGCTCGGCGTCAAGGGGCTCTGCAACGTGCAGTTCGCGATCCACGAGGGCACGGTCTACGTGCTCGAGGCGAACCCGCGGGCGAGCCGGACCGTGCCGTTCGTCTGCAAGGCGATGGGCATCGATCTCGTCGAGCTCGCGTGCCGCATCTCGGTCGGCCAGACGCTCGCGCAGATCGACCCCGTGATCCCGGAGCCGAGGGGGGTGGCGCTCAAGGAGGTCGTGCTGCCGTTCGCGCGCTTCCCCGGATCGGATCCGGTGCTCGGGCCCGAGATGCGCTCGACGGGTGAGGTGATGGCGATCGCGCCGGACTTCCCGACGGCCTACGGCAAGGCGATGCGCGCGGCAGGGCTGCGGTTGCCGGCACGGCCGACGGACGTGCCGGCGCGCGTCTTCCTCTCGGTCTGTGATCGCGACAAGCCTGCGGCGACGATGCTCGCGCAGCGGCTCTCCGACCTCGGCTTCACGATCGTGGCGACGCCGGGCACCGCTCGGCGCATCGCGCAGCTCGGCGTCGAGGTCGAGGTGATCGCGAAGCTCGGCGACGCCTCGTCGGCGCGCTCGGTCGTCGATCTGATCCGCTCGGGCGAGGTCTGCCTGATCGTCAACACGCCCGTCGGCAAGGGCGCCCGGACCGACGGCTACGAGATCCGTCGCACGGCGCTCGCCGCGAAGGTCCCGTGCATCACCACGCTGGCCGGCGCAGCGGCCGCGGTGCAGGCGATCGCGCGCGCCTGGAACGTCGAGCCGAAGAGCCTGCAGGAGATCCATGCCTGAGCGAACGCGCGTCGTCGCGACGAGGGCGCTCGGGCCGTTCTCCGTCGTCACGCTCGAGGCGAGCTTCGAGCCGGGCGTGCCCGGCCAGTTCCACATGCTGCGCGTGGCGGGGAGCCCGGCCTTCCTGCCGCGCCCGCTCTCGGCCGTCCGCGTCGGCGAGCACGGCATCGAGTTTCTCTGCCAGCTCTCGGGGAGGGCGCTCGCGCCGCTCGCCGAGGTCGGCTGCGAGGTGGTCGTGAGCGGGCCGTTCGGGCGCGGCTTCGATCTCAGCTCGGCCGGTCAGCAGCCGCTGCTCGTCGGCGGCGGCTTCGGGGTCGCGCTGCTCGCGGGCGTCGCCGCGGCGCTGCCGGGCTCTCGTCTGCACGCAGGCTTCCGCGACGCGGAGGCGGCGCGGGCGAGCGAGCTCGTGCCGGCCGCCGAGGTCGTCACGGCGATCGCTCCCGACCTCGTGGCACCGCCCTACGCCGAGGCCAGCGCGATCTTCGCGGCGGGGCCAATGGCGATGATGCAGGCGGTCGCCCGGGGAGCGAGCGAGGCCGGGGTCCCGTCGCAGGTCGCGCTCGAGGCGCCGATGGCGTGTGGCTACGGCGCCTGCTACGGCTGCGCTGTCCGCCTCGGCGGGCGCATCGTGCGGCTCTGCGTCGAGGGTCCGGTCGTCGACGGGATGCTCCTGTGACCGTCCGCATCGGCTCGCTCGAGCTCGAGCACCCCGTGCTCAACGCGTCCGGCACGCTCGATCCGCTGGCCGCCGAGGCCGCCGGCCTGACGATCTGTCGCGAGCTCGCCGCGATCGTGACGAAGACCGTCACGCCGTTCGCACGCGAGGGCAACGCGGCGCCGCGGATCGCCGAGGTCAGCGGCGGCATGATCAACTCGATCGGGCTGCAGAACCCGGGCATCGACTCGTTCTGCGAGGACGTGCTGCCGCGGCTCGTCGAGCTCGGGCGCCCCATCGTGGTCTCGATCGGCGGCTTCAGCCTCGGCGACTACGCCGACCTCGCCGAGCAGCTCGAAGAGCAGGCCGGAGTGGCCGCCCTCGAGCTCAACATCTCGTGCCCGAACGTCGAGACGGGCTGCATCTCGATCGGCTCGGATGTCGCCGAGAGCGAGGCCGTCGTGCGCCGGGTGCGCGAGCGGACGCGGCTTCCGGTGTGGGTCAAGCTCTCGCCGAACGTGCCCGACATCGCCGCGATCGCGCGCGCCGCCGAGGCGGGTGGGGCGGAGGCCGTCGTCTGCATCAACACCCTGCGCGGGCTCGTGCTCGACCGGGTCACGCGCGAGCCGTTGCTCGGTGGCGGGACGGGCGGTCTCTCGGGTCCGCTGCTCAAGCCCGTCGCGCTCGCGGCCGTCGCCTCGTGCTCCGCCGCGATCGGGATCCCGGTGGTCGGCGTGGGAGGCATTTCCAGCGTCGACGATGCGCGTGACTTCCTGGCCTGCGGCGCGCTCGCCGTGCAGGTGGGGTCCGCGGCCTTCGGGGAGCCCGAGCTTGTAGCACAGATACGGCATGCGCTCGGCACGTAACGCGGCGAATTTCGCGATATCAGGCTCAACTTCAGCTTCACCGTTTTGTTCGAGAACCGCCGCTTTTTCGCGGTTTCTCGCTTGCGATAGAGGCCTGTTCACCACTACGATCCCGCGACGATGACCACCGCCGAGAAACTCCCGACGCAGACGCCGCTTCGATCACTCGACCAGCGACGGGAGGCCCTCTTGCGGGCCAACGCGGTGCGGGTCGAGCGGGCGCGACTGAAGCGCGAGTTGAAGGACGGAAGCGTCTCGGCGCTCGAGGTTCTGATGGACCCGCCGAACTTCCTGCTGACGGCGAAGGTGTTCGACGTGCTGCGCGCGCTGCCGAAGTTCGGCCGCGTCAAAGCGACGCGCTGTCTCAACCAGGTGCGCATCAGCCAGTCGAAGACGGTGGGCGGTCTCTCTGAGCGGCAGCGCATCGAGCTCGTCACGCTGCTCGGCCGCTGAGCTGCCTCGACTGATCGTCGTCTCCGGCCCGTCGGGAGCCGGCAAGGGCACGCTGATCCGCGGCCTCCTACAGCGCAGTGACCGGTTCGCGGTCGCGCGCTCGGCGACGACACGGCAGCGCCGCGACGGCGAGGTCGACGGACGCGAGTACTTCTTCCTCGGCGACGCCGAGTTCCAGCGGCGCGTCGACGCCGGCGAGTTCCTCGAGCACGTCGGCTACGCGGGCGGCCGCTACGGGACCCTCGTCAGCGAGGTCGAGCAGCTGCTCGAGACGGGCTGCGACGTCGTGCTCGAGCTGGAGGTCGAGGGATCGTTCGCGGTGCGCAGACGCCGGCCCGACGCCGTGCTCGTGTTCATCGCCCCGCCGCGCTTCGAGGACCTCGAGGCCCGGCTGCGCCATCGAGCGACCGACTCGGCGGGAGACATCGAGATGCGGCTCGCGATCGCGCGCGAGCAGATGCGCGAGCGCGAGCACTTCGACCTCGTGATCGTCAATGACGAGGTCGAGCGCGCGACCGGCGAGCTCGTCGAGAAGCTCGAGGGTCTGCCGCGGTAGCCGTGCTGTAGACTGTGGTCACTCGGCACCTGCCGGGTTTCGTGCTGCCCGAAGGATTTTCATGATCCATCCGCCGATCGACACCCTGCTCAAGCGCATCGACTCGAAGTACGCCCTCGTGATCGTCGCCGCCAAGCGTGCGCGCCAGCTGAACGCGTACCACCATGAGCTGGGCGAGGGGAACATCGATTCGTTCGCGCCGCCGATGGTCGAGTCGCGCTCGAAGAACTACCTGACGATGGCCCTCGAGGAGATCGCCCAGGACAAGCTCCACTGGGAGCTCGAGGCCTAACCAGGCATGGGTTCGCGCCCGCTCGTCCTCCTCGGGGTCACGGGCGGGGTCGCCGCCTACAAGGCGTGCGAGGTCGTCCGGCTGCTCGTCACGGCCGAGCGCGACGTCCGCGTCGCGCTGACGCCGCACGCGCGCCAGTTCGTCGGCGCCGAGCTCTTCTCGGCGCTCAGCCGGAGCCCCGTGCTGCTGGACGACCCGGTCGTCGACGGAAGCTATCCGCACCTGGACGCCGCCCGGGATGCCGCGGTGCTCGCGATCGCCCCCTGCACCGCGAACACGCTCGCGAAGCTCGCGCTCGGGCTCGCTGACAACGTCGTCTGCCAGAGCGCGCTCTCGACGGCGGCGCCGCTGCTCGTCGCGCCGGCGATGAACGTGCGGATGTGGGAGCACCCGGCGACGCAGGCGCACCTCGCGACCCTGCGGGAGCGCGGCGCGACCATCGTCGGGCCGGCCAGCGGCGCGCTCGCCGAGGGCGAGGTCGGGGCCGGCCGCATGAGCGAGCCGAGCGAGATCGTCGACGCGATCGAGCGGCTGCTCGCGCCGCTCGCCGGAACCCTTGCCGGGCGTCGCGTGCTCGTCACCGCGGGCGGCACGCGCGAGCCGCTCGACGCGGTCCGCTTTCTCGGCAACCGCTCGTCGGGGCGGATGGGCGTCGCGCTCGCCGATCTCGCGCGCGAGCGAGGCGCCGAGGTCTGCACCGTGCTCGCGAACGCGCTCGTCGAGCCGGCCGGGGGCGAGGTCGTGCACGTCGAGACGACGGCCGAGCTCGAGCGGGAGACGGTCCGGCGCGCGGCCTCCGCCGAGATCGTGCTGATGGCCGCCGCGGTCGCAGACTTCCGCCCGCGCGGGCAGGTCGACGGCAAGCGCCGGCGAGGCGAGGGGCTCGTGCTCGAGCTCGAGCCGACGAGCGACATCCTCGCTCAACTGGGCGCTGCGCGCCGGCCCGGGCAGGTGCTCGTCGGGTTCGCCGCCGAGCCCGGTCGCGACCTCGATCGTGCCCGCGCCAAGCGCGAGCGGAAGCAGGTCGACCTGATCGTGCTGAACGACATCTCGCGGGCCGACATCGGCTTCGACGTCGATCACAACGAGGTCGCGATCATCGGCGCCGACGATGTCACGATGGTCGAGCGCGCGTCCAAGCGCGTCGTCGCCGCCGCGATTCTCGATCGCGTCGAGCAGCTGCTCGCGTGACCGTTCGGCTCGAGCTCTGCCGCGACGACTGCGGCCGCCGAGCCAAGGCCGCGATCCGGCTCGTGGCCGACCCGCATGCCGCGAAGTCCGTCGAGGAGGACGAGCACGAGGCCTCGCTCGACCCGGCCGGCGAGTCGGTGATCGCATGGGACGGCGAGCGGGCCGTGGGGGCGGGCGAGGTGGGCCGCATGGCGATCTCGACCGACGCCTACGAGCGCCTCTGGGGGCGCGCCTGGGTCGTGCCCGATCGGCGCCGCGAGGGCATCGGGTCGCTGCTCCTCGAGCGTCTGCGCGCCCACGCCCGGGCGCGCGGCAAGACCGGCCTCGAGACCGAGGTCTACGCGGACGACCCCGCCGGTCTCGCCTTCTCGCACGCGCGCGAGTTCGTCGAGGACTGGCGCGAGCAGGTGCTGCGGCTGCGGCTGCGCGCGCTCCCGGATTCGACCGCGAGCGTGCGGCGAGCGCGCGACGGGGTCGGCGTCCGCATCCTCGATCCCGCTCGCGAGTCGCTCGTCGCCGTGCATGCGATCGCGACGGAGGTGCTCGCGGAGGTGCCGGGCGGGACGATGCCGATGACGGCGGGCGAGCTCGACTGGTGGCGCCGCGTCTGGATCGACGCCCCGGCTGCGCGCGCCGGCCGGCTGTTCGTCGCGGAGGTCGACGGCGCGACGGCCGGCTATGCCCTGCTGACGCTGCCGCAGGCGCGGCCCGGTGTCGGCTTTCACGCGATCACGGCGGTGGCGCGCTCGGCACGCGGGCGCGGCGTCGCGAGCGCGCTCAAGGACGCGCAGATCGCCTGGGCGATCGAGCACGGGCTCGCGGAGCTCGAGACCCACAACGAGGGGACGAACCAGGCGATGCTGGCGGTCAACCTGCGCCTCGGCTATGAGCCCGTCTGCGATCTCGTCGGTCTCGTCTCGGGATAGCTCGTCGTCGGCGAGTTCGCCGACAACGATCCAGGCGGCGCGCAAGCGCCTACGATGAGATCGTGGACGGCGTAGAGCTGACGACGACGACGCCCGCGGACGCGGCTCGCGCGACGGCGACGCGCGTCGCCGAGAACGTCGGCCGCGTCGTGCACGTCGACCCCGAGACGCTGCAGCTCTGCCTGATCGCGCTGCTCGGCGGTGGCCACGTGCTGCTGGAAGACGTGCCGGGCGTCGGCAAGACCCTGCTCGCGAAGGCGCTCGCGCGCTCGCTCGACTGCCGCTTCGCGCGCCTCCAGTTCACGCCCGACGTGCTGCCGAGCGACGTCACCGGCGTGAGCGTCTTCGACCAGAGATCGGCCGCGTTCGAGTTCCGTCCCGGGCCGGTCTTCGCGAACGTCCTGCTGGTCGACGAGATCAACCGCGCGTCCCCGAAGACGCAGTCGGCGCTGCTCGAGAGCATGCAGGAGAACCAGGTCACGATCGACGGGATCGCCTACGAGCTGCCGCTGCCGTTCTTCGTGATCGCGACGCAGAACCCGATCGAGCACGAGGGCACGTTCCCGCTTCCGCAGGCGCAGCTCGACCGCTTCGCGCTGCTCCTGCGTCTCGGCTACCCGGCCCCGGAGGACGAGGCGGCGATGCTCGAGCGTCAGACCGGCGGGCCGCGCTCGCCGCTCGAGGAGCTCGCTGCTGTCGCGACGATCGACGAGGCATCGGCGGCGATCGCCGCCGTCCGCGCGGTGCACGTCGACCCGGCGGTCCATCGCTACATCGTCGACGTGCTCGCCGCCACCCGGGACGACGCACGGGTTCGGCTCGGCGGGAGCCCGCGGGCCGGCATCGCGCTCGTCCGCATGGCGAAGGCGCGGGCCCTGCTCGACGGGCGCGCGTTCGTGACGCCCGCCGACGTCAAGGCGCTCGCGCTGCCGGCCTTGCGCCACCGCGTGCTGCTCGAATCGAGCGCGCGAGCCGAGGGAGCGTCCGCCGAGCGGATCGTGCGCGACGCGCTCGCCCTGGTGCCCGTCCCGACGTGACCCGCCGCGGCCTCGGGGTGCTCGGCTGCGGGCTCGCTGCGCTCGCGATCGGCTGGGCGTTCGGGACGAGCGAGCTCTACGTGGTCGGCTTCGGCCTGCTCGCGCTGCTCGCCCTCGCCCTCGTGGCGAGCGCCGCAGAGCTGCGCGGAGCCGTGCTCGTGCGCACGCTGCCGCTCGAGGCGCAGGCGCGACAGGTGCTCGTCGTCGACGTGCTCGTGCGAGGGCGACGACGGCGGCTCGGGAGCGCGACGCTCGCCGAGCCGCGCGCTCCCGGCGGAGGTGCTGCATGCGCGCTCGCCGGTGGGTCGTCCGGCCTCGCCGGGAGCTATCGCGTCGCCAGCGCGGGCCGGGGCCGCTACGTGCTCGAGGGCGCGCGCCTGGTCTGCGAGGATCCCTTCGCCGTGGTCAGGCTGAGCGCCCGGCTCGCCGCGCGCGACGTCTTGCTCGTGCGCCCGAGGGTGCTCGATCTCACCGCTGCGCCCGGGCACGGGGCGGGGGAGCCGACGGGCGGGAGCCTCCCCGCGGCGGCAGCTGCCGGATTCGACCTGCGCGGGGTGCGCGCCCACCGCGACGGGGAGTCGCTGCGCCACGTCCACTGGCCGAGCACGGCGCGCGTCGGCCGCCTGATGGTCAAGGAGTTCGACGACGAGACGCGCGACGACGTCGCGATCGCGCTCGACCTCGCGGCGCCCTCCGAGCGCGCCGCCGAGGCCTTCGAGGTCGCGCTCGAGGCCGCGCTCGCGCTCGCGCGCCGCGCCTTTCTGCGGGGCGAGCGCGCGACCTTGATCCTGCTCGGCGAGTCGGCCGAGCGGCTCGAGCTCGGCGGCTCAGAGCAGTGGGAGCTCCTGCTCGACGCGCTCGCGTCGGTGCAGCCCATGCGGGTTACCTCGCCGGCGCAGGTCTGGCCGGCGGGCGCGGCGCAGGCGGGCGAGCTCTGGCTCGTCACGAGCGCGCCCGACCGGCTCGACGCGGGCTTCCTCGCCGCGCGCGCCGACGAGGGCCGCCTCGTGGTCGTCGCGGTCGACGCGGCGGGCTGGGATCCGGGCGTGGCGCCCGTCGATCGTTCGGCGCTCGCCGCCGGCTGGCATACGCTCGTGATCGAGCGCGACGACAACCTGCGCGACCGGCTCGAGCGGCTCGAGGAGCGGCCGCGCTCGATCGCATGAGGGGCCTCGCGGCAACCCCGCTCGCGGCCCGGCTGGCGATCTACCTGGCAACCTGCGCCCTCTCGCTGCCCCTCGTCGCCGGCCTCCAAGGTCCCTCGCTCTCGGCCTTCGTGCTCTGGGCGCTCGTCCCGCTGGCGGCGGCGCCCGCGCTCGTCGCGCTTCGCAGCGGCAGACGCGCGGCGCTGGCCGCACAGGCGGCCTGCGCGCTCGGCGCGCTCGCGGTCGTCGCGGGCTCGCTGCGTCCGCGGGCGCTCGCCGACGTCCTCACCGGCATCCCCGGCGGCGTCCACGAGTGGTTCGCGGTGACGCTGCCCTACAACCCCGAGCTGCAGCGCTCGCTGCGCGGGACGCTGCTCGCGCTGCTCGTGCTGCTGCTCAGCGCGCTCGCCTGGCTCTGGCTGGCACGGCCGCGCCCGTTGCTCGCGGCCGTGCTCGCGCTCGTGCCGTTCGCCGTCGCGACGACGGTCTACGTGCTCGACTACCCGATCCTGCGCGGGCTGCTCGCGCTGGTCCTCGTGCTGGCCTTCCTCGGCTGCGACCGCGTGCTCTCGAGGCTCGTCGAGGCTCGCCGGGCGCTCGTCGCGACGGCCTGTGCCGCGGCAGCCGGCTCGGTCCTCGCGGTGATCGCGAGCACGGGTGCGACGGGGGCGCTCGACTGGACGAGCTGGCGGCTCGACGCCGATCCCGCGGCACGGGTCGGCGTGCGCTACGTGTGGGACCAGAGCTACGCCGGGCTGCACTGGCCCGAGCGCATCACGGACGTCTTCTCGGTGCGCGCGCCGCGCCCGGAGTACTGGCGGGCGACGATCCTCGAGCGGTTCGACGGCCTGCGCTTCGGCGAGGGGACGACGGCGCGTGCCACGGCTGCCGCGTCGGCCGGCGGCGTGCTCGTGACGACCACGCCGCCCGGCGGGCCGGTCACGCACGTCTCGGTGCAGATCAGCGCGCTCGACGAGCCCTACCTGCTCGCGCCCGGCCAGCCGATTGCCTACGAGGTGCCCTCGTCGTCCGGCGGCGCCGTGCTGCTCGCGGACTCGGCCGCCCGCACCGCCGCCGCCCCGCGCGCGGGCACGCGATACGCCGTCAGCACCCAGCTCGCCGAGCCGTCGCCCGCGGCGCTGCGGACGCTCGGCGCGGACTACCCGGACGAGATCCGCGCCGCCGGGCTCTCGTTCGCCGGTGCGACGCTCCCCGCCTGGGGCTCGGCCGGTCGCGAGGCGCGCATGGACGTGCTCTTCCGCTCGCATGCGGGCCAGCTTGCGTGGATCGGCTGGGAGCGTGCCTACCGCTTCGCGCGCGCTGCCACCGCCGACGCGGCGACGCCGTACCAGGCGGTCGCGCTGCTCGAGGCGATGCTGCACGCGCGCAGCTACGACGAGACCGCCGCGCTCGTCAGCCGGCCCGGGGCGCTCGCGGCCTTCGCCGTCTCGGGCACGCGCGGCTATTGCCAGATGTACTCCGCGTCGCTCGCCGCGCTGGCACGGCTGCTCGGCATTCCCGCCCGTGTTGCCGAGGGGTTCACGGCCGGTCGCGAGAGCTCGGGCAGCTACGTCGTGACCGACCGTGACGCCCACGCCTGGGTCGAGGTCTGGTTCCCGACGCAGGGCTGGATCTCATTCGAGCCGACGCCCACGCGGAAGCTGCCCGGCGCCGCGTCGACCACCTCGGCGAGCTTCCGGGGACCCGACCTCGGAGCCGGTCTGGGCGGCGGGCAGCTGTACCTGCCCGCGTTCCATCCGTCCGTCGCGACCGCCTCCGTGCGCGCGGCGCGCGGCCGCTCGACGTCGGCGACCGTGCTCGTGCTGCTGCTGGCGCCGCTGCTCGCAGCCGCGCTGTTCCCTCTCGTCAAGCACGCCGTGCTCGCTCGCCGGAGCCCGAGCGGCCCGTCGGGACGCTCGCGCGCGAGGCTCGTGAGCTTCGCCTCGGACCAGGGCCTCGCGCTCGCACCCGCGCTGACGAACGGCGAGGTCGCGGCCGAGCTCGAGCGCCGCTTCGGCATCGAGGCCGCAGCCTGGGCGAGCGCGGCCGATGCGGCTCGCTTCGCGCCCGCGCCGGGCTCGGCGGCCGTCGGCGAGCTCGAGCGCATCACGGCGGGCACGGTGGCCGCGCTCCGGCGCAGCCGCACGCGGGCCGAGCGGCTGCGCGGCGTCGTCTCGCTACGAGCTCTGCGCGGGCGGTAGCCCGGCTGCGCGCGTGCGCAGCGAGCGTGCGATCACGAGCCGCTGGATCTCGGTCGTGCCGTCGACCACCTGCAGCATCTTCGCGTTCGCGAGGTGCCGCGCCAGCGGGTAGTCGTTGAGCCAGCCGTTCGCGCCGAGCACCTCGCTGCAGGTGATCGCCGCGCGCAGCGCGATGTCGGGGCAGAAGCGCTTCGCGTGCGCCGCATCGACGGCGCCCGAGCCGGCCGTCAGGCTCGCGGCCGCGCGCTCGTAGAGCAGGCGGCCGGCCACGATCTCGGTCTCGACGTCGGCGAGCGCGAACTGCAGCGCCTGCAGGTCGAGCAGCGTGCCTCCGAACGCGGCGCGGTCCCGCGCGTAGGCGAGCGCGACATCGAGCGACGCCGCCGCGAGGCCGATCGCGATCGCCGCGATGTCGCAGCGCGCGACGTCGATCGCCCCGAGCGCCGCCTGCATCCCGTGGCCCGCCGGCGCGACCACCGCGTCGGCCGGGCACGAGACGTCGTCGAGCGCGAGCACGCCGATCGGCAAAAACGACGATGCGGCCTTGTCGTAGACCTTCTCGACGCGCACGCCCTCGGCTCTCGCGTCGATCGCGATCAGCATCACGTCGCTCGTGCCGCGCTCGGTTCCGGTGCGGCAGGCCACCAGATAGACGTCGGCGACGCCGATCAGCGAGACCCAGCCCTTGCGTCCGCTGACGCGCCAGCCGTCGCCGTCGGGCACGGCTCGCGTCGTGATCGCGGCGGCGTCGGAGCCCGCGTGCGGCTCGGTCAGGGAGAAGCAGCCGAGCAGCTCGCCCGAGGTCAGGCCGCGCGCGTAGCGGTCGCGCAGGCCGGGCGAGCCGAAGCGCGCGATCGCGTTCGCGACGGCGTTGTGCATCGAGAGCGCGAAGGCGTAGGACGCATCGCCGCGCCCGAGCTCCTCGAAGACGCCCATCGCCTCGGCGAAGGTGCGCTCCTGCCCGCCGACGTCGGCGGGCGCGAAGAGGCCGAGCAGCCCGTCGCCGGCGGCCGCGCGCGCCGCCTCGCGCGGAAAGGTTCCGGCCCGCTCCCACGCCTTCACGTTCGGGGAGATCACGTCGTCGGCGTGGCGGCGGGCGGCCGCGCGGAGGGCATCAGCGGTCATCCCGCAATCCTACGGGTGCGTCCGCGCGGGGAGAGGCGGGCCCATTGTCCCAATTTGCGGAGCCTGCTACCGTGCCTGCAGTCGCTCGGCGATCTGAATGCGAGGCTGTCGTCCGGTGGGTTTCGAGCCCGCCTTTTTTGTGCCCGCGTCCAGGACGCGCGGGCACCGCGAAGCCCATGACAGATCACACCGACATCACCCCCGACCTCTTCGCCGCGATCGAGCAGCGTCTCGCGGTGCATGCGCCGGAGTTCGCGCTGTACGACGCGCACCTCGTGGGGCCGGAGACCGTGCGGGTGCTGATCGACCATCCCGCCGGCATCGACCACGGGCACTGCGCAGACGTCGCGCGGGCGCTCGATGACTACGCGTCGCGCTATCGCCTCGAGGTCTCCTCGCCCGGCCTGCCGCGGCCGCTGCGCCGCCTCGAGCACTACCGGCGTGCCCGTGGCGAGCGTGCCGAGATCACCCTGCACGCGCTCCAGGACGGCCGCCGCAGGCTCTCCGGCGTGATCGCCGAGGTCTCGGACGATGCGATCCAGCTCAACCTTCCAGATGGCGAGACGGTCACGATTCCGCTCACAGCCATCCGCAAGGCCCACCTCCACCACGAGCTTCTGATCCCGGCTGCACCACGCCCGGGACGAACCAATCGGAGCTGACACCATGTCGAAAGAGATCCTCGAAGCGATCGCCGTCGTCGCCGACGAGAAGGGCATCGATCCCGAAGTGCTCTTCCGGGCGCTCGAAGACGCCCTGCTCGCGGCCTATCGCAAGACGCCGCACGCCAACCCGTTCGCGCGCGTCGACTTCGACCGCGCCGACGGCGACATCAAGATCTTCGTGCTGACCGTCCCGGCGGAGCAGCTCGAGGGCCATCCCGGCATCACCTATCCCGAGCCCGAGCCCGTCGAGATGCCCGAGGGTGGTCCGCCTCCCGAGCCGGTCGAGCCCGAGCCCGTGATCGACTGGTCGCAGTTCTCCGACGATCAGATCGCCACCAAGGACGTCACGACCGCCGACGACTTCGGCCGCATCGCCGCGCAGACCGCCAAGCAGGTGATCCTGCAGCGCATGCGCGAGGCCGAGCGCGAGATCATGTTCGAGGAGTACAAGGACCGCGTCGGCGACATCGTCACCGGCATCGTCCAGCAGTCCGACAACCGCTACACGATCGTCGATCTCGGCCGGGGAGTCGAGGCGCTGCTGCCGGGCTCCGAGCAGGTGCCGGGCGAGCGCTACGAGCACGGCGGTCGCGTCAAGGGCGTGATCATCGAGGTCCGCACGGGCACGCGCGGGCCGCAGATCGTGCTCTCGCGACGCCACGAGGATCTGATCCGCAAGCTCTTCGAGATGGAGGTGCCCGAGGTCGAGAGCGGGCACGTCGAGATCAAGGCGGTCGCCCGCGAGCCTGGCTACCGCTCGAAGATCGCGGTCGTCTCGCATATCCAGGGCGTCGATCCCGTCGGCGCCTGCGTCGGCCCGCGCGGCTCGCGCGTGCGCATGGTCGTCTCCGAGCTGCGGGGCGAGAAGATCGACATCATCGCCTGGAACGACGAGCCGGCGCGCTTCGTCGCGAAGGCGCTGCAGCCCGCGCGCGTGCGCGAGGTGCTCGTCGACGATGCCGGCCGCCAGGCGACCGTCGTGGTTCCCGACGACCAGCTCTCGCTGGCGATCGGCCGCGAGGGGCAGAACGCCCGGCTCGCGGCGAAGCTGACGGGCTGGCGCGTCGACATCAAGGGCGAGACGGAGTTCGCCGAGGAGGAGGCCGAGATCGCCTTCTCCGGTGAGGGCGAGGACGACGGGGTCGGCGGTCGTTGCAACGCGATCATGGGCTCGGGCAAGCGCTGCCCGAACAACGCGATCCCGGGCTCTGCGTACTGCGACCTGCCCGCCCACCAGGAGCTCGCCGTGACGGGGACCGCCTGACCGGACACGTGGCGACGCGGACCTGCGTGAGCTGCGGCGAGCGACGCGCCTCGCACGAGCTGATCCGGCTCGCGATCGACGCGGCCGGGGTGCTCGTGCCGGCCGGGTCGGGCGGCCGTGGCGCCTACGCGTGCCCTACCGGAGACTGCCCTGACCGCGTCGCGACGAGCCGTCTGGTCGCCCGCTCGCTGCACGCTCGACCGCTCTTTCCGCCCGACCTCCCGGCGCGCATCCGCGCTGCCGAGAGCAGCCAGATCAACTAGAGTCAACCCGCCGAAGGGTTCTGTATGCCGAGAAAACGCGTCGCCGATATCGCCCGAGAACGTGGCCTCGATCCAGGGGAGGTCGCTCGTCGCCTCGCCGAGGCCGGCGTTCGCCTGCAGGGCGACACGGTCGACGAGGCTGCGGCTGCGCGCGCGCTCGGCGGCTCGCGTCCGGCGCGCTCCGCGCGCGCCGCGACGGCGCCACAGGCAACCTCGGGACGGCAGGCGCCGGTCAAGGCGGCACCCGTCGCGGCTGCGCCCGCACCGGCGCGCGTCGAGGCCGAGGAGCCTCGGCCCCAGCGCGCCAGCGAGGCGCGTCCGGCCCCCGGCAGCAACGGAGGCGGGGGCGGTCCGCGCCCGGCTCCGGGCAATGGCACCGGTGCAGGCTCGCGCGTCGCGCGCCCGCAGCGTGGTGGCGCGAGCGGCGGTCGCCGTCGCGTCGTGATCGACACCGCGGCCTCCCGGCCGCAGCGCGACACGCGCAACCGCGGCCGAGGCCGCGGCCGTGATCAGCGCACCGAGCGCCGCGAGGAGGCGCCGGCTCCGACGGGTCCCGTGACCGTGCGCTCCGGCGTCACGGTGAAGGATTTCGCGACCGAGCTTGGCATCTCGACCGCGCAGATTCAGAAGATCATGATGGGCATGGGCGAGCTCGTCGGGATCACGCAGACGCTGACCGACGACGCCGTCGAGCTGATCGGCGCCGAGCTCGAGCGCGAGGTCACGATCCAGAGCGCCGCCGACGAGCTCGAGGTCGACGAGACGTTCGAGGACTCCGCCGAGGATCTCGTGCCGCGCGCGCCGATCGTGACGATCATGGGCCACGTCGACCACGGCAAGACGAGCCTGCTCGATGCGATCCGCGAGACCAGCGTCGCGTCCGGCGAGGCCGGCGGGATCACGCAGCACATCGGCGCCTACCAGGCTATCGTCGACAGCCGCAAGGTCACCTTCCTCGACACGCCGGGCCACGAGGCGTTCACCGCCATGCGTGCCCGCGGCGCGCGCGTCACAGACGTCGCGGTGCTCGTCGTCGCCGCCGATGACGGCGTGATGCCGCAGACGATCGAGGCGATGGACCACGCGAAGGCGGCCGACGTGCCGATCGTCGTCGCGGTCAACAAGATCGACAAGCCCGGGGCGAACCCCGAGCGGGTGCGCACCGAGCTGACCACGCACGGGCTCCAGCCCGAGGAGTGGGGCGGCAAGACGATCTTCGTCGACGTCTCCGCGAAGCAGAAGAGCGGGCTCGACAACCTGCTCGAGATGCTCCTGCTGCAGGCCGACGTGCTCGACCTCAAGGCCAACCCCAACGCGCAGGCGCACGGCGTCGTGATCGAGTCCCGGCTCGACATCGGCCGCGGCCCTGTCGCCACGGTGCTCGTCCAGCGCGGCACGCTGCGCCCCGGCGATGCGATCGTCGCGGGCGATGCCTGGGGCAAGATCCGCGCGATGTACTCCGAGACCGGTGAGCGTCTCGACGAGGCCGGCCCCGCCGTGCCCGTCGAGGTGCTGGGCTTCGACCGCCCGCCGCCGGCCGGCGAGCGCTGTCGCGTCGTCGACTCCGAGCGCGAGGCGCGCCAGTCCGCCCAGGCGCGCGCCAAGCGCCTGCGCGAGGAGCAGCTCGCGCATCGCCAGAAGTCGATCTCGCTCGAGGACCTGTTCTCGCAGATCAAGGACGGCGTCAACGAGCTGAACCTCGTGATCAAGGCCGACGTGCAGGGCTCGGTCGAGGCCGCGCTCGGCGAGATGGAGAAGTTCAAGCACGACGAGGTCGCGGTGCGCGTGATCCACACCGGCGTCGGCGGCATCGGCGAGTCCGACATCATGCTCGCCGCCGCGTCGAAGGCGATCGTCGTCGGCTTCAACGTCCGCCCGAACAACGAGGCCAAGATGCTGGCCGAGCGCGAGGGCGTCGACGTGCGCACCTACCGCGTGATCTACCAGCTGACCGAGGACATCCAGAAGGCGCTCGTCGGCATGCTCACGCCGGACGAGGTCGAGGAGGTCGTCGGCGAGGCCGAGGTGCGAGCGCTCTTCCGCAGCTCGAAGCTCGGCGTCATCAACGGCTGCATGGTCACGAGCGGCGTGATCCAGCGCTCGGCCCGGGTGCGCGTGCTGCGCGAGGGCGCGGTCGTCTGGGAGGGTGCGATCGGCTCGCTCAAGCGCGTCCAGGAGGATGCGCGCGAGGTCGCCACCGGCTTCGAGTGCGGCATCGTGCTCGACGGCTTCAACGACACCAAGGTCGACGACCGCATCGAGTGCTTCATGACGAGGCAGATCGAGCGGACGAGCCTGGACTCGCGTCCGGCCTAGCGGCCGAGCTGAGCCAGATCTCGCGGTACTCGCTGCGCGGCTCGTAGCCGATCGCCTGGTAGATGCGGCTCGTCGTCTCGTTCTCGCTGTCGGTGAAGAGCGAGCACCACTCGCAGCCGGCGTCGAGCTCGCGCTGCGAGAGCGCGGCCACGAGCGCCGAGGCGTAGCCGCGCCCGCGGCGTTCCTCGGGCGTGTAGACGAACGCGATGCTGGCCGAGCGCGGCGTGCGGCGCACGATCGCGGCCATCGAGGCGGGGCCGTCGTCGTCCCAGAGCATCACGTCGGAGGCCGCGAGGTTCGTCGTGATCCGTCGCGGCGAGTCGCGCGGATCGTTGCCGACGGCCTCGGCGAAGGCGGCGGCCCAGCGGACCACGAGCTCGCTGTCGTCGGCAGTCGCGAGGCGGGCGCGTCCCGCGGGAGCCGACGGCGTGCGCACCGCGTGCAGCTCGTGCGCGAGCATCAGGCGCGTCGTCCGCAGCGCCACCCGCGCCCGGGCGGCGAAGCGCGCCGCGAAGGGGACGACGGCGGCAGTCGGGCCGAGCACGACGCGCAGCTCGACGCCGTCGCGGTGGAAGCGCTCGGCGAGCGCCTCGAGGGCGCGCTCGGACTCGGACACGAGCGCGAGCACGATGCCGCGCGACGGCGCTGTCACCGCGGCGATCGCAGCGGGCACGCCGTTCGCGAACGCGACCGCGAAGGCGCCGTCGCCGCCCGTCGGGCTGGGCGCCTCGCGCAAGCGGTGGAGGATGCCCAGGAGCAGCTCGCCGTCTGCCTTGGCCGCCGCGATCGCCGGCCCGTGCTCGTCCAGCAGCACCCGTGCGGCGGTGTGCAGCTCGATCCTGATCGAGCCCGTCACGCGCCGCTTCCGGGCAGCAGGACGCGCGTCGCGCCGTCGAGGCTCTCCGACTCGTAGCGCTCGACGAGCGGGTGCGAGTCGAGCTCGGCGCGGACGGCGGCGCGCACGGCGCCCGTGCCGCGGCCGTGGATCACGTAGACCTCGGCGAGACCGGCCATCGAGGCGTTGTCGACGAGCTGGCGCACGGCGATCCGAGCCTCGTCGGAGGTCGTGCCGCGCAGGTCGATCTGGCTCGCGACGTCGGCCGTCGCCGTGATCCGGAAGGTGACGGGCGGCTCGCGCTGCGATTCCGAGCCCGCGCCCGGATCGGGCTCGAGCTGCGCGAGCGGCACGTGCACGCGCAGCGCGCCGCCCTGGACGAGCGCGGTCTCGCCGGAGACCTCGAGGATCACGCCCCGCACGCCGAGCTCGCGCGAGCGCACCGGGTCGCCGGCCGCGAGCGGGATGCGCGTGGCGAGCGGGACGTCGATCGCCTCCTCGGCTCTCGCCGCAGCGGCG
>JANLRV010000243.1:0-11218 GCA_031361905.1 Actinomycetes bacterium
TGCCGCGGCGCCATCCGCCCACGATCTCGTGGCGCTCGCTCGCCATCCTCTCGCTCTCGGCAGGAGCGGCGATCGTGCTCTATGCGTACACGCTGGACTGGGGGCCGTGGGGTCCATTGCTGCGCATCGACCCGAGGGCCGACTACGTGCAGGTGTCGGCATTTGTCGTGCCGGCTGCCGTCTTCGTCGTCGGTTCGCTCTGCGTTCGTTTCGCGTCAGCGCGTGTCTCGCTCGCGCTGATGGGCGTGCTGGTCGTCGGCTTCGCCGACAGGGCGCACGCGCATGCTCACAGCTACGGCGAGCCGTGCAGCAAGCCCAAGAAGTGCGTGATCCTGCTCAATCCGCGGCCGGATCGAAGCGGTACACGCCCCCGCGGGCCGAGGTGACGTAGAGGGTGCCGTCGTCGCCCTCTCCGAACGAGGTGATCTCGCTCGCGCCCGAGCCGATGCCGCTTCCCACCTCTTTGATCGGCCCGCCGTTCGCCGAGATCGTCCAGATGCGGGCGCTGCAGAAGTCACCGAAGACGTACTGCCCGTTGAGGCCTGCGATGCGCGGCCCGCGGTAGACGTAGCCGCCGATCACCGAGCAGCCGAGCGAGTGGGGATAGGTGCCCACCGGTCGCACGTAGTGCCCGCCGCGCAGCGAGCGGGCGGCGAACGGCTCGGTCCCCTCGAGCCTGCTCCAGCCGAAATTCGCGCCCTGGATCTCCGAGCGCTCGACGTGGTCGACCTCCTCGAACCGGTCTTGTCCGACATCGCCCAGCCAGAGGTCGCCGGTCAGGCGGTCGAACGAGAACCGCCAGGGATTGCGCAGCCCGAGCGCGAGCACCTCGGGGCGCCACGGCGCGGCTCCCGTGAACGGGTTGTCGTAGGGGATCGAGTAGCCCTCGTCGGCGCTTCGCCGGTTGATGTTGATGCGCAGGATCTTGCCGAGCAGCGAGCTGCGCCGTTGCGCGTTGCCGTCGGGATCGCCGACCCCGCCTCCGTCGCCGGTCGAGATGTAGAGGTAGCCGTCGCGGCCGAACTGCAGCTGCCCGCCGTTGTGGGTCGCGCGGGGGTGCGGGATGCTCAGGATCAGCCGCGGCACGCCGTCGACCGTCGAGGCGCCGCGCGCGGCGTGCAGCTCCCAGACCACGTCGGCGCCGTCGACGGACGCGTAGTCGACGAAGAGGCGCCCGTTGCGGGCGAAGTTCGGGTGGAACGCCACCGAGTAGAGCCCCTGCTCGCCGTTCGAGCCGACGAGCTCGTGGAGATCGGCGAACGGCTTCTTTCCCACGACGCCGTTGCGGACGATGCGGATGCGTCCCGCCCGCTCGACGACGAACAGCCGCGGATCGCCAGGCGGCTGGGCGACGTAGACCGGGTTCTGCAGCCCTGAGGCGACGCGCTCCAGTTGGAACTCGGCAGCCCGGTGCGCGTGCGCGGGCAGGTTGGCGCCCGCCGCGACGCCTGCGACGGCGACGACGAGCGCCGCTCTCGTCGCGGCGCGCATCCCATCAGTATCTCCGTGCCCGATCGCGCGTGCGCCGGTTCTGCGAGCCGGCCGATCGGCGGGCTCGCGAGGCGCATGCAGACCGGCGTTCAGGCACGATGCGGTGGTGGACGCGATCCTCTCGTTTCTCCGCTCCCTCGGGATCTGGGGCGTCTTCGCGTTCAGCGCGGTCGATACCTTGGGTCTGCCCGCATCGGGGGACGTCTCGGTCCTCGTCGCCTCGGCCTCGGGCGAGTACTCGCTCGCAGCGATCGCCGCGCTCGCCTGCGCCGGGGCGATGCTCGGCGACCACACGGCGTACTGGTTCGGCCGCATCGGCCGGCGCTGGCTCGAGCGCTACATCCGCATCGGCCACGGCGAGCGCAAGCTCTATGCGAAGCTGGAGCGAAGCGCGCCGCTGACCCTGGTCATCGGGCGCATCATCGCGGCCGTCCGCAGCGAGGTCGCGATCGCCGCGGGGGCGTCGTCGCTCCCCTACTCGCGCTTCACGCTCTGGAACGCGATCGGCTGCGCGATCTGGGCGGTCGCCTTCACGCTGCTCGGACGTGCGCTCGCAGACGTGGTCGATGTCGACGCGCTCGCCTCGGAGCTGCACCGCTACGGCGCGATCGTCGCGATCGTCGCGATCGGCGGCTATGTGCTCTGGCGGCTCTACCGCCACCGCGTCAGCGCGTGACGCCGAGCGCGCCGGCGATCTCGGCGAGCGCGTGCTCCTCGGCAGCGCTGACGCGCTCGCCGCCGATCCCGAGAAAGCCGCCCTCTTTCGCCGCGTTCGCGATCCGCTCGCTCGTCGTCATCAGGAACGCGCGATAGCCGTCCGACTCGGCGGGAGCCTTCGCGGCGACGAGGGTGGCCGCTCGGCGGATCGCGTCGGTCGCCATCTGCTCGACGTGCTCGCGCGACTGGGGATGCTCGATCCCGAGCTGCTTGCGGCCCGGCTTCGTCGCCTTGATCTCCTCGGCCACCTCGTGCACGAGTCCCTCGCTCGCATCCTTGCTCGCGTGCGAGAGCGCAAGCGCGAGCGCCGTTCCCTCCTTGGCGGCGGCGAGCAGCCCGCCGGGGTCGGCGGCGCCGATCGCGACCATCGCCATCATCGGGGCGTGAGCCACCTGCGCCCACTCATCGACGGTGAAGCTGTCCTTGAACGCCATCCGGTCCTCCGTCGTCAGCGATGTGGAGGTCAGGGTAGCGCCGGTGACGAGGCCTCAGACGCGAACCACGACCGAGCTCGCGACCTTGTCGTGCCAGGTCTGCTTGTCCTTGTCCCAGATCATCCAGATGTAGCCGAGCAGGATCGCCAAGGCGGAGACGATCGACATCACGGCGCGGCCGATCGCGCGGCCATAGCCGATCGGCTCGCCGGTGCCGATCGCGACGACGCGGATGCCCATCAGCTGCATCCCGAACGTCTGTCCCTGCGGGCGGCCGATCAGCAGGATCGCGTAGCCGAGTCCGACGACGAGCCCGATCAGGCTGCCCGCGGACGATCCCTGGCTCTTGCCCACGATCGCGATCACGATGCCGGCGACGATGTTCGTGACGATCCCGTCCATGAACGCTCCCGCGAAGCGCCGCCAGAAGCCCGCGAGCTCACCGTCCGCGGAGCCATGGGCGGGCATGCCTTCGAGCGGAGGAGGCGGGGGGAGCGACATCAGGATCCTTTGATGCTGGCGTGGACGAGTACGAGGGTACCGGTCGCGGCGGCTGTCACTCGATCAGCTCGGCGGCCGAGAGCCACTCCTCCTCGAGCCCCGCTCGCTCGCGGAGGAGCGCCCGGAGCTCGCCGTCGAGCTCGGAGACGCGCGCGTAGTCGGTGGCATGCTCGCTCATCGACGCGTGCAGATCGACCTCGCGAGCCTGCAGCCGCGCGAGCTCGCGCTCGATGCGCTGGGCGTCGCGCTGGGCCTGGCGGCGCTGCCCGCCCTTCGGCGGCGCGGCGCTCGCCTCCGTCCTCGCCTCGGCGCTCTCGGCGACGGCGGCCGCCTCGGCGCGCAGCACGAGATACTGGTCGATCCCGCCGGGCAGGTGCCTGATCCCGCCGTCGTCTTCGAGCGCGTAGACGTCATCGCAGACGCGCTCCACGAAGTAGCGATCGTGGCTGACGATCACGAGCGTGCCGGGCCAGCTGTCGAGCAGGTCCTCGAGCGCCGTCAGCGTGTCGATGTCGAGATCGTTCGTCGGCTCGTCCAGGAGCAGCACGTTCGGCTCGTCCATCAGCAGGCGCATCAGCTGCAGGCGCCGTCGCTCGCCGCCCGAGAGGTCTTGCACGTAGGCCCATTGCCGGTTGCCGCCGAAGCCGAAGCGCTCGCACAGCTGGCCGGCGGTGACCTCGTTGCCGTCGCCCAGCGTGACGCGGCCGCGCACGCGCTCGAGGGCTTCGAGCACGCGCAGATCGCCGTCGAGCTCCTCGAGATCCTGCGAGAGGTGGGCGACCCGCACGGTCGTGCCTCGCACGACGCGTCCGCTCGTCGGCTCGATCTCGCCCGTCATCAGCCGGATCACGGTCGTCTTGCCGGAGCCGTTGACGCCGACGAGCGCGAGTCGCTGGCCGGGCGCGGGACGCCAGGTGATGTCGCGCAGCAGGCGGCGCTCGCCGAGCGTGAGCGAGACCGACTCGAGCTCGATCGCGGTGCGTCCGAGCCGCGCCGAGGCGAAGCGCACGAGCTCGGCGCGATCGCGTGGCTCGGGCTCGTTCGCGATCAGGGCGTTCGCCGCGTCGATCCGGAAGCGCAGCTTTGTCGTGCGCGCGGGTGGTCCTCGCCGCAGCCAGGCGAGCTCCTTGCGCAGCAGGTTCCTGCGCCGCTCCTCGCCCGCGGCGGCGATGCGCTCGCGCTCGGCGCGCGCCAGCACCCAGGCCGCGTAGCCGCCGTCGTAGCGGTGGACGCGGCGATCGGTGACCTCCCAGGTCTCGTCGCAGACGGCGTCGAGGAACCAGCGATCGTGGGTGACGACGACGAGCGAGCCGCGCCGGGCGGCGAGGTGCCGGGCGAGCCAGTCCACGCCTTCGACATCGAGGTGGTTCGTCGGCTCGTCGAGCAGCAATAGCTCGGGCCCGTCGAGCAGCAGCCGCGCCAGCGCGATCCGTCGGCGCTCGCCGCCCGAGAGGGGCTCGATGCGCGTGTCGAGGCCGTTCGGGAAGCGAGAGATCGCGACGCCGCCGAGCAGCCCGTCGAGCACGTCGCGGATGCGGGGATCGCCGGCCCACTCATGGTCTGCGCGCCCGCCGATCACCTCGTCGCGGATCGTCCGTGTCGAGTCGAGCTCGTCGCCCTGCCCGAGCATCCCGAGCACGAGATCGCCCGCGTGCGTGACCGTGCCGGCGTTGGGCTGCTCGGCTCGCGCGATCAGCCGCAGCAGAGTCGTCTTGCCGCCGCCGTTCTGCCCGACGACGCCGATCCGCTGGCCGCGGGCGATCCCGAGCGAGAGATCCTCGAAGACGACGTGACCGCCGTGCGAGCGCGAGACGCGCTCGACGCTGACGATGTTGCGGGGCGGCGGGGCCATCCCGGCATTCTCGCGGGTGGCGAGCCCTCCGGGGCCGGGGTCTAGCGCTTGCCCGCGCTCACCCACTCCACGATCTGCTCGGCCGAGATCGGCAGCGATGTGACCGTCACGCCGTAGTCCGAGAGCGCGTCATCGATCGCACCGCTCATGATCGCCGGGGTGAGCATGCGACCGCCCTCGCCGGCACCTTTGATCCCGTACGGCGTGTACGGCGACGGCGTCTCCTGGTGGCCGACCGTGATCGTCGGCACGTCCATCGACGACGGCAGGTGGTACGTCTCGAAGCTCTCGTTCCGCACCCGGCCGTGCTCGTCGTAGAGGTACTCCTCGTAGAGCGCCGTGCCGAGGCCCTGCACCGTCCCGCCGATGATCTGGCCGTCGAGCGTCCTCGGGTTCACGATCGTGCCTGCGTCGTGCACGGCGGCGTAGCGGAGGAACGAGATCTTGCCGGTCTCGGGATCGACCTCGATCACTGCGATGTGCCAGGCGTGGCCGACGAACGGGTAGAACATGCCGAGGTCCGAGCGGTCGGCGTTCGGCAGCGTCGTCAGCGGGTGGTCGTAGGTCGACTGGGCGGCGAGGCCGCTCTCCATGTCGCCGGGCAGGTCGAGGCGGAACATGTAGGCCGTCAGCGCGACCTCGCCGAGCGTGAGCTGCCGATCTGGTGCACCGCGCACACCGACCGCGCCGCCGCGGAACTCGAGGTCGCCCTCGGCCACCTCGAGCTTGTCCGAGGCGATCCGCCGGATCTTCTCCTTCAGCTGCGCGGCCGCGCCCGCGACGGCACCCGAGACCATCACCGTGTAGCGCGAGCCACCCGGGCCCGTGCCGGGAAGCGCGTGCTGCGAGTCGGCGTAGGTCACGACGACCGAGGCGGGATCGATGTCGAACTCCTCGGCTACGACCTGCGAGACGACGGTCTCGGGGCTGTTTCCCCACATCGACTGCGAGTGCAGCGTGACCACGAAGTTCCCCATCGGGTCGATCTGCAGGCTCGCGCTCTCGGGGCTCGAGGTCGGCGTGAACTCCGGCTTGTCGAACCAGAACCAGAACTCGGTCGAGGAGAAGACGCTGCGTTCCTGCGAGGCGACGATGCCGATGCCGACGTGCCGTCCCTCGGCGCGCAGGCGTTCGCGCTCGGCGACCCAGTGGTCGTAGTCGACCTCCGCGAGCACCTTCTCGAGCACGCCCTGGTAGTTGCCGCTGTCATAGATGTTGCCGGTGGGCGTGCGGTACGGGAACTCGTCGGGGCCGATCAGGTTGCGCCGGCGGATCTCGACGCGGTCCATCCCGAGCTCGCGCGCCGCGAGATCGACGAGGCGCTCGAGCACCCAGTTCGAGACCTCGGCGCCGAAGCCGCGGTAGGCGCCCTGCTGATTCTTGTTCGTCAGCACGGCCGCCAGCGAGTACTCGACGTGCTCGATGCGGTACGGCCCGATCACCTGCGAGAGCGCGTTCCCGTGCGTTCCCGTGCCGAACTGGAGGTACGCGCCGTAGTCGTCGGTGCAGTCGATCTTGAGCGCCTTGAAGGTGCCGTCGTCGTCGAATGCGAGCGATGCGTCGTAGTGGCGGTCCGAGCCGCAGTGATCGTTGTTGACGATGTGCGTGACGCGGTCCTCGACGTACTTGACGGGCCTGCGCGCGAGCATCGAGAGGAAGCCGGCGAGGGTCGGCACTTTGTGCATGAAGAACTTCGACCCGAAGCTGCCGCCGGCCGCGACCGGCACGATCTTGAGCTTGCTCGCCGGAATCTTCAGCGATGCCGCGATCAGCCAGAGGAAGTACGTGAAGTTCATCGAGTTCGCGTAGATCGTGACCACGCCCGTGCCCGCGTCGTAGTCGCCGATCGCGCCGTTCGTGTCCATCGGCATGCCCGTCGAGCGCGGCCAGCGGAGCTTCGCGTTGACCGTCCGCTGGGCGTCGGTGAAGGCCCTGTCGACCTCGCCGAAGCTGAACGTGCGCTCGTAGGCGAGGTTCGTCTCGAGCTTCTCGTGCACGAGCGGAGCGCCCTCGCGGCGCGCTTCGAACGGATCGAGCACGACGGGGAGCTGCTCGTAGACGATCTCGATCAGATCGCAGGCGTCCTCGGCGATGTAGCGGTTCTCGGCGACGACAGCGGCCACGGCCTCGCCGTAGTGGCGCACCTTCTCGACCGCGATCATGTCCTGGATGATCGGTCCCGCGCCGAACGAGGGCAGCGGCGCCGCGAGCTCCGCGACGTCGCGGCCCGTGACGACGCAGACGACGCCGCCGAGCACCTCGGCCTTCGAGGTGTCGATGCTGATGATGCGCGCGTGCGCGTGCGGGCTGCGCACGATCGCCGCGTGCGCCATGTTCGGCAGCTTGATGTCGTCGATGTAGCGCCCCTCGCCGCGCAGGAAGCGCGGGTCTTCGACGCGATTGATGCTCTTGCCGAGCGATCGGCGGGGCCCCTCGCGTGCGGTCTCGCGGACGATGCGCGCCGCGTTCGGATCTTGCTCGACGATCATGCCGATTCCCTTCCTGCGCCGGCCTCGGCGGCCGCACGGATCGCCTCGACGATGTGCTGGTAACCCGTGCAGCGGCAGGTGACGCCGCTGATCGCCTCGCGGATCTCCTGATCTGAGCCCCCATCGGGGTTCTCGCGCAGGTACTCGTGCGCGGTCAGGAGCATCGCAGGGGTGCAGAAACCGCACTGGAGGCCGTGGTTGTCGTGGAACGCCTTCTGCAGGAGGTCGAGCTCTCCGCGCGGACCGGCCAGGGCCTCGACCGTCGTCACGGCTCGCCCGTCGACCTGTACCGCGAAGACGAGGCACGAGCGCACCGTCTCGCCGTCGAGCAGGACGTTGCAGTTGCCGCAAAACCCGTTCTCGCAGGCGAGGTGCGTGCCGGTGAGGTCGAGATCTTCGCGCAGGTAGTCGGCCAGCGTCAGACGTCCCTCGACGCTTCCTTCGCGCCAGCGGCCGTTCACCTCGACGCGCACCGCGTGGGTGGTCGCCTCGTTGGTCATGCCCGCTCCTCTCCGGCGCGCTCGGCGGCCTGGCGCAGCGCGCGCCGCGCCAGCACTGCCACGACGCGATGACGGTAGACGCCCGAGACCTCCACGTCGTCGGGCGGGCGGAGATCCGCGAGCGACGCCGCAACGGCGTCGAGGGTTGCGTCATCGAGCGTGGTTCCGCGCACGATCGCGTCGATCTCGGCACGATGCGGCGTCGGTGCGACGCGAAGCAGCACGAGCTCGGCTCCGGTGCAGGTCCCGTCCGCCCCGAGCGTGACGAGCGCGGCGGCTCCGACCTGCGCGTAGTCGCGATAGCGCGCGCTGACCTCGTGAAAGGCGGCGCCGGTGCGCGCTGCCTGCACCGGCACGCGCACGCGCGTGACCAGCTCACCCGGTGCGAGATCGGTCTCGTGCTCGCCGCGGAAGAACTCCCGCGCGCGGATCGAGCGCACGCCGTCCGCAGAGCGGGCCTCGATGGTCGCGTCGAGCGCGACGACGGCCGCCGTCAGCTCGGCCCACGGCGCCGCGTAGGCGAGCGAGCCGCCGATCGTGCCGCGATGCCGGGTCGCGCGGTAGCCGACGTGCTGCACGGCCTCGGTCAGCAGCGGGCAGGCCGCGCCGACGCGTGCATCAGCGAGCAGCGTCTGCTGGCGCACCAGCGCGCCGATCCGCAGCTCGCCGTCGGCGAGCTCGATCCCGTCGAGACCGGGAATGCCGTTGATGTCGATGAGCGCCGACGGGCGGGCGCTGCGGAGCTTGAGCAGTGGCACCAGGCTCTGGCCGCCGGCGAGCACCATCGCAGCGGGATCGCTCGCGAGCAGTCCAAGCGCCGCCTCGACCGTCGGCGGTGCGTGGTAGGCGAAGGGAGCTGGCTTCATCGCGGTTCCCCTGACGGGTTGGGAGTTGGATCGTTGGCGCTGTCGAGAAACTCGAACGTCCTGAAAACGAGGTCGGCGGATCCGGAGTTCTCGAGGTCGTGGATCATCGAGTCGGCGACCGAACGAGAGGGCGCGCGTCTCGCCGACGTCGGAGCTGATCTCGTGCGTGCGGCCGGCGCCCGCGTGGCTCCCCGCGCGACCGCCGCTGACGCGCGTCCAGACGCAGTCGAGGACGTGCCGGTGAAGCCGGTGCGCTCGCCGGGAGCGAGGCGGATCTCCCACACACGGGTGCGCGCGTCCGCCGGCAGCAGGCGCATGCCGACTCGGGGTTCCAACTGTTGGCCTCGAGCTCGGCGAGCAGCTCCGGCGTCCAGTCGCGAAACCGCTCCGCCTCTCGCGTCGAGTCGGGCGTGATCGCCATCAGGCGCACGCTACGCTCGGCGCGCCCTCCTTGCAATGACGTGATCGTGCGCAACCCGGTCGGCAACGCCGAGGAACTGGTTTTCAACACCGGCGCACTCGTCATCCTCTCGTCGTCTCGCGCTGCGCCCGTCGCAGCCGTTGTG
The DNA here is from genome assembly GCA_031361905.1 of Actinomycetes bacterium. Lineage (GTDB taxonomy): Bacteria > Actinomycetota > Thermoleophilia > Gaiellales > JALYLC01 > JANLRV01. Next base: position 9,417 of record JANLRV010000243.1, read on the forward strand.
CTCGCGCGACTGCTGCAAGAGTCACCGCGAACGCGATCGGTCCATAGACGATCGCGCCCCAGGGGAAGGCGATCGGCGTCGCCAGCGCGCCGAGTGCGACGAGCGACGCACCGGCTCGCGGGAGCCGGCGCATCAGCACGGCTCCGACGACCAGGAGCGTCAGCAGCGTCGCGCTGACCCTCGCGTTCCAGGCGAGGCCCGCCGGGTCCCAGTCGTCGCCGTAGAGGTCGAGCCCGACGAGCACGGTCGCGTTGAATCCGTGCATCATCGTGAGCGCCGCGTAGGCCATCCCGGCGACGGCCCAGCCGAGCCTGCGCGCGACGCTCCCGCGTGACGCGCGTCGGCGGCCGGCCCGCTGCGCGTGCCGCCAGCCGAGGTCGGATGGGATCCCACGGACGCAGCGAGACGTGAGCGCGAGCTGCGCTCCGAGCCCGTCACCGGAGGCGGCTCGTTGCTCCCAGACGTCGCTCGCGAGCTCTGCGCGTCGCGCTGCTCGGGCGTCGCCGGGCAGGCCGCGCGTGTAGGCGTCGACCCAGCGGAGCACGAGCCGCGTGGCCGTCATGCGATTCCCGCCGCGGGGTAGCGACCGGCGGTGCCCGCGCGCTGTGCGCGTGTCCGCTCCGCGCTCGCTCGCGCCGCGCCCGCCCCGGTCAGGCGGTAGAGGCGTCGCCGCGGCCGTCCGTCGCGCAGGGCGATCTCGGGATCCTCCCATTCAGCCTCGAGCAGCTTCTGCTCGGCAAGCCGCGCAAGCGCCTTGTAGAGCGTGCCGTGGGCCGTCAGCCCACGGGCGCCGTCGGCGTCTGCAAGCGCCTTCGCGAGCTCGAAGCCGTGGAACGGCTCACGGCGGGCGCTCGCCGCCTCGAGGATCGCGAGCTCGATGGGGATCAGGCTGCCCGGCCGTCGGCGCATGCGGAGAGCATTGCAAACCGGCGAGAAAAAGACTATATCTTCCCATTCATGGAACACGCGACGCGCCCACGATCCGACGATCTCCGCGAGGTGGTCTGGAGGGTCCTGCTCGCGGCGGGCGCGGGCAGCCTCGTCGGGCTCCTCCTCGGCGGGATCGGCGGGCGGCTCGTGATGCTCGTCCTGCGCCTCACGTCCGATCACGCGGTCCGCGGGATCAAGACCGACGACGGCTTCACGATCGGCCAGTTCACGACCGCGACGACGTTCCTGCTGGTGGTCACAGCCGGTCTGGGGGCTGCCACGGGGCTCGGCTACCTCGTCCTGCGCGGCGGTCTGCCCCGCTCGGCACGGGCTCTCGTGTGGGGCGTCTTCCTCGCGCTCGTAACCGGAGCCGACGTGCTCAAGCCGAACGATCTCGACTTCACGCTGCTCGGCCCGAAGGCGTTCTCGGTGGCGAGCTTCATCCTGCTGCCGGGACTGGGGGCGTTCGCGATCGCGCTCGTGATCGAGCGGCTGCTCGTGCTCGAGCCGTGGTCGGACCGGCGACTCACCGTCGTGCTCGCGCTCGCAGCGCTCCCCCTCGTGCCGGTCCTGCCGATCGCTGCGCTGGTCGTGCTCGCGCTGCTGACGGTTCGCCGGGTGCCCTCGCTCGCTGCGAGCCTGCCCTCGATCGGGAAGGTCATCGTCCCCGTGGTTCTCGTCGGGCTCTCCGTGCGAGCGGGCATCGAGCTCTGGCGCGACGTCAACGCCATCCTCTAGGTGAGTGATTCCGGTTCGTCGGGGGTTCTGGGCGCTGGATCGTTGCGTTCTGCCGAGGTTTCCGGGCGCAGGCGCTGCAGAGACGCAACGACAAGCCCGGAAACCCCGGAGTGACGCTCGCCGCGAGACGGCCC
>JANLRV010000248.1:0-2208 GCA_031361905.1 Actinomycetes bacterium
CGACGCCGATCGCCGCGAGCACGGCGTCGTCGTCGCGATACGGGCTTCCGGGCACGACCCAGACGCCGTCGAACCGGTCGATCGCGCGCGCCTCGGGAGAATCGCTCGCGACCCAGCGCGCGTCGAGCGACGGCGGCAAGAGCCGCAGAGTCGCGTCGAGCTCGCGATGCGTCGGATAGGAGAGGTTGCGGTCACCCAGGATCGCGAGGCCGGCCATCAGGCGAGCGTGCCGAGGAGCGCTCCGAGCTCCTCGATCTCGCCGACGGTGCGGATCCCGAGCTGCTCGATCCGCTCGCGCGCATCGACCGGCAGGTCGCCGCCCTCGTCCTCGTTGAGCAGGCCGCCGAAGACGACCGTGCCTGTCCAGCGCTCGTCCGCGAGCGCCGCCTCGAGCTGGCGCGCGATCGTCAGCGCCGACCCGTTGTAGGCGCCGATGACGATCGCGTGTGCGTCCTCGTCGGCGGCGGCTCGCGCGACCGTCTGCGGCGTCGAGTCGGCCGGCAGCAGGATCACCTCGCAGCCGGCGCGCGGCAGGGCGCGCGCGAGGGCGTCGCGCACGACGTCGTGGACCTCGAGCACCGCGAGCACGACGCGGCGGCCGTCGAGCGGCGGCAGCGAGCGCTCGATCCGGCCGACCAGGCCCGACATCAGCCCGGCCTTCCACGGCTCGAGCTGCGCGACGTCATGGGGCGGCGCGAGATTCACGCGGCGATCGAGCTCGGCGGGTCCGAGGCGGCGCAGCGCCAGCAGCAGCGCGGCGGGGTCGCTCCCGTCGCCGGCGAGCAGCGCGAGCGCGCGGTCGCGGTAGCGCGTGCCGTACTCGGCGCAGGCCGCCGCGAGCCGCTCGATGCGCTCCCAGTCGAAGAGGTCGCCCGAGCGACGCGCCTCGCGCTCGAGCTCGCGCGCGAGCAGGTGCATCTCGACGATCTCGGCGGCGCTCGGGATTCGCTCGGCCTCCGTCAGCGGGGTGACGTGGATCGCGTGGCCGGTCGGCCGCCGCAGCTGGGTTGCGATGTCGACGAGCGCCGAGGTCGCGACGACCGCGCGGTTGCGCTCGTGGTTCGCGCGGACCATGTCGACCGTGTTGCCGTAGACCATCGAGCCGATCGAGTCGCGTCCGCGCAGGTCGTCGAGCGCGAGCGCGACGACGGCGCGGTGGAGCGGCTCGTGGACGAGGCCGCCGAACGAGTGGGCCAGGCGCGCGCCGCAGAGCGTCTCGACGACGTGCAGCTCGAGCGCGGCCCAGCCGAGGTACGCGCCGTAGTGGGGCAGCTGCATCGCCGCGCCGTCGTCGAGGTAGGAGTGCATCAACGCGCCGCGCGGGCGCAGCTCGGCCATCGCGCCGAGCGCGCGCACGGTCTGCTCGGTGAGGGCGACGTCGTCGTAGCCCGGCCACTCGAATGCGAGGTACTGGCCGAGGTTTCCGATCGTCGTCGCGCCCGCGGCCAGCGAGGCGAGCGCCGTCGCGAAGCCGTTCGGCGTGCCGATCATGCTGTCGCCCAGGTGCGGCTGCACGGGCGCCGCCTCGCCGATCCGCTGCCAGTCGCCGTCGGCGAGCAGCGGCCCGGTCTCCTTCGGAAAGCCCTCGCGCGCGGCCTCGGGGAGGCCCATCGCGCGCGAGAGGCAGAGCCCGTAGCGCTCGACCGTGTGGCCGTGCTCGGCGAGCCCGGCCACCACGTCCCGCAGCGCGCTCGCGGTCGCGTTCCAGTCGGCCAGGCCGATGTGCGCGTGGTAGGAGATGCGACCCGCGGCCTTCGCGCGCTGCTTGAACTCGGCCTCGTGGGCGACGCCGTGTAGCCGGCAGAACGCCGTCGCCTGCGGGACGATGCCGGCCGCGGCAGCCCGGCCCTCGCGCAGCAGCTCGCTCCCCGGCAGCATGCGGACGATCCTACCCCTTGACGGCGCCGAAGCTGAGTGACTTGACGAACTGGCGCTGGCCGAGCAGGAAGAGCGCGAGCAGCGGGGCGGTCACGAGCACGTTCCCGGCCATCAGGGTGGCCCACTCGGTGCGGTGCTGGCCCTGGTAGGTGATCAGCCCGAGCTGCAGCGTGTTGTGGCTCGGATCGGAGATCGAGATCAGCGGCCAGAGGAAGTCGTTCCAGGAGTTCAGCAGGGTCAGGAGCGCCACGGTCACGAGCGCGGGACGCATCAGCGGCAGCAGGATCCGGAAGAGCAGGCCCAGGCGCGAGCAGCCGTCGATCATCGCGG
>JANLRV010000255.1:0-2023 GCA_031361905.1 Actinomycetes bacterium
CTCGATGATGCGACCGTGATCGAGCACGATCAGCTGGTCTGCGCGCATCACCGTCGCGAGGCGGTGGGCGATGATCAGCGAGGTCCGCCCGGACAGGAGGCGGTCGAGAGCGCGCTCGATCAGCACCACCGTCGGCCGGTCGATGTTCGAGGTCGCCTCGTCGAGGATCAGGATGCGCGGGTCCGCCAGCAGCGCCCGCCCGATCGAGATCAGCTGGCGCTCGCCGGCCGAGAGGCCCGAGCCGCCCTCGCGCACGTGGTGCGCGAGCCCGTCCGAGAACCGCCGCAGCACGTGCGCGAGCCCGATCGCCTCGGCGGTCCGTCGCACCTCGTCGTCGCTCGCCTCCGGTGCGGCGAAGCGCAGGTTGTCGGCGATCGTGCCGGCGAACAGGAAGGGGTCCTGCAGCACCACGCCGAGCTGGCGACGATAGCCGGCCAGGTCGAGCGAGCGCAGGTCGATCCCGTCGACCGTCACCGTGCCCTGCTGCGGGTCGTAGAAGCGCGCCACGAGCCGCGCGTGCGTCGACTTGCCCCCGCCGGAGCCGCCGACGACCGCGAGCACCTGGCCGGGCGCGACATCCAGGTCGATCGCGCGCAGCACGGGCTCGTGCCCGTAGGCGAACGTCACGCCCTGCAGCGCGAGATGGCCGTCGAGACGCGGCGGCGTGACGGCCCCGTCGGCGTGCGGCAGCTCGGCCTCGGCGTCGAGCACGCCGGTGATCTTGTCCATCGCGGCCGCGGCCGACTGGACCTGCCCGTACAGCTCGGAGAGCTCTTGGAGGGGCTGGAAGACGAGCTGGACGAGGCCCATGAAGGCGATCAGCGTGCCGATCTGCAGGCTCCCGCCCGCGTGCAGCCGCGCGCCCAGAAGCAGCACCGCGATCGAGGCCGCCACGCCGCACACCTCGATCGCCGGGAAGAACACCGACGAGAGGTTCTGCGCGCGCCGGTTGGCACGCTCGTTCTCGCGGTTGAGCCCGAGAAACTCGTCGCGGAAGGCGTCCTCGCGGTTGTAGGCCTGCACGACCGCCATCCCCGCAATCGACTCGGCGATCTGGGCCGTCAGCGCCGAGATGCGCGTCCGCACGTCTGCGAACGCGACGGCGGAGCGCAGCTGGAACCAGCGCGAGACGGCGATCGTCGGCGGCAGCACGACGAGCGTGATCAGCGCCAGCCGCCAGTCGATGATGAACAGGCCGATGATCGAGACGCAGAGCGTGAAGACGTTGAACGTGAGCGTCGCCAGGCCTTCGCCGAGGACGTCGGAGAGCGCATCGACGTCGTTTGTCATGCGGCTGATGATCCAGCCGGTGCGCTGCTCGCCGAAGTAGCGCAGGGAGAGCGTCGTCAGGTGCCCGAACAGGTGGTCGCGCAGACGCACCACGATCAGCTGCCCGATCGTGGCGAGGCCGCGGATCAGAACCGCGCCGAGCACCCAGCCGATCACCGCGATGACGATGTAGATCGACACGTCCAGCACGAGCCGCCGGTCGTCGTGGGCCCGCATGCCGTTGTCGATCGCATCGCCGACGAGCCGCCACCCCGCGACGTTGATGCTGCTCGTGACGATGCCGAGCAGGCCGAGCATGACCACAGTGCCTCGGCGGTCGGCGACGTAGCGGCGCAGGTAGAGCAGGCTCATGCGAGCGCCAGCTCGTCGGCGAAGAGGCGCGCGAAGGCGCCGCCGGCCTCGATCAGGTGCGCGGGCGTCCCCTGCTCGCAGATCGAGCCGTTCTCGAGCACGACCGCGCGATCGGCGAGCGAGACGGTCGAGAGCCGCTGGCTCGCGACCAGCACCGTGCACCCCCGCACGGCCGGGCGCAGCTGCGTCACCAGCAGCTGCTCGGTCTCGGTGTCGACGGCCGAGAACGGGTCGTCGAGCACGATCACGCGAGCGCGCGAGATCAGCGCGCGGGCGAGCGCGACGCGCTGGCGCTGGCCGCCGGAGAGGTTCACGCCGCGCTCGCCGATGCGCGTCTCGTAGCCGTCCGGCAAGTCGTCCACGAAGCGATCGACGCCGGCCG
>JANLRV010000260.1:0-25099 GCA_031361905.1 Actinomycetes bacterium
GGCCGCGGCCTCGTATCTGCTCGACGAGCTGCGCGCCGTGGTCGTGGTGCGCGACGTCGTTGACGGCTACGTCCGCACCCTCCTGCGCGAGCGCGAGCGCGATCCCTCGCCCGATGCCTCGCTCGTGCGCCGCCCCCGTGACCAGCGCGATGTGTCCGTCGAGCCGCCCCATTTCAGATGGCTCCTTCCGAATTCGCGAGCGTTCTGGACGTCGTCTCGGGTGTTTCTGGCGCTCTGCGCGTCGCCAAGGAGCACGCGTGGTCGATTGGTCGGCGTGCGCGTGCGTTCGTGCTCCTCGGCAACGCGCGTCGCTCCACGGTGTGCGGGCTTGTCGTTGCGTCCGTGCAGCGCCTGCGCCCGCACACCGTGTCAGAAAGCGCCGATTCGGCGCCCAGAACACCCGCGAATTCGGAATCAACCATCTCAACCCCCCGGCCGGATCACGTACTTGATCACGCCGTCGTCGCGCTTCGAGACGTGGTCGATCGCGGCGTTGATGCCGTCGAGCGGTCCCGTGTGCGTGATCAGCAGCGAGGTGTCCACGATGCCGTCCCGCAACAGGCGGATCGTCTTCGGCCACTGGTTCGGGTAGAGCCACGAGAACGTGATCGTCTTGTCTTGCACGAGCGTCGAGAGCATCGGCACGCGCAGCATGTCGTCGGGGCCGGCCAGCCCCATGTAGACGATCTTCGCTCCGTTGCCGGTGATCTCGAGCGCCTGCTCGCAGGCCGAGACGACGCTCGTCGCGAGGATCGCTCGCTCGGCCAGCAGCCCCCCGTTCGCGTCCCGGATCGCACCGGGGAGGTCATCGGTGAAGTGCTTCGAGGCGCGATCGGTGATGTTGAAGACGTGATCTGCGCCCATCCGCTTGGCCAGCTCGAGCCGGTAGTCGCGGGTTCCGACCATCGCGACGCGGGCGCCCGCACGACGCGCGAGCTGGACCATCGAGAGGCCGACCGGCCCCGGTCCGTAGATCACGCAGAGGTCGCCGAGCGTGATCGCCGCGCGCTCGACGGCGTTGACCGAGGCGGCGAGCATCTCGACGAACGCGCCCTGCTCGTCGCTCATCGAGTCGGGCAGCTTGTACGCATGCTCGGCGCGCGACCGCACGTAGCGCGCGAATGCGCCGTTCGTCGTCACGCCGAGCACCTCGTGCAGGTCGTAGTTCGGGTTGCCCGAGCGGCTGAAGTCCTCGCCGGCGCTCGACTGGATCGGGTTGACCGCGACGCGGTTGCCGACCTTGACGTTGAGCGCGTCCTTGCCGGCGGCGACGATCGTGCCCGAGAACTCGTGGCCGAGCACGAGCGGTCCCTTGCCGTCGGCCGTGCCGACCGGGCTGCGGCCGTAGTAGTACTCCAGGTCCGACCCGCAGATGCCGCACGCCGCGACCTCGATGATCACGTCGGCGTCACCCGGAGTCGGCTCGGGGATCTCCTCGAGCCGGACGTCCTGGACGTCGTAGAAGACTGCTGCTTTCATCGTCGGCCTCCGATCAGCGGACGTGCTTGTCGAGGAGGGCGCCGAGCTTGATCTGCCCGGTCCAGGTGTCGGTCCAGGCCCGCTCGTCCATCGGGATCGAGTCGACCGCCCACCAGACGCCGTCATAGCGCTCTGCGAGCACGGGCATCAGCTCGTCGAAGTCGATGATGCCCTGCCCGAAGTCCCACTTCGTGCCGAACATGTTGAGCCGCGTCTCCATCGTCGTGTCGCACACGTGCATGTGCCCGATCGAGCCGGCGGGCAGCATCTTGATGAAGTCGATCTGGTTCGCCATCGTCTCGGGCGGCTGCGCGTGGTTGTGCCCGATCACGCTGCAGGCCTGGAAGTGCCCCGTGTCGTACATCAGCTTGAAGTTGTCGTGGCCGACGTCGTTGAGCATCTTGACGGTCTCGGAGGGCTTGTTGAACGGCTGCAGTGACTCGAGCTCCCAGAGCATCTTGACGCCGTGCTGCTGGCCCCGCTCGGCATGGTGCTGGAAGGTCTTGACGACCCGATCCCAGATCGCGTCGTAGTCCGCGCCGGTCGGCAGCGGCCCTGCGGCGCCGGGATCCACCCGCATGGCGGGAATCTCCATGTCGGCCGCGAGCTGGAGGTACCCCTCGAAGAACTCGAGGTACTCGTCGTAGATCTCCTGCGAGCCGGTCGCCCAGGGCAGGCGGAAGAGGTCGCCGTAGGGGCCGGGGGCGATCCCGGCGATCTCGAGGTTGAGCTCGTCGTTGAGCCAGCTGCGCAGCTTCGTCCGGCTCGCCTTGTCGGGGAACCGCTCGACGGTGCAGTGGTCGAAGAACCCGCCCAGCTCGACGCCGTCGTAGCCGAACGCCGAGAGGACCTTGCAGACCTGCTCCATCGTCGCCATCTTGGGGCTGAAGCCGAAGGCCATGCACCAGGTGCCGCGGCAGAGCTTTGCTTGCTTTCCCATTCTCGATCTCCTTCTGATTGGTGTGCTTCGTCCGGGCGCAGTGCCCTAGGACATGTAGAGGCCGCCGTTGGCATCGATGTGCGCGCCCGTCACGAAGGCGGCGGCATCTGACAGCAGAAAGGCGACGAGCGCTGCGATCTCGGCGGGCGTGCCGGTTCGGCCGAGCGGGGTGGCCTCGACCATCCGCTCGAGCGAGTCGTCGCTCCAGGCCTGCGTGATCGCCGTGTCGATGATCCCCGGGATCACGCAGTTCGCGGTCACGCCGAACGGGCCTCCGTGGCGGGCGATCGACTTCGTCAGCGCCATCACGCCGCCCTTCGAGGCGGTGTAGGCCGCGCCGGCGGCGAGACCGCCGGTCTGGCTCGAGAGCGAGCCGATCGTGACGATGCGACCGCCGCCGCTCTTGCGCATCGCCTCGAGCGCGGCCTGCGCGACCAGGAACACGCCCGTGAGGTTGACGGCGAGCACCTCCGCGAAGCGATCCGGGTCGACGTCGGCGATCGAGCCGCCGTCGAACGTGCCCGCTGCCGCGACGAGCCCGTCGAGCCGGCCGAAGGCGCGCTCGGCCGCGGCGACGATCGAGACGGCCTCCGCGGCCTTGCTGACGTCCGCCACCACGCCCTCGCAGCCGAGGCGGTCGGCGACGGCGCGCACGCCGTCTGCGTCGATATCCCCCACGACCACGTCTGCGCCGGCGCTCACGAGCGCCTCGACACAGGCCAGGCCGATCCCGGCCGCTCCCCCGGTGACGACGATCGCACGGCCCTGGAGCTGCGTCATGCCGTGACCGTCGGCTCGGTCGCCGAGGCGGTCGGGGCGAGCTCCCAGAGCTCGACGGCGTTGCCGTCCGGGTCCTGCAGGTAGACGCACCACCCTCCGGCGTTCGGCCCGCCCTCGATCTCGTGCGGGCAGGCCCCATCGGAGAGCACGCGCACGCCCCGTTCGGCGAGCCGCGAGCAGGTCGCCGTCGCGTCATCGGTGAGGAAGCAGAGGTGCGCGCTTCCCGCGTCCTGCGGGCCGCGCGCCGGCCGCAAGCCGCGCGGCTCGAGATACTCCAGCAGCTCGAGGTTGACGCCGTGCCCCCGCAGGTGCACGATCCGCACTCGCGCACCGGCGATGCCCGTGACGCGCTCGACGAATCCGCCGCGCTCGGTGACGCGGTCCGACGTCGGCGTCAGGCCGAGCTCGCGATAGAACGCGATCGCACGGTCGGCGTCTGCCGTCGTCAGCTCGAAGTGGTGGATCCCGCTGATCACCGCGGTTGGGGCCTCTCCGTCGAGGGAATCACAGAGTTCTCTGAAACGCGATCGCGCGCGTCAAGCGAGCGGTGAGCTACGGGTGCCGCGCCGCCCAGGCACGCTCGAATCCGGCCTTGCCGCGCGCGATCACCTCGATCGGATCCTGCTTCCAGAGCGAGTCCTCGAAGTCCTGATCCGAGAACGACCCGTCGTCGGAGAAGATCTCGAGGTCGACCCACTCGCAGACCCCGGCGGCATCGAGAGCGCCGAAGATCGCCGGAAGATCCATGACCCCGTCGCCCGGGAGCGCGCGGTCGAAGTCGTTTCGCGTGGGCTCGCGCCAGTCGCAGATGTGCACGCTGCCGTTGATGCGGCCGGCGTGCCGAGCGATCTGCTGGAGCACGTCGTCGGTGTCCCAGAGGTGGTAGAGATCGAACAGCACCTCCACGTTCGACTCCCCGATCTCGTCTATCAGGGCGATCGTCCCCGGGATGTCCGAGATCGTCGACCAGTGGCCGTAGATCTCACGATGGAGCGGCTCGAGCCCGAGCTTGAGGCCGTACTCGCCGGCGACCTTCGCGGCCGTGCGCAGCCCGTCGACCAGGACCCGGCGCGATTCGACCGGATCGGCGTCTCCCGGGTGGCCGGTCAGGCAGAGGACGACCTCCGGCTCGAACGGGGCGAACCGGCGGATCGCGTCGCAGAGTCCCTGGGTCCGCTCCTTCGGATCGGTCGGTCCCGGGAACGGCACCGGGAAGACCGAGAGCGTGCCGGGGATGCACGTGGTCGCTTTCAGACCGCTGTCCTTCAGCTTCGCCACCGACTCGGCGTCCTCGCCGTCGGGCAGCTTGAACTCCCAGACGCCGATCCCCTCGGCGCCGGCCGTCGCGTAGTTCGCCAGATCGTCGCCGAAGGTCGAATGAAACGTCGTGATCTCCGAGACCGAGAACTTCGGGCTAGCCATGCTGCGGCTCCTGTCAGAGCTTCTGAGTGGCGACCTCGCCTCCGCGTCGGAGCGTGGCCGGGTCCCGGTGAGTGCCGGGCGATCCTACCCAGCGATTGATCAATTGTCCAACGATCCGTGCAGCGCGGCCATCGCGACGTTCGTCCCGCGCTCGCGGCCGGCCACGTTGCAGCCCGGGCCGCCGATTCTGTAGCGTTGTCCCGGCGTACGCCAAACGATTGCCAAGGAGTGAAGCGTGTTCACCGCGACCGACGGAATCCTGCTTCCCACGACCGTGACCGGATCGTGGCCACGACCGACGTGGTTCACCGAGGCGCTCTGGGGCAGACCGCTCGACACGGGGATGATGGACCCGACGTACCGCGAGCAGCTGTCCGACGCGCTCGCCGTCGTCGTCTCCGATCAGGAGCGCGCGGGACTCGACATCGTCACGAACGGCGACTACTTCCTCGATCCCGATTTCGCCGGGCGGTCGTGGCACCACTACCCGCTGCAGCGCTGGAAGGGCCTCACCGGTGACGAGCTGCAGCCGGCGACGACCCGCTCGTCGCTGCTCGGCTATCCCCAGGGCACGCTCCTGCAGGAGATCTACACGACCTGGCGCTGGCCGTTCGTGACCGGCAAGATCGAGGCGAACCCGGCCAATCCGCTCGGCTACGGCAAGCTCTACCGGATGACCCAGGCGCGCACGCGCAAGCCGGTCAAGTTCGGCACCGTCTCGGCGCAGGTGATGGCGTTCTTCCTCGACTCGCGCACCAAGGAGTACGCGCTCTCGGACGACAAGAAGCAGATCATCTGGGACATGTCGACGGCGATCAACAAGGAGCTGCGCGAGGTGCGCGACTCGGGCTGTCGCGTGATCCAGGTCGAGGAGCCGACGATCCACTTCCTCTCCGCCTACTACCCGGAGGCGACCGACACGATCGACTTCCTGGTCGATGCGTGGAACCACGAGGTCTCCGGCCTCGACGACTGCGAGATCTGGTGCCACACGTGCTGGGGCAACCCGATGATGCAGCGCGTCTTCGACAACGTGTCGTACGCGAACTCGATCGCAACCTACCTCGAGCGCATGCGGCTCGACGTCTGGACCGTCGAGATGAAGGATCGAAGCCAGCAGGACCTCGAGCTGTTCGGCGCCTGGAAGGGCAAGCTGAAGGATCGCAAGGTCGCGATCGGAGTCGTCAGCCACCGCACGCTGCAGGCAGACCAGCCCGAGCACGTCGCCGAGCAGGCGCGCAACGCGCTCAAGTACATCGATCCCGAGAACCTCGTGCTCTCGAGCGACTGCGGCTTCGGTCGGGCGGGCGCGAACCGGACCGTCGCGTTCTACAAGACGACCGCGATCGCGCAGGGCGCGAACATCATCCGGCGCGAGCTCGGGGGGGAGGAGCGCTACGTCGCCGCCGCGGACGAGCTGCTCGCGATGGACCTGATCCCCGAGGAGTTCGACGAGGGGCTGCTCTGCCACTGATGGAGGTAGCTCCCGGCATCCACCGCATCGAGAGCGTGCTCGGACCACGGCCGTTCTCGCAGTACCTGCTGCGCGACGAGCGCTCGCTGCTCTTCGACACCGGAGTCAAGGAGACGCCCGCGGAGGTGATCCTTCCGTTCCTCGACGGTCTCCAGCCGGATCTCGTGCTCAACTCGCACGCCGATGTCGATCATTTCGGCGGGAACGCGGCGATCAGGCAGGCGGCGCCCCGGGCGCTGTTTCTCGCCCACGAGCTCGATGTGCGCTTACTCGAGAGCAGCGAGGCGATCCTGCGAGAGCGCTACGGCTGGTACGCGGAGCACGGCCTCGCATACGAGGCGGAGGTCTTCGCCTGGCTGCGAGCTGCGATGGGTCCGGACACGCCGATCGACGTGCACCTGCGCGCCGGCGAACGGATCCGCCTGGGACCCCGGCTGACGGTCGAGGTGCTGCACCTGCCCGGCCACACGGCCGGGCACATCGGCCTCTGGGATCCGGCCTCGCGCACGGCCGTCGTGATGGATGCCGTGCTGGGACGTGGACTCCTCGATCTCGAGCAGCACGTGATCCACCCGCCGCCCTACTTCGACGTCGCGGGCTACCTCGGCGCCGCCCGGAGGCTGCAATCGCTCGCGCCGCAGCGCCTGCTGACGGCGCACTACGACGTGATGGAGGGCAGCCAGGTCGACGCCTTCCTCGCCGACACGATCGCGTTCGTCGAGGATGCCGGGCTGCTCGTCGAGCACGCCCTCGCCGAGCGGCGCGAGCTGACGCTCGCGCAGGTGCTCGAGCTCGGAGATCCGCAGCTCGGCCCGTTCACGTCGATGCCGAACGAGCTCGCCGGCTCGCTCAGGGCGCACCTGCAAGAGCTCGTGCGCGAGGGACGTGCGCGAGAAGACCCGTCCGGTCTTCGCTGGACAGCGGTCTAGAGCGCCTCGTGCGAACGCTCGACGGAGAGGTCGCCGTTGTCACCGGCGCCAGCAAGGGCATCGGCGAGGCGGTCGCCCGCGCGCTCGCAGAGGCGGGAGCCCGGGTCGCCGTCACCTCTCGCGATCCGGTCGCCACGGCCGCGGTTGCGGCATCGCTTGGCGAGGGGCACCTCGGCATCGCGATGGATGTGCGCTCGACCAGCTCGGTCGACGCGGCCGCCGCCGAGATCGGCGAGCGGCTGGGGACGCCGACGATCCTCGTCAACAACGCCGGCGTCAACCGCATCGGCGCCGCCGAGCTGCTCTCAGACGACGACTGGGAGCTCGTGATCGACGTCGATCTGACCGGCGTCTACCGCTGCTGTCGCGCGTTCGGCGGGCTCATGCTCACGGCGGGACGGGGGTCGATCGTCAACGTCGCCTCGATCACCGGCGCGCTCGTCGGGATGCCCGGTCGCGCGCCCTACGGGGCGGCCAAGGCAGGCGTCGTCGGGCTGACCCGCGTGCTCGCGGTCGAGTGGGCCGACCGCGGCGTGCGCGTCAACGCCCTGCTGCCGGGTCCCGTCCGCACCTCGATGGTCGATCACGCGATCGCGAGCGGCTTCATCGACGAGCGGGAGCTCGTCGACCGCTCGCCGTCGGGTCGCATCGCCGAGCCCGAGGACATCGCGGGCGCCGTGGTGGCGCTCTGCGACCCGCGAGGGGCGTTCATGACCGGCCAGGCGATCGCCGTCGACGGGGGCTACGCGACCTACGGGGCCGCCCATCGCGCGTCGCAGAGGTACGGGCCACCCGAGTGAGCGCTCGCCGGCTCAGCCGGCCTCGACGGTCCGCGGCGCGAGCTGAACGACCTCGACCGCGTTCCCGTCCGGATCCTCGACGTAGATGCCGCGCCCGCCCTCGTTCGGCCCGCTCGTCGTGGTCACCGGGCCTCGTGATCTGAACGTGACTCCGGCGGCTGCGAGCCGGGCCGTCTCGAGATCGAGATCGTCGGTGATGAAGCAGACGTGCGCGCTGCCGGCGTCTTGCAGCGGTCGCGCGCGCGGCTCCCCGCGCGGCGCCTTGTACTCGAGCAGCTCCCGACGCTGCCCGTAGCCGGCCAGGTGCACGAGGCGCTGGTGGGCGCCCGGCACGGCCGTGATCAGCTCGACGTAGCCGCGCTCGACCTCGCGGTCGGAGACGACCTCGAGGCCGAACAGGCCCGTGTAGAACTCGAGCGATCGCTCCATCTGAGAGACGGTCAGCGCGAAGTGGTGGATGCCCGTGATCATCGACCGGGCGGTCAGCGGTAGACGCCGAGATCCCGGGCCGTCTCGCACATGACCTCGATCAGGCCCGGCTTCGCATGGAAGATCTGTCCGGTCGAGCGAAGCACGTAGCCCCCACCGTCCATCGCGGCGTCGAGGCAGCGCGCGACCTCCTCCTTGATCGTGGCCTCGCTGCCCTCGGCCAGCAGGTGCTCGTTGAACCCGCCGAAGAGGCAGACGCGGTCGCCGATCCGCTGCTTCGCATCGGCCAGGTCGACGTCGCCGGAGGAGCGGCTCGAGGTCAGCGTCTCGACCGCATCGGGCCCCGTGTCGGCGATGTCCTCGAGAAACAGCGTGGCCCGTCCGCAGTTGTGGAAGCTGACGAGGTAGCCCGCGGCGTGCGCGGCATCGACGCACTCCTTCTCGTACGGCTGCATGAACTCGAGGAAATGGTTGCGCGCGACGCCCACGCCGGTCCACGTCTCGTTCATCGAGATCGAGTGGATGCCGGTCTCGCCGAGCGCCTTGTAGAAGCCCTTCAGCCAGTCGGTGCAGAGGCGCATCAGGTCGTGCACGAAGCTCGGCCGGTCGTAGATGTCCATCGAGAGGCTGACGAGGCCGCGCACCTCGGCCGCCATGTCCCACGGGCCGATCACGTGGTGCAGCCACCAGGCCTCGTCGCCGACCTTCTCGACCATCCCCTTCATCACCGACATGTCGTAGAGGTCGCCCGGCGGGAAATGCGCCAGCGCCGCGAGCTTCTGCTCGGGCTCGTCGCCCTTCAGCAGGTAGTCGTGGCACGACGTGCCGAAGCCGTCCTCGGTCCGGTACGAGTAGTCGAGGTCGCCGTCGGGCGTGGTGATCAGGTGCGTGTGCTCGCGCCAGCCCTCGCCGCTCGCGCTGACGTGGAACGTCTCGTTCCAGGTGTCCGTCTCGAACGGGCGCGGGAAGAGCATGCGCGGCCAGATCTCGTGCTCGCCGATGTGCTGCGAGTACGTCGTGATCATCGGGTCGAGCCCGAGGTCGCGCTGCATCTGGACGATCGATCCCATCGGGTCGTCGATCCACCACTGCAGCATGTCGGACATCGACTTGTCCTTCGGCTTCAGCTCACGGATCAAGGGCAAGCCGAGCCAGCAGTGGACCGGCACGCGGTCGGGCGTGCCCCGCTGGAAGGCGATGCGGGTTCGCTCTGCGGTCTTCACTGCGTCTCCTCTGGAGTGGTCTTCGTTGACGTCCCAGCCGTGCGGTCGTGCGTCGTGCTATTGCTCGAGAAAGCGCGCGTGTGCGACCGCGAGTCCGCCGGTGCGCGCGCGGATCTCCTCGCGCACGCGCCGCGCGCGCCGGTCGTCGGCGAGCTCGATCGCCCCGATCAGCTGATGGTGCAGCTCGATCACGCCGGGCAGTGACCCGTCTGCGATCGCCTGCTGCGCGCGCAGCACCATCACCTCGCGCACGGCGCGCCGCAGCGCTGCCAGTGCACCGGCGAGCGGGCGGTTGCGGGCCGCGACCGCGATCGCGAGATGCAGCGCGAGGTCGGCGTCGGCGTACTCCTCGGCGTTGCCGGCGGCGGCGCCCATGGCGTCGAGGATCTCGCGCATGCGCGTGATGTCGTCGTCGTCCCGTCGCAGCGCGGCCAGCCCGACCGTGACGTCCTCGATCGCGTCGCGCGCCTCGAACGCCTCGGTCACCTCGCCGAGGGTCGAGGGCTGCCGCACCCACATCGGATAGCGCAGCGTCTCGGCCGGCTCGCCGGTCACGAACGTGCCTGCACCCGAGCGGCTCCAGATCAGCCCGCTGGCGGCGAGCAGCGCGAGGCTCTCGCGCACGACCGTGATCGAGACGCCGAACCGCTGGGCGAGGTCGCGCTGCAGCGGCAGCTGGCTGCCCGGCGCGAAGGTGCCGTCGTTGATCAGCTCATGCAGGCGGGTTGCGACCTGTTCGGGCAGCGACTGGCGAGTCGGCGAAACGGGCATGGCGTGCACTTTATACGATTTTTACCGATTGCGCGATTCGGGACTTTACCTATTGCGCGCAGCATTGCCGCCTGCTAGCGTCGTCGCAAAGTTCAGAGCTTTGCTTGTTCTGATTCAACTCCGACGCAGGAAGTGATGACCATGGCGGTCAGCGAGATCGATCTCGACCTGTGCCAGATGCCGCAGCTTCCGGTCGGCAAGGATCGGCGAATCGGCTGCGTCGGCGCCGGATTCATCATGGCCGACGTCCAGCTCCCGGCCTATCGAGAGGCCGGCTACGCCGTCCACGCGATCGCCTCACGCACGCCAGCCCACGCGCAGGCGGTCGCCGACCGCCACGGCATCGCGACGGTGCACGCGACCTGGCGCGAGCTGCTCGACGATCCCCAGGTCGAGGTGCTCGACCTCGCCTTCCCGCCCGATCAGCAGCTCGAGATCATCGAGGAGGCGAGCCGCCGCCCGCACATCAAGGGCATCCTCGCGCAGAAGCCGCTCGCGGCCGACTACGCCGAGTCGGTGCTCGCCGTCGAGGCCTGCGAGGCCTCTCAGACCGTGCTCGCCGTCAACCAGAACATGCGCTACGACCAGTCGATGCGCGCGCTCAAGACGCTGCTCGAGCGCGGCGATCTCGGCGAGCCCGTGCTCGCCACCATCGAGATGCGCGCGATCCCGCACTGGCAGCCGTTCCTCGAGGGCGGCTCGCGGCTCACGCTGGCGAACATGTCGGTGCACCACATCGACATCTTCCGCTTCCTGCTCGGCGACCCCGACGGCATCTACGTCTCGGCGAGGCCCGATCCACGCACCACCTTCGAGCACCGTGACGGGATCTGCATCTACGTCATGGAGTTTCCGGGCGGCGCCCGCGCGAGCGCCTGGGACGACGTCTGGACAGGCCCGGTGCGCGAGGGATCCGAGGGCGACATCTACATCAAGTGGCGCGTGGAGGGAACCGACGGCCTCGCCTGGGGCACGATCGGCTGGCCCTACTACCCGACGCCGACGCCCAGCACGATCACGTTCACGAGCAAGCGCCAGCCGGGCTACGTGTTCGCGCCGAAGTGGCAGGAGGTGTGGTTTCCCGACGCGTTCCAGGGCACCATGGGCGCCCTCCTGGATGCGCTCGACGGCAAGCCGAACGTGCTCTCCGGGCGCGACAACCTCGTCACGATGGCGCTCGTCGAGGCGGGCTACCGCTCGATCGACGAGAAGCGCTTCGTCAAGACCACGGAGATCACGGGCTGATGCGTTGCGATTCAGCGGCTATCGATGGCGCGCAGCCGGAGTCATACCTAGACATCGCCGATCGACGACGTGGCAGGCGCCAGCAATGCTCGAGAACGAATCCAGGACGCGCGAGGGTGTGGAATCAACAATCGAGGAGGAACTGCAGCTATGCCCGCACTTGAGCTCGGGATGATCAGCTCGACCTGGTTCGGCACGAAGGTCGACTGCGAGGCCGGAATCCGGACCGCGAAGCAGATCGGCTTCGACACCTACGACATCTTCGAGGACCCGCTCGACATCGATGACGCGACGCGCGCGATGATCAAGAAGACCTGCGACGAGGTCGGCCTGCCGATCCGCTCGGTCGTCTGCGTCGGCTTCGGCTTCGTCGACTTCAACCCGTCGGTGCAGCGCTTCTCGCTCGACCGCGCGAAGGCCTACATCGATCAAGGCGCGTTCCTCGGGGCCCGCAACATCCTGCTCGTGATCGGCGAGTACTACTGGGATGGCGAGGTCTTTCCGAACGCAGCGATCTGGGACATGGCCAAGGAGCGCACGCGGGAGCTCGGCGAGTACGCGCAGTCGAAGGGCCTCGAGGTCGCGATCGAGCTCGAGCCGTTCAGCCAGGCGCTCGTCAAGGACGTGCACGAGCTCGCGCGCTTCATCCGCGAGATCGACCATCCGGCCGTGCGCGCGAACGCCGACATCTCGCACCTGCACCTCTCGCACTGCACGATGGCCGAGGTCGCAGAGCTGACGGGCCTGATCGGCCACATCCACCTCTCCGACTGCGACGGCAAGGTGCACGGCGATCTGCCGGCCGGCCACGGCGTCACGCCGATCAAGGACTACCTTCAGGCGATCGTCGACACGGGCTACGAGGGCACGGTCTCGATCGAGCTCGAGTACTCGCCCGATCCCGACAAGATCGTCGAGTGGGCGACCGAGGCCTACACGGGCACCGCCGCGATCATGCGCGAGATCGGGGTCCGACCCTGAGATCGGCGGCATCAGTCCCGTCGGGAGACGCACTTGCAAATCGATCATCGATCATCGATCATCGACCGCACACGTTTGACTCGCCTGATACGAGCGGATCTCGAGACGCACTCGAATCCGCCGTTTTGACGGCACATGCACGCGGGCGCTTGACGGGCCACGAAGCCCGTGGTTAGAGTCCGCCACACGTTTGGATCCGCAAGTCCAATCGGCACGATCTCCGAAGGAGGAGAGATGGAAGGTCACGAGGAAGACCCCGGCGGGACGATCAGCCGGAGAAAGCTGGTAGCGGGCGCTGCAGCCGTCGTTGGTGGCGGTGCGCTGCTCGGCGCGCCGGGCATCGCCTCGGCGGCGCGACGCGCGCCGGCCGTCAGAAGCAACGAGCGCCGTGCTTTGCGCGGCCTCGCGAAGGGGATGTACGGCGGCCCGACCGGGTTCCAGGGCGCCGAGCGATACCAGTACCCGCTCGACTCCGAGGAGGGGCGCGCGATCTCGGCCCTGAAGGCGCTCAAGAAGGCCGGCAAGGCCCCTGACACGATCGTCGTGCAGACGCTCGACTTCGCTCGACCGCAGTTCGAGAAGGCGTTCCCCAAGGGCGCCCGCTCGATCGTCAAGCAGTTCGAGAAAGAGACCGGCATCAAGATCAAGTTCGTCGAGACGACTCCGGCGGACGAGTACAAGACGAACCTGCGCAACGCCTCCTCGAAGAACAGCTCGTTCGACTGCGTCACGTTCGCGATCGAGGAGATGGGCGACTTCGCCGAGGCCGGGCTGCTGCGTCCGCTCGACGACTACGTCGCCAAGTACCAGCCGATGTGGAGCGATCCCAAGCTCGGCTTCGCCGGCGGCCAGAACACGGTCAACCTGTTCTCGAAGTACAACGGCAAGACGTTCGCCGTCGCCTTCGACAACGACACGCAGCCGTTCTTCTACCGCGGCGACCTGATGGACGACCCCAAGGAGCAGGCGAACTACTCCGCCAAGTACGGCCGCAAGCTGCGCCCGCCGGAGACGTGGGACGAGCACAACGACATCTCGAAGTTCTTCACGCGGCCCGACAAGCAGCTGTACGGCGACGTGGCGACGCTCGCGCCGTTCTGGTGCGCGGTCAACTGGAACGAGCGCTTCGTCTGCTCGGCGGCACCGAACAACCTGTACTTCAAGGCCGACGGATCGGCGAACGTCAACACGCCGGCCGGCGTGCAGGCCTTCGATGAGATCCTCCGGTCGCTCGACTACCACTCCCCCGGAGCGCTCGAGAAGGACTGGTTCGCGCAGTACAAGCTGATGGGGGCCGGCAACGGCTTCATGGGCCCCTCGTTCCCGAACCAGACGAAGATCCTCCCCGGGAACCCCGATCTCGACACCGCGAACGTCGGCTCGAGCATCCGCACCGGGCTGATGCCGGGCCGCGTCGTCGGCGGCAAGCTGGTCCGGCGGCCGGTGATCTTCTACAACATCAGCTATGGCGTCAACAAGCACGTCAGCACGAACCGCCAGCTCGCCGCGTATCTGTTCCTGCAGTGGGCGGGCTCGTCGAAGATCTACACCTGGCTGACCTTCAACCCGGGCGGCTACCAGGATCCGCATCACAAGGTCTCGTTCAGCGATCCGTACGTGATCGCGAGCTACAAGAAGACGACGACCGACGCGTTCAAGCAGATCGTGCCGCGCACGGCTCCGCCGATCACGGTCCGCGGCGGCTCCGAGTATCGGCAGGCGCTCTCGGACACGATGCAGAGGGTCCTGACGAAGCAGTCGACCCCGACGCAGGCGGCCAAGGAGCTCGCCGACGCCTGGGACGCGACCACGGCTCGCCTCGGCCAGGCCAAGCAGGCCAAGGCGATGAAGACGCTCAACCTCTCGTTCCCGACGGTCACGGACACACCGACCTAGCCTGTGGGCAGCGATTCCGTAACACCGAGCCCCGGTCCGGCGCCCACGCGCCGGGCCGGGATCGGCCGCAGCAGCAAGATCGGGAATCTGATGATCCTCCCGGGCCAGCTGCTGATGGCCTTCATCGTCCTCTTCCCCGCCCTCGTGGCGATCTACATCGGCTTCACCGAGTGGAGCCCGACGGGCGGCGACAGCTTCTGGCTCGCCTACAAGGACTGGCACTGGTTCGACGGCTACAAGGAAGCGCTCACCTCGCACGAGTTCTGGAGCGCGGTCTGGCGCACGGTGCTGATCACCGGCGTCTGCACCTTCGTCGAGCTCGTGCTTGGCTTCACGCTCGCGATGCTGCTCGTCAAGGACTTCCGCGGCCGCGGCCTCGTGATGGTCTACTTCCTGCTGCCGATGATGGTCGTGCCGGCCGTCTCGGGGTTCATCTTCCAGAAGCTCTTCCAGGTCGACGGCCCGATCAACGGCATGCTCTCGCTGCTCTGGCCGGGTGACGTCGCGCTGAACTGGCTGAGCGACCCGTCCCTCGCGATCTGGGGGGTGATGATCGCCGACATCTGGCAGTGGACGCCGCTGATGTTCCTGATCTTCCTGTCGGGGCTCGTCGCCCTGCCGGAGGATCAGATGAACGCTGCGCGCATCCTCGGCGCGGGCTTCGGCCCGCAGTTCACCCGCCTGATCATCCCGATGATGCGGCCGATCCTGCTGATCGCCGTGATCATCCGTGCGATGGAGGTGTTCAAGCTGTTCGACCCCATCTACATCATGACCCAGGGCGGGCCCGGAACGGCCACGCAGAACCTCTCGGTCTACTTCTACCGGCTGACCAACGTGAGCGGCCGCTGGGGCTACGCCTGCGCCGTCGCGCTGCTCGTGCTGATCGCGCTCTCGATCCTCGCTGCTCAGGCGATCAAGCCGATCGAGCGCGCGCAGAACGAGTCGATGGAGGAGCTGATGGGCGCCGGCACCGATGAGGCTCCGGTCCAGCGCATCGAGGACGCGATCGACGAGGGTGCGCGGGCATGAAGAAGACGCTCCGGATCACTGCGATCGCCATCTACGCGGTGGTCTTCGGCTTTCCCCTCTATTGGGTCACGACGATGGCGATCAAGCCGAAGGCCGAGGAGAACCCGCCCGGCATCACCTTGTGGAAGCCGCAAGACCCGACGATCAAGAACTTCAAGGACATCCTCGGGCTGTCCAAGACCTCCGACAGCGCGTTCGCGACGGCGAAGGACTACTCGGCGCTGACGCCGTTGAAGAACAGCTTCCTGGCCGCCGGCGGCGGCACGCTGCTCGCGCTCGCGGTCGGCGTCTTCGCCGCGTACGGCATCGCCCGCTTCCGCGCAGGAGGCGCGCAGCTCCCGTTCCAGATATTGCAGCTGCGGATGTTCCCACCGGCTGCCGTCGTGATCCCGCTGTACTTCATGTTCATCTACCTGAAGCTCTGGAACACCTTACCCGGGCTGATATTGATCTACGGGGCCGTCACCTTCCCGTTCGTCGTGTGGCTGATGCGCAGCTTCTTCCAGGACGTCCCGAGGGAGATCTCCGAGGCGGCGATCGTCGATGGCTGCACGCAGTGGGGGGCGTTCTTCAAGGCGGTGCTGCCGCAGGTCAAGGGCGGGCTCGCCGCCACCGGCCTGTTCGTCTTCATCCTCAACTGGTCCGACTACCTGATCGTCCTCGTGATGACGCAAGACAAGTGGACCACCGCGCCGCTCTTCCTCAGCACGCTGAGCGGCGGAGCCGGCGGCCAGGAGTACGGCCACCAGGCGGCGCTCGCAGTGCTGCTGATACTGCCGCCGGCGATCCTCGGCCTCTCGATCCAGAAGTACCTCGTCCGCGGCCTCACCTTCGGCGCGATCAAGCGATAGCGCATGTCCTCGATCACGCTGAAATCCCTCTCGAAGCACTTCGGCACGCTGCGCGCCGTCGACAACCTCGATCTCGACGTGCCGCACGGATCGTTCACGGCGTTGCTCGGACCGTCCGGCTGCGGCAAGACGACCACGATGAACATGATCTCGGGGCTCGAGCAGCCGACGACCGGCGAGGTGTACTTCGACGAGCGCGCGATGTCCGGCGTCGAGACGGGTCGGCGCAACGTCGGCTTCGTCTTCCAGAACTACGCGATCTTCACCCACATGACCGTGGCAGAGAACCTCGGCTTCGGTCTGCAGTCGCAGCGCCGGCGCGAGCGCGTCAGCAAGGAAGAGATCGACCGGCGCGTCAAGGAGGTCGCAGAGACTGTCGGGCTCTCGTCCGCGCTCGACCGGGGCGCGGCGCGGCTCTCGGTCAACGACCTGCAGAAGGTGGCGCTCGGGCGCGCGATGATCATGCGCCCGACGATCTTTTTGCTCGACGAGCCGTTCTCGAACCTCGACTCCGCCTTCCGCGCGTACATGCGCGCCGAGCTCAAGCGGATCCAGCACGACGTCGGCCAGACGATGGTCTACGTCACGCACGATCAGGTCGAGGCGATGGGGATGGCCGACCGGATCGCGGTGATGGACCGCGGCGAGCTGCAGCAGTACGGCTCGCCCGACGACCTCTACGAGCGGCCGGCGAACACCTTCGTGGCGCGCTTCATCGGCTCGGTGCTGAACAACTTCCTGCCCGTTCGCTACGCGGACGGCGGCTTGGCGGTCGGCGAGGGGCGCGTCGAGCTGGGGGATCGCCGCGCGGCGTTCGAGAGCCGCGCGACCGCCTCGGACCTGACGGCCACGATCCGCCCCGAGCGCGTTCGCGTCGTCGATCCCGGAGACGCCTCGGCCACGATCCGCGCCGTCGTCACGCTCGTCGAGCCGCTCGGCCCGAAGGACGTCGTGCACCTCGAGCACGACGGCACGGCGCTGCGCGTCGCGCTGCCTCCGAGCGAGCGGCCGGCGATCGGCGCGGCGCTCGGGCTCTGCTTCGACCCCGACCAGGTCCACGTCTTCGACGACTCGACCGGTCTGGCGGTGCGCTGATGGTTCCACCCGACAGTGCGGAAAGCGCCATCTGATGGCACGGATCCGCCTCGTCAACGTGACCAAGCGCTATGGCTCGGTGAGCGCGATGGACGACGTCACGCTCGACATCGCCGACGGCGAGTTCTTCGCGATCCTGGGGCCGCCGGGCGCCGGCAAGACCACCACGCTGCGGACGATCCTCGGCCTCGAGAAGCCGGACGCGGGACAGGTGCTGCTCGATGACGACGACGTCACCGCGATGTGGCCGGGCGATCGCGACATCGCGATCGTGTTCCAGAACCTCGCGCTCTATCCCGACAAGACCGTCTACGGGAATCTCGCGTTCCCGCTGCGGCAGCGCAAGCTGCCGAAGCAGGAGATCGACGAGCGCGTCCGTCGAGCCGCGAAGGTGCTCAAGATCGAGCCGCTGCTGGACCGCAAGCCGGCGAAGCTCTCGGGCGGCGAGCGCCAGCGCGTCGCGATCGGCCGGGCGATCGTGCGCGATCCGCGCGCGTACCTCTTCGACGAGCCGCTCTCGGCGCTCGACGCGTTGCTCCGCCTCGAGATGCGCAGCGAGCTGAAGTACCTGCAGCGCGACCTCAACCGCACGCTCGTGTACGTCACGCACGACCAGGTCGAGGCGATGAGCATGGCCGACCGCATCGCCGTGCTGCGCGATGGCGCGGTGCAGCAGGTGGCCACGCCCGAGGACGTCTACCACCGGCCCGTCAACCGCTTCGTCGCCACCACGATCGGCAGCCCGCCGATGAACTTCCTGCCCGCCACGGCGCGTCTCGAGAACGGGTCCGTGATCGTCGAGAACCCGAGCTTCTCGGTGCGCTCGCTGCGCCCCGTCGCGCTCGAGGAGGGCGCGCCGTGCTGGATCGGCGTGCGGCCCGAGGACGTGCATGTCGGCGGCGACGGCGCGTCGATCGATGCGACCGTGTTCGTCACCGAGCCGCTCGGCGGCGAGACGGTCGTGGACCTGCATCTGGGCGAGCGCGTGGTCAAGGCCGTCGCTCCGCCGACCGTGCGCTTCGCCGCCGACGAGGCGGTGCGGATCCGCTTCGACCCCCGGCGCCTGCACATCTTCGACGCGGCCGGCGATGCGCTCGCCTCGGCCGCCGGCGAGCCGATCTTCGAGCTCACCGGATCCTGAGATGAGCGTCGCGGCAATCGTGCGCCCGTCATTGACGACGCGCGCACGGCGCTCTATGCTCGCCAGCGCGCCAGACATTTGGCTAACGAGCCATCAACGGCCGGAAAGGCCCCCTCGAGTTCTCATGACGCGCGTCGATCCGCCCGTGCCGTACGAGCCCCGCCGGCCTGTCAGCCTGCATGACGTGGCGCGCGAGGCCGGCGTCCACTCGTCGACCGCGTCGCGGGCCCTGACCGGCGCCACCGACCGCCCCGTCAACGCGCAGACACGCGCGCGCGTGGTCGAGGTGGCGACGCGGCTCGGCTACCAGCCGAACGCGATGGCGCGCAGCTTGAAGACGTCATCGACCGGGGCGATCGGCATGCTCGTCCCCTCCCTGCGCAACCCGTTCTGGGGAAAGATGCTGCGAGGCGCGTTCCGCCGGGCCTGGGAGCGCGGGTTCGTCGTGCTCGTGGCCGAGGACGACGGCGACGACGACACCGAGCAGGCCTACGAGCGGCTGATCGCGCAGGCGCGCATCGACGGGCTGATCGTCGCGAGCGCGATCCCCGGCAGCGCGCTGCCCGGGCGGATGCTCGCGAGCGGCGCCCCCTGCGTGTTCGTTGCGCGCGCGAGCCCGGGCAGCAACCGCAACGTGACGCTCCCGGAGGAGCTCTCGTCGCGGCGTGCGGTCGAGCACTTCGCAGAGCTCGGGCACCGCTTTCTCGGGCATGTCTCAGGGCCCGAGCAGGCGAGCGATCTGATCGAGCGGCGCGTGCGCGGCTTTCTCGCCGCGACCCGTGAGCTCGGCCTGCCCGAGCCCGCCGTCGCGCGCGGCACGCTCGACGAGGCCGGCGGGGCGAGCGCGACGCGTGAGCTGCTCGAGACGCGCACGACCGCGATCTACGTGACGAACTTCAACCAGGCCTTCGGGGCGGTCGCCGCGATCCGCTCGGCAGGGCTCGTGATCCCCGATCAGATCTCGCTGATCAGCGCGGACGACGATCCCGTGCTCGACTACCTCGAGCCCCCGCTGACGGCCTTCGTGCGGCCGCACGAGGAGCTCGGTGCGGCGGCCGTCGATGCGCTCTTGATGCAGCTCGAGGGGACGCCGCCGCGCGACGTCGAGCTCGAGACGGCGCCCGAGCTCGTCGTGCGCCGTTCGACCGGAAGGCCGCTCGAGAGGGGGAACGCATGAAGCTCGGATTCGTCTCGGCCCTGCTGGCCGACCGCTCGCTCGCCCAGGTGCTCGCGACCGCGAGCGAGCACGGCTTCGACTCGGTCGAGCTGATGTGCTGGCCCGTCGGCAAGGCCGAGCGGCGCTACGCCGGGGTCACGCACGTCGACGTCGTCGGCTTCGGCGAGGCCGATGCCGAGCGCGTCAGGCAGCAGTGCGCCGAGCACGGCGTGACGATCTCGGGGCTCGGCTACTACCCGAACCCGCTGGCAGCCGATCCGAGGGAGCGGGCCGTCTACGCCGACCACCTCAAGCGCGTGATCGAGGCCAGCGCGCTGCTCGGCGTCAACCTCGTCGAGTCCTTCGTCGGGCGCGACCACGAGCGCTCGGTGGACGAGAACTGGCCGGTCTTCGAGCAGGTCTGGCCGCCGCTCGTCGAGTTCGCCGAGCGGGCCGGCGTGCGGATCGCGATCGAGAACTGCCCGATGCTCTTCTCCGGCGACGAGTGGCCCGGTGGCAAGAACCTGGCGACGACGCCGGAGAACTGGCGCCGCATCTTCGAGACGATCCCGAGCGCGAGCTTCGGCCTGGTCTTCGACCCGTCGCATCTGGTCTGGCAGATGATCGACATCCCGCGGGCGATCTACGACTTCCACGACCGCTTTATGCTCGTGCACGCGAAGGACGTGAAGGTGCTGCCGCACCTGCTCTACGAGCGCGGCGTGATGGGCCTCGGCTGGAGCGTTCCCAAGCTCCCGGGCCTCGGCGACACCGACTGGGGCGCGTTCTTCTCGGCACTCTCGGATGTCGGCTACGCGGGCGATCTCTGCATCGAGGTCGAGGACCGCGCCTACGAGGCCGATCTCGCGGCCCGCGAGCGAGCGCTCGTGCAATCCCGCCGCTTCCTGCTCGGCTACATGAGCTGATGGCCTGGGACGCCGTCCATCTGTTCGAGTGCCCGACCCGGGTCTTCTTCGGCGCGGGCGCGATCGACGCGCTCCCGGCGCATCTCGGCGAGCTCGGCTGCCACAAGGTCGTGCTCGTCTCCGATCGTGGCCTCGCCGCCGCCGGCACGGTCGAGCGCGTCTCCGCGCTCGCCGTCGCCGCGGGCGTCGAGGTGGTCGCCTACACCGACACGGCCGAGAATCCGACGATCGACAATCTCGACGCGATCGTGACGCTCTACCGCGCCCACGGCTGCGACGGCATCGTCGGGCTCGGCGGAGGCAGCTCGCTCGACGCGGCGAAGGCGGCCTCGGCGCTGCTCGAGAACGGCGGGTCGGTCTGGGACTACCGCGGACGCGACCTCGTGCCGCGTCACGGCCCGCCCGTGATCTGCATCCCGACGACCTGCGGGACGGGCTCGGAGGTGACCTTCGTGGTCGTGATCACCGACCCGAGCGAGCACTTCAAGATCGTCTGCGCCTCGCGCAACCTCGCCGCGACCGTCGCGATCGTCGATCCCGAACTCGTGATGACCGCGCCGCGGGCGATCATCGCGGCGACCGCGGCCGACGCGCTCGCGCACGCCGCCGAGTCGTATCTCAACCTCGGCAGCGATCCGTTGCTCGACGCCCTCACGATCCAGGCGATCCGCATGATCGGGAAGCACATGCGGAGGGCCGTGAACGAGCTCGACCGCGACGCGATCGCGCAGCTGTCGCTCGCGAGCTGCATGGCCGGCGTCGCCTTCAACATGAACGCGAACGCCGTCGTGCACGCGGCCTCGACGCCCGTCACGGCCCACCACGGCGTGCCGCACGGCGTCGCGAACGCGATCTTCCTGCCGCCCGGCCTCGACCTGATCCGGCCCGGCTGCGAGCAGAAGCTCGGCGAGATCGCCGACGCGCTCGGCGAGGACGTGGCCGGGCTCTCGACCGCCGACGCGGCGATCCGCGGCGTCGAGGCGGTGCGCCGGCTGTGCGCCGACTGCGGGCTGCCGCCGACGCTGAGGGCCTGGGGTCTCGACCCGGCCGAGATGGACGTGCCGCGGCTGATCGAGGACGCCATGAAGAGCCGCAACATCGCAACGAATCCACGGCCGATCGGGCCGCCCGAGCTTGCCGAGCTGTATGCGGCGGTGCAGGGATGACAACCACCGGAAGAGAGGGACGTGCGCCATGAAGATGGGACTCTTGACAGTTCTCTTCAACGACAAGCCGTTGGAGGATGTCGCGAAGTACGCCTCGGGCCTCGGGTACGAGGCCTTCGAGCTCGCCGCCTGGCGGGGGTCGAACCACTTCGACACGGATCGCGCCGCCACCGACAAGGCCTATGGGCGTGAGCTGAAGACGATGCTCGACGGCTACGGGCTCGAGATCTCGGCGCTCTCGAACCACCTCTCCTCGCAGTTCGTGCTGCCCTTCAACGACGCGTCGCTCGACGAGTGGTCCGGCACCTCCGACAAGGAGGAGATGTGGAAGATGGGCCGCGACCACATCATCAAGACCGCGCAGGTCGCCTCGGAGATGGAGATCAAGACCGTCTGCGGGTTCTTCGGCTCGACCGTCTGGGAGAGCTGGTACATCTGGCCGCCGCAGCGCCTCGACATCTACGAGAAGGGCTGGGACCTCTTCTGCGAGCGCTGGAACCCGATCCTGGACGAGTTCAAGAAGTACGGCGTGCGCTTCGCGCACGAGGTGCACCCGACCGAGATCGCCTACAACGTCTACACCGCACGTGAGGCGATCAAGCGGCTCGGCCGCGACGACTGGGGCTTCAACTTCGACCCGAGCCACCTCGTCTGGCAGCTGATCGACCCGGTCGTCTTCATCAAGGAGTTCGGCGACCGGATCTTGCACGTGCACGCGAAGGACTGGGAGCTGCAGAAGGACATCCTGCACATCGACGGCGTGCTGGGCACCGGCTCGTGGCAGCGCAAGGACCGCGCGGCGCGCTACCGCGTGCCCGGCTGGGGCGACGTCAACTGGCGCCGCGTGCTGACCGCGCTGCTCGAGGTCGGCTACGACCACGTGCTCTCGTTCGAGCACGAGGATCCGGTGATGAGCGAGGAGGATGGCTGCGAGCAGTGCATCAAGTTCCTCAAGCCGCTGATCATCAAGAAGCCGCTGATCCCCGGCCAGGCCTGGTGGCTCGCATGAGCGACGAGAAGCAGGTCGGCTTCGTCACGATGGGCGACCAGCGTGCCGGGGCCGACGCGATCCCCGAGATCGGCATCGGCATGCTCGGCTACGCGTTCATGGGCCGGGCGCACACGAACGCGCTCAAGAAGATCGCCTACGCCGTCTGGCCGCCGCCCTACATCCCGCGGCTCGTCGCGATCGCGGGCCGCACCGAGGAGGCCGTGCGCGAGGCGGCCCGGCGTTACGGATACGAGAAGTACTCGACGCGCTGGGAGGACGTCGCGTCGGATCCCGACGTGCAGATCTTCGACAACGGCGGACCGAACGACACGCACCTCGAGCCCACCGTCGAGGCCGCCAGGAACGGCAAGCACATCATCTGCGAGAAGCCGCTCGGCCGCGATGCGGACGAGAGCTACGAGATCTGGCGGCAGGTCGCGGCGACGGGCGTCAAGCACATGACCGCGTTCAACTACCGCTTCTACCCGGCGGTCGTGCTGGCGAAGCAGATCATCGAGTCGGGCGAGCTCGGCGAGATCTACCACTTCCGCGGGCGCTATCACCAGGAGTGGGTGATGGACCCGCAGTTTCCCAAGGTCTGGCGCCTCGACAAGAAGCAGGCGGGGTCCGGGGCGCTCGGCGACCTCGGCGCGCACGTGATCGACCAGGCTCGCTATCTGGTCGGCGAGCCGTCGAGCCTGACCGGCCTGCTGAAGACCTTCATCCACGAGCGGCCGGGGGGCACCGTCGACGTCGACGATGCCTTCCAGGCGACCGTCGAGTTCGACAACGGCGCGAACGGCACGCTCGAGGCGACGCGCTTCGCGCCGGGCCGGAAGAACCAGATGCGCTGGGAGATCAACGGGTCGAAGGGGTCGATGGTGTTCGATGCCGAGCGGCAGAACGAGCTGCTCGTGCACTTCAACGGGTCGACTCCGGGCGACCATGCGCAGGGGTTCCGCAACGTGCTCGTCTCCGAGGCCTACCACCCGTTCTGGGAGAACTGGTGGCCGCACGGGCACATGATCGGCTGGGAGGACAACTTCGTGCACGAGCTGCTGCACCTGCTGACGTGCGTCAAGAACGACGATCCGATCGGCCCGCGGGGCGCCACGATGGAGGACGGCTATCGCTGCGCCGAGATCTGCGACGCGATCGTCCGCTCGCACGAGACCGGACAGCGTCAGACCATCGAGTACCGCACGCTATGACCGTCGCGGTGGTCACGGGCGCCTCCCAGGGCATCGGCCAGGCGACGGCGATCGCGCTCGCCCGGCAGGGCGCGGACGTCGTCGGGACCTACCGCCCTGAGGCGGGTGAGGACGAGCGCGCGCAGGCGCGCGAGACCGTGGCCGCCGTCGAGGCGCTCGGCCGCAGGTGCATCCTGATCGAGGCCGACGCCGCTCAGGCGGCGTCGGCCCGATCGACCGCCGAGCTCGCCGTCAGCGAGCTCGGCGGCCTCGATGTCTGGGTTAACAACGCCGCCCGCCTGCTCGTCAAGCCGTTTCTCGAGACCGACGACGACGAGTGGTCTGCGCTGCTCGGTTCGAACCTGCTCGGCTACGTCTACGGCTGCCGCGCCGCGATCACGCAGATGCTCGCGTCGGGACGCGGCGGGCGCATCGTCAACGTGACCTCGGTGGCGGGGCTGCAGCCGATCACCGATCTCGCCGCCTACTGCACCGCCAAGGGAGGCGTGAAGGCGCTCACCCAGGTGCTCGCCGTCGAGTTCGGCTCGCGCGGCATCGCCGTCAACGCGGTCGCGCCGGGAGCGACCGACACCCCCCTCAACGCGACGGCCTACACCCCGCAGGTCCGCGCCACCTACGAGGCTCGCATCCCGCTCGGGCGGATCGCGGGCGCCGACGAGATCGCCAGCGCCGTCGCGTTCCTGGCGGGCGACGGCGCGCGTTATGTGAACGGCGCCGAGCTCGTCTGCGACGGCGGGATGATCCTCAACGGCAGCGTCGGTCACGCCCGTGACTAGGAGCTCGTTTCAGAATGCCTCGTGGCGTCTGGTGGCGTCTCACTGGCGCCTGAGGCGGAATCACCTCTTGCCGTTCCGTTTGGTACAGGAGCGGCTGCGAGGCGATCCCGCCTCAGACTGGCGATCCACTCACCAGCCACTCACGATTCATGCCTGAAACGAACTCCAACGCGACGATCGCGAGGGTCGAGGCCCGCACCGTGCGCGTGCCGGTCGCCATCCCGACGGCGATCTCGACGCGCGCGCTCAACCATCGCGACTACGTGCTCGTCGAGGTCGAAGACAGCGACGGCGCGAGCGGCATGGGCTACACCTACGCGGGCACGAGCGCCGGGGCGTGGGTCGCGAGCGCCGTCAACGAGCTGCTCGCACCGCACGCGATCGG
>JANLRV010000274.1:0-27884 GCA_031361905.1 Actinomycetes bacterium
GACCTCTTCCAGCACGGCCGCGATTTCCGCGTATGTGAGGAAGCCTTTCTCTTGCCCCGATTCGATGAGCCGCTGCAGCTCTTCGATCTCGGGCAGCTGGTACTCGACCGTCAGCATCCGGATACCTCCACGAACGCCCTCCAGTGCCGCCTGCGCGGTCGTCGAAGTTTGCACTTGCCTAGAGCAGAGATTGGAATCCCCTTGGGGCGGCCCAGTGTAGGGCACCTTGCCGCAGACGCAAATGCTCGCAATCGGATCCACCCGAAATCTCCCGGTTTCTGGACTCAGAGGGGGATGAAAACCACCGCAAACGGATGTTTCAGATCACTTCTGGTCAGAATGGCGCAAATGTGATTAGAGCACGATCTCCGTTCGCCAAAAACCCGCGATCTCGCCATCTCCGTCGACGATCGGACGGTCTTGGAGCGCAGCGATCTCGGGGGTCGGCTCGGCTCCGATCGCAGCGAGGAGCGCAGCCGCCGCAGGCTCCATCGCGTCGAACGCGCCGTCCTCGACCTTGAGCGCGCCGGCGAGCCCGGTGAGGGAGGATCCGCAGCAGAAGACGCCGAGCGCTCCGCGCTTGCAGACCACGCCCGGGAGCCGCAGCGCGAGCGTGTCGAGCGAGCCCTCGCCCGCCACCATGGCCGGCGCTGCCCGCATCGCCTGGGCGATCCGCACGCCCGCCGCGCGCCACGGCTCGGGCAGGGAGCCTGACGCGAGCCTGCCGTAGGCGAGCGCGGCGGCGCGCAGCGGCACCGAGTACGCCCGCATCCCGCAGCGGTCACAGCCCCCGCCGAGCTCGTGGGCGAGCGCGCCGGCGCACGCAGCCGACGCATCGAGCTGGGCGGGCCCGTCCGCCTCCAGGTAGGCCGCGAGGTCGCGTCCGTGCATCGCCTCGCGCGCGAGGAAGAGCGCGTGGTTTCCCGAGCAGTTGTGCTCGAGCGGGGACGGCAGCCGGCCGTCCAGCGCCAATAGCCGCGCGGCCCGCGGATCGAGCGGAGCGTGCAACCCGCGCGGGCGGAGCGCCCCGGCGGGAACGCCGGCGAGCGCGAGCAGGTCGGCGACGCAGGCGGCGTGGGCCGCCGTGCCCTCGTGCGATCCGCAGGCGATCGCGAGATGGCGATCCTCCAGGCCGAACCGCTCGAGCACTCCGTCGCGAACCGCCGGGAGCGCCTGCAGCGGCTTCGCGGCCGAGCGCAGCATCGTCGAGAAGTCGGGGTCTCCGGCGCTCGCGACGACCGCGCCGTCGGCGGTGCGCACCACGACGGCGTGCACGCGGTGGCGCGCCTCGACGACCGAGCCCCGCACCTCCTCGATGATCCCGCTTGCCGGCACGGACGTACGATACGCGGCGATGCCCGAGCTACCGGAGCTGCAGGCGCTCGTCGAGGCCCTCGACCCGCTCGTCTCGCGCGCGCCGATCGCCGCGGTGCCGATCGCGCACTTCGCCGTGATCAAGACCGCGACGCCGCCGATCGAGGCGCTCGCTGGACGATCGCTGACGGGCGCCGGTCGCCGTGCCAAGCACCTGCTGTTCCCGACCGTCGACGGCGAGCTGACGCTGCACATCCACCTGATGACGAACGGCCGGGTGGCCTACCTCGAGCCCGGCTCGAAGCCGCCGGGCGGTGCGGTGCTGCTGCTCGAGTTCGCTGACGGCGGCCTGCTCGCCGTGACCGAGCGCGCGACGAGAAAGCAGGTGCGCGTGCGCCTCGGGACGCCGGCGGAGACCGCCCTCGAGCTCGACGGGATCGGGCCCGAGCCGCTCGACCCGTCGTTCGATGCCGACGCGCTCTCAGCCGCGCTCGCGCGCGGCGGCCAGCTCTCGACGCTGTTGCGCGACCAGCGCGCAATCGCCGGGATCGGCCGGGGCTACGCGAACGAGATCCTGCACGCAGCCAGGCTCGGTCCGTTCGACGCCGCCGACCGGCTCGGCGACGACGCCCGGAGACGGCTTCTGGGCGCGATCAAGGAGGTGCTCGGCGACGGGATCGAGCGGTTCCGTCCACGCGGCCCGCAGATGCTGGTGAAGAAGGGGAGCGGGGTCTACGACATCCACGGGCACGCCGGCGACCCCTGCCCGCGCTGCGGCACGCCGCTCGCGCACATCGACTACGAGAGCTACCAGATCGTCTACTGCCCGACGTGCCAGACCGATGGCAAGCTCTACGCCGACCGACGGCTCTCGCGCCTGCTCAAGTAGCGGCGAGGACCGCCCGCGCAGCGAGCACGCGCAGATCGTCGCTCTCGATCGCGGGCTCGACCGTGACGCCCGTCGCCGTCGCGACGACCGTTGCGGCATGGCCGGCGCGCACCGCGCCCGCGGCCAGATCGGCGAGCGCCAGCAGCACGCGGTTGCGGTCGAGCTCGACGGTGCCATCGGCCTCGACGCGCGTCGAGACGGAGCCGGTCTGATCGAGCAGGCGCTCGAGCGCGAGCGCGGCGACGGCCTCGGCCAGCTCGGCGGTGCGCTGCTCGCTCGGATCCATGCGGAGCGGTCCCGCGTGCGCGCGCGCGAGCGTCGAGAGGGCGACGATCAGCTGGTCGAGCTCGCCGGTGGCCGCGATCACGTGGTCGAGGAAGGGCCGTGCGGCCTCGCTGACGCCGTCGACCCGCTCGATCGTCCGCGCAAACCCGCTGGCTGCGGCGAGCGGGTTGCGGAAGTCGTGACAGGCACGCGCGACGAGCGCGGCGAGATCGGGATCGGACATCCCGTGCAGGTTACGAAGACGACCGCATGCGCGTCTCGCGCGGCACCACCGCGTAGGCCGCGAGGTAGACGGCGAAGGCCGCGATCGTGAGCGCGACGGCGTGCGCGTCGCCGAGCCGGGCGAGCGCGTCGGTGAGCGTTGCGCCCGGGTGCGTCACGAGATCCCAGCTGTTCCAGCGGCGCACGCGGCCGAGGTAGACGCCGAACCCGCTGACGAGCGTCGTCGCGACGACGAACGCCCAGCCGAGCGAGACGCCGAAGCGCCGCTCGATCGCCGCGTGTGCGGGTGCGAGAGCCGCGATTCCGAGCCCGAGGCCGAGCAGCGCGGTCAGCCCGAAGAGCGCCGCGTCGAGCGAGAAGTGCGGCCCGCGATGCAGGTGCACGAGGCTCGTCACGAGATACAGCGAGTTCGGCAGAAAGGCGAGCCACGGGATCCACCAGAGGCGCCTGCGGCGCGCCAGCCGCGCGAAGCCGAGCGGCATCCACGCCAGCACGATGTTCCAGAGCACCGAGAGCACCCAGTCATCGCGCGCGAGAGCCGTGCGCGCCAGCACGAGCAGCACGCACGCGCCGGTGAGATAGAGGAGCGGCCGCCGCATGCCTGAACGGTACCCGCGCCGGCGCACCGGCTTGCGGGGGTTTGGTGGGTGTCCGCCGCGGCGGTCAGTCGAAGCGCTCGACGAGCGCCGACACCGAGTTGAGCACGTAGAGGACCTCGGGGCCGGTCATGTGCGCCGTCGCGATCCGGCCGCACGCGCAGAGATGCCGGCCCGACTCGTTGAACGTGCAGATGCCATAGAAGGCGCCGGCGATCGAGCCGCCGTTCGACGCCAAAAGCTCCTCGAAGAGCGCCTCGTGATCGTCGTCGCCCTCGATCGCCATGATCGGCGCGTAGACGTCGAGCACGCGCTCCGAGGCGTAGTGCTGCAGGTAGATCGAGCACCCGTCCGCCTCGACGAGCCAGCGCGAGCGGTCAAGCGCGGTGTAGAGCACCCCGAGCCGGCGCAGGACGCCCTCGACGTAGACGTTCGCCTGCTCTCGCTGGTCGACGTCCTCGTCGGGGAGGCCGAGCGCGTCGACGAGCTTCTCGCCGTAGCGGCGCTCGAAGATCACGGTCTCGACGAGCCGGCGCGGCGTGTCGGGGTGCTTCTCTGCCTGCGATCCCTGCGCCTCGCGCCGCGCGCGGGCGTCGAAGTGCAGGCGCGCGAGGTGCTCGAGCAGCGCATCGCGCGTCGGGTGCTCGACGAGGTCAGTCTCGATCGTCTCGACGATCTTCTCGATCTCGGGCGGAGGCAGACGACGCAGCCAGCCCTGGCGGCGCCGCATCCGCAGCACGATCCGGCGGACGTCGGCGATCTCGGAGCGACGACGGAAGAGCCCCATGGCCTAAGTGTTACCCAAGCTTCGAGGAGGAGGAAGAAAACGCTCGTTCACAGCTCGCGGAAGAGGCGTCCGTAGCCCGGGATCGTGTCGTTGACGCCGGCCAGGCGGAGCGCGTGCCACGCCATCGCGTGGTTGCTCGCCGTCACCGGCTTGCCGATCCGCTGCTCGGCGCGCTCCACGATCGAGGCGACGCGCAGGCTCGTGCACGAGACGAAGACGCCGTCCACCGCCTCCTCCGAGCCGAGCTCGACGAGCGCATCCTCGACCGATTGCTCGCTGATGCGCGCCACGTCGTTGTCGACCGAGAGATTGAACGAGCCCATCACGGGCACCTCGAGCCCCTGCTGCTCGATCTCGCCGCGCATCCACTGGTTGACCTCGTCGATGTACGGCGTGAGCAGCGCCAGCCGGCGCACGCCGAGCGCCTCGAGCGCCGTGATGCCCGCGGTGAACGGGTTCGTGCAGGGAACGCCGGGGCGCGCCTCGTGCACGCGCGCGCTGACGGCGTCGGCGCCCATCACCATCGCGCCAGAGGTGCAGCCGTAGGCCATCACGTCGATCCGCTCGCCCGGCCGGATCACGGCCGTGCAGCCCGCGATGTGCTGCTCCATCTCGGCCAGCGTCTCGGGAGTGATCGTGGCCGAGTTCGGGATGCGGCTCTCGAAGAACGCGACACCCGGCAGGGGGTGCAGGAGCTCGCGCCACTCGTGCTCGATCGTGTGGTCGGTCGCGAGCACGATCAGCCCGATCGCGGCACGCGCGGCGACGCCGTCGTCGAGCTCGTGGGCGAGGTGCTGGCGGTTGACGGCGAGCGCGCTCATGCCTCTGCTCCGGCGAGCGTCATGCCGCGCAGGTCGATCGCGGCGCGCTCGCCGCGCACGATGTCGGCGACGATCCGCGCCGAGCCGCAGGCCATCGTCCAGCCCATGTGCCCGTGGCCGGCGTTGAGATAGAGATTCCGCTGTGCCCCGTGCCCCATGATCGGCGTCCCTTCAGGTGTCATCGGCCGCAACCCGGCCCAGTAGCTCGGTCGCGACCAGTCGGCCGCACGCGGTAGGAGCGCCTGCGCGCTCGCGATCATCGCGTCGAAGTCGCCCGGCTCGTGCGATGTGTCGTAGCCCGCGAACTCGGCCGTCGAAGTCAGCCGCAGGCGATCGCCCATCGGGCAGAACGCCGTCAGCGACTGCTCGTCGACGCCGCCGTGGGCCGGCGGCTCCTCGCCGAGCGGGAACGTCACGGAGTAGCCCTTGATCGGATAGATCGGCAGGCGCAGGCCGAGGCGGCGGCCGAGCCGAGCCGAGGCCGTCCCGAGCGCGAGCACGTAGGCATCGCCTGCGATGGGACCGCTCGTCGTCTGCACGCTCTCGACGCGATCGCCGGCGACGTCGAAGCCCAGCACGTTGACGCCGTAGCGGAACTCGACGCCCCGCTCGGCGAGCCAGGCCGCGAGGCCGCGCGTGAACACGTGCGCGTCGCCTCCCTCGT
This sequence comes from Actinomycetes bacterium, assembly GCA_031361905.1. Classification (GTDB taxonomy): domain Bacteria; phylum Actinomycetota; class Thermoleophilia; order Gaiellales; family JALYLC01; genus JANLRV01. Next base: position 5,579 of record JANLRV010000274.1, read on the forward strand.
CGTCGGGACAGAAAACGGCCCCGGCGAGCACGCCGCGCGCCGACGCGAAGGCCGGGTCGAGCGCGACGATCCCGTCGACGTCGAGCGACTCCATGCGCCGGCCGCCGTCGCGCAGGATGTCCATCGCCGCCTGGCCGCGCGCGAACGCCGCGGGGTCGCGATAGAGGTAGAACAGCCCGCCGCTCGAGGCGTCGTAGCCGACGCCGGTCTCGGCGACCACGTGGTGCAGGCGGTCCTGCGCGTAGGTGCAGAGCCGCAGCTTGCGCAGCGTGTTGGTGCGCGAGCGCTCGGCCGTGCAGTTGCGCAGGAAGCGGGCCGACCAGAGGTACAGCTCCGGATCGAGACGCGGCTTGAAGCGCAGCGCCTGGTCGCGCTGATAGAGCGAGCGCAGCATGATCCGCGGCGCCTTCGGGCTCGCCCAGGTGTAGGAGTGGCCGGGCGCGATCAGGCCCGCGTTCGCGAAGCTCGTCTCCTCAGCCGGGCCGCCCCGCCGGTCGAGCACGCAGACGTCGTGGCCGTCTGCGTGCAGCTCGAAGGCCGTCGTCACGCCGATCACGCCGGCACCGAGGACGACGACGCGCACGCTACCGCCCCGCGACGACGCGGATCTCGACGAGATAGTCGGGCGTCGCGAGCGGCGCGCCGACGCAGGCTCGCACGGGCGCGGCGCCGGCCGGCACCCACGGATCCCAGACGCTGTTCATCTGCGAGAACGTCGCCATGTCGGCGAGCCAGACGGTCGCCTGCAGGACCTTCGTCTTGTCGGTGCCCGCCTCGGCGAGCAGCGAGTCGATCGTCGCGAGCACCTGCGAGGTCTGGCCGGCGACGTCCTGCGAGAGATCGCTCGCGACGACGCCCGCGAGATAGACGGTGTCGCCGTGGATCACGACCTGGCTCATCCGCTCGCCTACGTGCAGTCGCTCGATCGCGGCCATGGGGTCCTCTCAGGTGGGTTTCAAAACGGGATCGTAGGCCTTGTAGAGCGTGCGTGCGAGCAGCACGCCGACGGCGCCCGCGACGGCGGCCGCGAGCCAGAGCACGCGATAGCCGTAGCCGTCGATCAGCGCGCCCAGCGGAGCGGCGGCGATCGCTCCCCCGCCGAACAGCGCGGTTGACATCCAGCCGACCGCCTGGCCGGCCCGGGCGGGGCCCGCGAGCTCACCGGCGACGACGTAGAGCACGCCGTTGAAGCCGAGCGCGCCGAAGGCCAGCACGACGACCGCGATCACGCGCACCGGAGTGCCATAGGGCCAGACGAGCGCGGTCACGAGCGAGAGGCCGACGGTCAGCAGCGCGACGTCGCGCAACGTGTCGACGCGGCGCGTGCCGTCGCCCGAATCGGCGATGCGCCCCCAGATCACGCGCGCGGCCATCGCGCTGAGGCTGATCAGCGCGAACGCGAGGCTGGCGGCCAGGCGCGATCCGCCGCCATCGCGGATCGCCTGCACGCTGAACGTGAGCACGGCGGTGAGCGGCCAGATCAGCGCCAGCCCCGTCGCGAAGAGCGCCCACATCCCAGGCACGCGCATCGCGTCCATCGGCACGAGCGCGCGGCGGCTCTCGACCGGCACGAGCGGCCCCGGCGGGCAGGAGCGACCGAACGCGAACGCGCACGCCGCGGTCGCGAGCCCGCACGCGGCGCGCGCGAGCGGGACGCCGGAGAGGCCGGCGAGCGCCGGCAGCAGGAACGCGGCGATCAGCCCGCCGAGCGAGACCGACATCTGCCGCATGCCGATCGCGAAGCCGCGTCGCTCGGGCGGGAATCCGTGGAAGACGGAGATCGTGGCGGCAACGGCGACGAGCGCGCCGAGCATGCCGGCGATCACGAAGGCGATGCCGAGCACGAGCGCGCTCCCGGCCAGGCCGGCGACCGCGACGAGCAGCCCGCTCGCCGTTCCCGCGAGCAGCAGCGGCCGGCGCGGCCCGATCCGGTCGACGAGGCCACCGGCGGGGATCAGCGCGAACGCGTTGCCGAAGGCCGTGGCGTTGATCAGCAGGCCGAGCGCCGCCTGCGAGAGGTGGTAGCGGTCGGCGAGGTCGGGCGCGAGCGCGCCGAGCCCCCACTGCACGATCGAGATCGACGCCTGGCTCGCGATCGCGAAGGCGAGCAGGCGGCGTTCGGAGACGGTCACGCTCATCTCTGTAGGGTCGGGCAGCCGGCGGCCGGGCGCCAATGCGCATTGCCGATCGATCGATAGAAGGGTGCCGTGCGCGCCGCCCTCGACTGCACGCCGAGCCTACACTCGCAGGCGATGCCGTCGTGAGCGCACAGCCCGAGGCCGGGATCGACCTCTACTGGCTTCCGCTCGGCGCGGGCGGCCGCTCGGTGCGCGTCAACGGGCTCGTCTTCGAGGCGCTGGCGGCGCGGCTCGCGCGGCGGCCGGCCTGCGACCTCTACCACGCCGCTCTCGTCGTCTGTGTGCCCGAGGGCCGCTTCGTGATCGAGATGACGCCGGTCCGCGACGGCAACGGCGCTGATCGCGGCGTCGTCGGCGAGGGCGCCGTGGGGAGCCGCTGGGCGGGACATCTCCGGATCTTCCGCTACGAGGTTCGCTGCTGGCGCGGAGGGAGCATCCCGGACGTCGCCGAGGCCGTCGAGAGCCCGCAGCGACTGACCGGCGATCCGGCGCGAGCGCAGCGACTGCTCGACCTCGCCTCCGAGGTCCCGACGCCCGTCTGGGGACGCGACGAGTGTCACGCGGGCGAGATGTGGAACTCGAACTCGCTGACCGCCTGGCTGATCGCCTGCTGCGGTCTGCCGACCGAATCGCTCCACCCGCCGGCGGGCGGCCGGGCTCCGGGCTGGCACGCGGGGCTCGTGCTGGCGCGCCGTCGGGAGGCGCAGCCCGGCTGACCTGCCGCGAGCGTCGTCAGGCCGATTTCCGCAGGCTGATGCGCGGCTCGGTGCGGGCCAAGAGACGGCCGATGTTGGCCCGGTGGCGCACGATCACGAAGCCGCCGACGATGCCGCAGAAGGCGAGCACCGGGCCCGGCTGGTCCGTCGCGATCGCGGTCGCAAGGCCGGCGACCGCGCCGAGCATCGAGGCCACGCTGACGAAGCGGCCGACCACGAGCGCGACGGCGAACACCGCGACGGCGACTCCGAAGCAGATCGGAGCGACGGCCAGCAGCACGCCGGCGCCGGTCGCGACGCCCTTGCCGCCGCCGAAGCCGAGCAGCGCCGGATAGCTGTGGCCGAGCACGGCCGCGGCTCCCGCGAGGACGCCGACGGAGGAGCCGCCGACGAGCACGCCTGCGAGCGCGGGGACCGCGCCCTTCGCGAGGTCGAGCAGCAGCGTCGCGATGCCGAGTCGGCTGCCGAAGCTGCGCCACACGTTCGTCGCACCGGTGTTCTTGGAGCCGAGCGTGCGGATGTCGGCGTCGCGCAGCAGCTTGACGATCCAGTACCCGAACGGCAGCGAGCCGGAGCCGTAGCCCGCCGCGACCACGGCGGCGTTCGCGATCACGCGGGCCGGCTCGTGAAGTGCCGTCGCGCGTGCCAGGCGTAGTCGGCGAACGACCAGAGCGTGAGCGCGACCGCGAGCGCGATCAGCGCGGTCAGCCACCATCGGGAGCCGTCCACGAGCAGCAGCGCCACGACCATCACGTTCTGCACGAGCGTCTTCAGCTTGCCGAGCCACGACGCGCTGATCACCTCGCTGCCGGTGACCGCGACCAGTCGCAGCCCCGTCACGGCGAACTCGCGGGCGACGATCGCGAAGGCGACCCAGGTCGAGATCTCATGGCGTTCGACGAGCGCGATCAGCGCGCCGCTGACGAGCAGCTTGTCGGCCAGCGGGTCGAGGAACGCGCCCGTCACCGAGACCCAGTTCTGCCTCCGGGCGAGAAAGCCGTCGACCGAATCGGTCGTGGCCGCGATCGCGTAGCCGAGCGCCGCCCACTGCTGATGTCCGTCGAAGTCGGCGAGGATCAGCCAGAGCACGAACGGCACGGCGAGCATCCGCGCGGACGTGATCCAGTTCGGCGGCGTCACGGACTGCGAGCATACCGGCGAAGGAGTCTGGGCGCGCGCCGCGAAACGAAGTTCCCCATGGCCCCCGGATCGCCCAACGCACCCGTCATCTGGCCCATCGACATGGTCGCACTGGCTCTCTTCCGAGACGGCCGCACGGCGAGCGAGATCGCCGAGGCGATCGGCTTCGAGCTTGACGACACGATCGAGGCGGTCGTGCGCGCCTACCGCCTCGTGCTCGCAAGCGCTCGCTGACCTAGGCTCCGTAGATGGAGCTTGACGGCGCGCGCGTGCTCGTGACCGGTGGCGGCAGACGCGTCGGCCGCGCGCTCTGCGACGGCCTCGCCGCGCGCGGAGGGCGGATCGCGTTCACGCACCGCGGCACCCCGCCCGACGCCCCCGGGCAGCACGCGATCGAGGCCGACCTCGCGGATGCGCTGGCCGCGCGCGCGGCCGTCGAGGCCGCGACCGTCCAGCTCGGCGGCCTCGACGTGCTCGTGCACGCGGCCTCCGGCGGGTTCACGCCGACCGCGCCCGACGCCGTCACGCCCGAGCTCTTCGACGAGGCGATCGGAGCGACCCTGCGCGGTGGCTTCTTCTGTGCCCAGGCGGCTCACATCGCGATGGCCGAGCGCGGCGGCGTGATCGTCTTGATCACGGATGTCGCGATCCACCAGGCCTGGCCGCAGTTCGCGCCGCACGCGGCCGCGAAGGCCGGGCTCGCCCAGCTGACGCGATCGCTCGCGAAGGCCTGGGCCCCGGGCGTGCGCGTCTGCTCGGTCGCCCCAGGGCCCGTCCTGATGCCGGACACGGCGAGCGACGAGTCGATCGCGCGACACGCCGCGGGCACGGCGCTCGGCCGGCTGGGCTCGCCTGCCGACGTCGTCGAGGCGGTCGTCTACCTGATCGGCGCCGACTTCGTGACGGGCACCGAGCTCGTCGTGGACGGCGGCTACCGCCTGTAGAAGGACCGGCACGGTACGCTGGTTCGGTGGCCTCCGCGGACCAGATCGACGTTCTCGACCACGGCTTCGTGCGCCTCGACGCGGCGCTCGCCGACGACCTCTCGGTGGTCAACGCGGCCCGCGTCTCGTTCGGCACGCAGGTCACCGAGCTGAACGAACGGGACCGCGGGCTGATCGGCTTCCTGATGCGCGAGCGGCACGGCACGCCGTTCGAGCACAACGCCTTCCGCTTCCACGTCAAGGTGCCCTTGTTCGTGGCGCGCGAGTGGCAGCGCCACCGCGTCGGCTCGTTCAACGAGCGCTCGGCGAGGTACTCCGAGATGCCCGACGAGTTCTACGTGCCGGCCGCCGAGGACGTGCGCACGCAGGTCGGCAAGCCTGGCGCCTACACGTTCGAGCCGCTGCCCCCGGAGACCGCCGAGGCGACCCGGCAGGCGATGCGCGGGGTCTACGACGCGGCCTACGCGAGCTATCGCGCGCTGCTCGATCAGGGCGTCGCCAAGGAGGTCGCGCGCAACGTGCTTCCCGTGGCGCTCTACACCGAGTTCTTCTGGACGCTCAACGCGCGGGCGCTGATGAACTTCCTCTCGCTGCGCAACGCCGAGACGGCGCAGCGAGAGATCCGCATGTTCGCCGAGGCGGTCGAGCGGCTCTTCGCCGCCCGGATGCCGATCACGCACGCCGCCTTCGTCGCGAACGACCGCACCGCCCCCTGATGGCTGAGGCGAGAACGGCGGAGATCGCTGATCTCGGCGGTGGCGTGCACCGCGTCACCCAGCCGTTGCCGTGGAAGCTCGACCACGTGCACTGCTACGCGATCGAGGACCCGTCCGGCTGGACGCTGATCGACTGCGGCCTCGGCACGCGCGGCACCGAGGCGCGCTGGATCGAGGTGCTGCGCGAGCTCGGGTCGCCTCGCATCCACCGGCTCGTGATCACCCACTACCACCCCGACCACCTCGGCGCGAGCTCGCTGCTCGCCGCGATCTGCGAGCCCGCCGAGGTCGTGCAGGGCTCGCTCGACCGGGTGCTCACCGAGGGCGCCTGGCTCGACCCGACGAGCGGCCCGCGCTTCGAGCGCCACCTGCTCGAGCACGGCATGCCGGTAGACGACGCGCGCAGATCGGCCGAGGACGAGGGCACGCTGCCGATCGATCCGGCCACGCCGACGCTGCTCGTCGACGAGGGCGACGCGCTCGAGCTCGGCGGCGAGCGGTTCGAGGTGCTCTGCCTGCCGGGCCACGCCGACGGACACATCGCGCTCTACGGCGAGCGCAGCGGGCGGCTCTTCGCGGGCGACGTGCTGCTGCACGAGATCACGCCGAACGTGGGCCGCTGGGACGACACCGCCCCCGACCCGCTCGGCCGCTACCTGCACACGCTGGGTCGCATCGCCGAGCTCGCGCCGCGCGTCGTCTACCCGGGACACAAGCGCGTGATCGATGACGCGCCCGAGCGCGCGCGAGAGATCGCCGCGCATCATGCCGAGCGACTGGACGTGCACCTCGCGGCGCTGCGAGCGGGCGCGCGCTCGGCGTTCGAGGTGGGCCTGCACGTGTGGGGCGGCAGCCTCGGCTTCCACGAGCAGCGGTTCGCGCTCGTCGAGGCGGTCTCGCACCTCGAGCGGCTGGAGAGCGAGGGTCGCGCCGTGCAGGTCGAGCCCAAGCGCTGGGCACCGATCTAGGCATGCCTGCGATCATGCGGGCATGGCTCAGATCACGATTCGTGCCGATGAAACGCTGATCGCGAGGATCCGCACGGTCTCGGCCGCGTCGGGCCGTTCGATGAACGAGTTCGTCGTAGCCGTGCTCGACGCGGCGACGAATCCCGCTCGCGTGGACCACGAGGCAGAGCGCGTGCGGGCCCGCCTCGCGGGTGCCGGTCTACTCGCTTCGAGCCCGCGGCGGCGTGGCGAACGCCCAGCTCGCGCCGCGGTCGAAGCCGCTCGCCGGAGCGCCGGCCGTGGAACGCCGCTCGCCACGCTCGTCTCCGACGGACGGTGACGAGGGCGTCGCTCTCGTCCCGGGCTCGGGCTAGCGATTCTCAGGTGCCCTCGCGCAGCATCGCGAGTGCCTTCTCGATGCGCCGCAGCCGCGTCTCGGGGTTCTTCGTCCCCTCGACCGAGAGCACGTGCCGGAGCTGGTGGCTGTAGGCGAGCCTCTCGAAAGCCTGCTTCGCGAGAGGATCGCCGTCGAGCGCTGCCGTGAGGTCCGGCGGCACCTCGACCTCGCGGGGCGCGGCGTCGAGCGTCAGCTCGACCTCCACCTCGTCGCCTGCAGCCACGCCGGCCGCCTCGCGGCGCTCGCCGCTGAGCGGCAGCATGTACTCGCCGCGCATCGACGAGACGGTGCTGCGATAGCTGAAGCCGTTGATCGTGACGAGCACCGCAGGCCGCTTGCTCGAGCCGAGACCCGAGACGACCTCGGCCGGAACGGGGATTCCCGTGGCGCTCTTCCCGGCGAGCCTGATCGTGGCGCGAAATCGCATCTCACGATCGTAGCCCGGGGACCTCAGCTGCGTGCGAGCGCGGTGGCGATCGCGCCGGCGAGGCCGTCGACGTCGTCAGGCGTCGTGTCCCACGACGAGACGAAGCGCGCGACGGTGTCGTGCTCCCTCCAGATCGAGAAGCGGGCGTGCTGCATGATCTCGGGCACGTGCTCGAGCGGCAGGCGAACGAACAGCTCGTTGGCCTGCACCGGCTGCACCAGCTCGACGCCGGCGATGCCCGTGATGGCGGCGGCGAGCCGAGCCGTCATCGCGTTGGCGTGCTGCGCGTTGCGACGCCAGAGGTCGTCGGTCAGGAGCGCGAGCAGTTGCGCCGAGATGAAGCGCATCTTCGAGGCGAGCTGCATCGCCTGAATGCGCGTGTAGCGGCTGTAGCTCGAGAGCGACGCGTCGAAGAAGATGACGGCCTCGGCGACCAGCCCGCCGTTCTTCGTTCCGCCGAAGCTCAGCATGTCGACGCCGCACGCGCTGGTCGTCTCGGCGAGCTCGCAGCCGAGCCACGCAGCGGCGTTCGCGATGCGCGCGCCGTCGACGTGCATGACGAGCCCCGCGCCGTGCGCGAGGTCCGCGAGCGCGCGCACCTCGGCGAGCGAGTAGGTGGTGCCCCACTCCGTCGCCTGCGTGATCGAGAGCACGCGCGGCCTCGTCTTGTGCTCGTCCTTCTCGACGTGCAGGAACGGCTCGACGAGCTCGGGCGTGAGCCTCCCGTCGGGCGTCGGCAGGCCGATGATCTTGCTGCCTGCGAACCGCTCGGTGGCGCCGCCCTCGTCGTCGTTGATGTGGGCCGACTGCGCCGAGATCACGTGCTCGTGCGGGAGCAGCACCGACGAGACGGCGGTGACGTTCGCGCCCGTGCCGCTGAAGACGGGGAAGACGACGCACTCACCGAACACCTCGACACAGCGTGCAGCGAGCAGGGCCGTCGTCGAGTCGCCGCCATAGGAGGGCTCGTGCCCGTGATTGGCGGCAGCGATGGCGGCCATCACCTCGGGGTGGATGCCGGCGTTGTTGTCGCTCGCGAAGTGCCGCGTCACAGCTCGTAGAGCGCGCCGAACTTGCCGCGCAGATAGCGCATCAGCGCGTGATGGTGCAGGTCCTCGCCCGTCGCGTCGCGAATCACCTGCGCCGGCGTCACCGTGCTGCCGCGGCGGTGGATGTTCGTTCGCAGCCAGTCGAGCAACGGCTTCGTGTCGCCCGCGAGCACCATCGCATCGAGGTCTCCGAGCGCGCGTCCCGCGGCCTCCCAGAGCTGCGCCGAGAGCATCGTGCCCATCGTGTAGGTGGGGAAGTAGCCGAACAGACCGGCCGACCAGTGCACGTCCTGGAGCACGCCGTCACCGTCGTGGGACGGCGTGACGCCGACGAGAGATGTCATCTTCTCGTTCCAGGCGGCGGGCAGATCCGCCACCTCGAGCTCGCCGCGCATCAGCGCGAGCTCGAGCTCGAAGCGGAGCAGCACGTGCAGGTGGTAGGTGACCTCGTCGGCGTAGATGCGGATCAGCGACGGCTCGACGATGTTGATCGCACGCACGACCTGGTCGACCGTGATGTCCTGCAGCTGGACGGGGAACTGCTGCTTGAGGAGCGGCAGCGTGCGCTGCCAGAACGGGCGAGAGCGCCCGACCATGTTCTCCCAGAGGCGCGACTGCGACTCGTGCAGCGTCAGCGAGGTGACCCGCTCGCAGAACGTGCCGGCGATCTCGCCGTCGAGACCCTGCTCGTAGGTGCCGTGGCCAGCCTCGTGCATGGTCGACCAGATCGACTGCAGGTTGTCGGGAAAGTAGTGCGTCGTGAGCCGCACGTCGCGCGCGGCGAAGCCCGAGGCGAAGGGGTGTGCGGCAACGTCGATCCGCCCCGCCGCGAGATCGAAGCCGATGCCGCTCACGAGGGCGCGGCTGATCTCCTTCTGCGCCTCGATCGGGAAGCTACCCGTGAGAAACGAGTCGTCCGGTCGCGGCTGCGCGAGCAGCTCGTGCGCGAACGGCACGAGCTCCTCGCGCAGGGCGGTCAAGAGCGGCTCGACGACCGCGACCGTGGCGCCGGGCTCGTAGCTGTCGAGCAGGGCGTCGTAGCGCTCGCCGCTGCCATAGCCGACGGCGTCGGCCTCGTTGCGCTTGAGCTCGACCATCGTCTCGAGGTCGGGTGCGAAGATCGAGAAGTCGCGCTCGGCGCGGGCGCGCTGCCAGCTCTCGAAGGCGCGCGACTCCGTCTCGGCAAGCGCGCGGATCAGCTCGGCGGGAACGCGCACCGCGCGCTCTCGCTCACGCTGGGCCTCGCGCACGCGCGCGTGCACGAGCGCGGAGTGACCGTTGCTCGCGCTCAGCTCGTCGATCGCCGAGCCGAGCACCGGATCGCAGAGCGCCGCGTGGTACAGCTCGGCGAGCGCCGCGTTCGCGCTGCCGCGCGCCGACGCGCCGGCCGGCGGCATGTTGACCTGCTCGTCCCAGCCGAGCACGGCGAGCGCCGTCCGCAGCCCGAGCAGCGCCTGCTCGCTGCGCTCGAAGTGCGCGAGAGCCTCGCTCACGGAGTCAGAGCCGACTTGCGAAGCACGGCGACCGTCATCCCGATCAGCCAGCCGAGCACCGCGACCGCGAAGCCCTTGCCGAAGCTCGACTGCGTCGACCGGTCCCCCGTCGCAATCAGGCTCGCGCCGCCGAACGTGAGCGCCAGCGCGCCGAACAGGAGCGGCCAGAAGAAGATCGCCATGATGCCGAGACCGGCACCGAGCCCGTTGAGGACCCCGCCGAACGCCTCCACCGGCGTTTCCTTCTTCGGCAGCATTCGCGCGTAGAAGCCAAGATCGTTCCGAACGGTCGTCTCTTCCACCTGATTCCCCTGCTCAGCCATGAGCGTGAAGCGTACCGGAACGGCCTACACTGGCGAATCGGAGGGCCGATAGCTCAGCTGGTAGAGCAGGGGACTTTTAATCCCAAGGTCGCAGGTTCGAGCCCTGCTCGGCCCATCTCACGAAAGCCCGCCCCTAGCTAGACAGTCAGAGGCCGAGTCGGAGTCCTTTCCACTCGGCAGAGGCAAGCGAAACGGTGAAGCGAGCGAGGTTGTCCCGTAGCGCGTGGAAGTTCGTAGTGGCAGTTCTCCGCCTCGTCCGGTCGTTGCGTGACCGTGGCGAGTGCGAACAAGTCCACCGAGGACAGGAGAACCGCCGGGAGGACCGTAGAGCAGGAGCAGGTCGCCAGCGAGGAGTTGGTGTTGCCGCTGGCCGGGCAGGAAGCGCTCGGGGAGTTGGTGAGCACGGCGAAGGATGGCGTGCTGGCCGTGTGCGTCGCGACCGGGCTGGGAGTGTTGCGCGCGCTGATGGAGGAGGAGGTCGAGAGCGTGGTCGTGCCGAAGCACGCGCGTGATCCCGATCGAACGAGCGTGCGTCACGGCCACGAGGCCGCGGAGGTCACGCTCGGCGGCCGGCGTGTCGGCGTGGGGCGATGTGCGCTTTCCGCCACCGCCGCCAGATGAGGCGGTCGATTGCGGCTTCCGGGAATGACTCACTGGCCTTGGCTCAGTCCGCAAGTCGTGCCTCGATCGTGTCGTGTGGAATCGGGTGAGCGAGGGCACGGCGAAGGATACGCGCGTAGGTGGGTTGAAGTTCGTCGACGAGGGAGTCGATGCGTTCGAGTTCAGGTAGGAGAAGAGAATGTGCTTCTCGTAGCTCTCGTAGCAAAGCGGCTTGGTCAACGCGGCAAGGTTGCCCATTGCGGTAGACGACCTCTCCATCGACGACAGTCGTGTGAAGTGCTGCCGCTCCCGCACCGTGCACGAGTTGAGCGAGTGGGTCCGCGAGCGGAGTCATCGCGACTCCATCGGTCCGGTAGAAGGTGAGGTCAGCGCGATAGCCGGGTGCGATCTGCCCGAGGCGGTCACCTGCGAGCAACGCGCGTGCCGCGCGGTCGGTCCCCATGGAAAACGCCTCGCGCGTCGTGATCCAACCCGAAGGGTCGGCGCCGCGCAGGCTGTGGATGAGGGCCGCGTCGCGCACGGCGGCGAGCATGCCCGACGCAGCACACGAACTGCAGCCGTCAGTGCCGAGACTCACGTTCACGCCTGCGTCAAGCAGCGCGCGCACGGGCGCGATGCCGCTACCGAGTCGGAGGTTCGAGGTGGGGTTGTGCTGAACCGAAGTACCGTTTGCGGCCAGGCGCTCACAGTCGTCGGGCCTCAACCAGGCACCGTGGATGAGCGTGAGTCCGGGAGACAGCAGTCCTAGCACGTCGAGCTGCTCGATCATCGTTCGGCCGTATCGCAGCTGCGCGGTGACTGCCTGAAGTCGCGTCTCGTGGACGTGGGTGATGGCCGGCACGCCTGCCTCGCGCGCGAACGTCAACGCCTCGTGCAGAAAGGCGTCGCTGCACCGTTGCGGCGCCGATGGCGCCACGATCGCACTGACGCGAGCTCCTGCGGGAAAGCGGTTCACTAAGTCACGCGCCAATCGCAGGAGCTCGTCCCCGGGCGGCAGGTCGGCCGACATCCGCGCGCGGATGTCACCTGGTAGCTCGTCGTCGACCCATGGGACCGAGGCGTGGAATGGCAGGTCGATGAGACTGAGACCCACGAAGGCGCGGATCCCGGCGTCGCGATACGCCGTGAACACCGCCTCGATGTGATCATCCCGTAGCCAGGGCAGGAGATTCACGTCGTCCACGATCGCGGTCGCCCCACTGCCGAGCGCTTCGAGTGCGACTGCCATCGTTCGCAGATACACGGTGCGCGCATCGAGGGGGCGTGTCGGGAACGGCGGACGCACGTAGTGCATCCAGACCTCGAGGGGCAGCTTCTCGTAGCGCCCGCGATGGAGCGCTTCGTGCGAATGGGTGTGACCGTTGATCAGTCCCGGCGTTACCAGCGTGCCGCGGAGGTCGACGACGTGGCCTCCGCCTCGTTCGGGTCGATGCGGCTCGACCGAGACGATCGTCCCGGCGGCAACGATGATGTCGCACGCGGGGCCGAGTCGCGATCCTCCGCGGGCATCGGGTTCGGCAGCAGCTGCGCCAGACAGAATCATTCGCGCCCTGACCTCAGCCCCACAGCCGCGCGGCACGCTCGGAGGCTTCGCGGCGAATGGCGTCCTCGTCCACGGTCGTCGACCGCCCGTCCTCGACGATTAGGCGACCGGCGACGATGACGTGCTCCACGTCTCGTCCGTGCGCGCAATGAACGACCGTGCCGAGCGGGTCGCCCGCGGGCGTGAGGTGAGGACGGCGGAGATCGATTACGACCAGATCGGCCGGGTCGCCAGGTCTCAGTTCTGCGCTGCCGGTCGCGGATGCGAGCGCCCTTTCGGGCTGCCACTCGTCGTCGATGCGGCCGAGCTGGATGCGTGCGACGGCGATCAGCCAGCGCATCGCCTCGACCATGTCGCCGTGCATGTTGTCCGTCGCGAGGGCGATCTGCGCACCTGCGGCGCGCAGCGCCGGCGTTGGAGCGAGCATGGCCGCCGTCGCGTTGCCCTTGGGGACGTGCGCGACCGTGATGCGCGCTGCACCGCAGCGATCGATGTCCGGAGGCTCGAGTGCGACGCAGTGTGCGGCGGTCAGGCGATCGTCGAGCAGGCCCGCGGCGGCGAGCGCCTCGGTCGGCGTGCAGCCGCTGCGTTCACGCACCCGAGCTAGTTCGCCCTTGCTTTGTGCCAGGTGCGTCGTGACGTCTGAGGCTGTGCGCGCGTGTTCGTCGCCGATACGTTCCAGCAATCGTTGCGAGCACGTGTCGGGGGCGTGCGGCGAGAGCGTCGTGGTGATGCGCCCGTCGCCAGCGCCCTCCCAGCGCTCGATCACGGCGAGAGCGGCTGCGAGTGTGCGTTCCCCGAGCGCCGGGTCGTGTTCGAAGCGGCCGTGGGGGAGGCCGGCGAAGTCGACGTCGTGGATGAACTGCCCGACCCGCATACGCACGCCGACCTCGAGCGCGCTCTGCGCGGCTTCGTGCGGGTGGAAGTAGGCGTCGACGAGAGTGGTCGAGCCGAACAGCGTCGCTTCGAGGACTCCGAGGCGGGCGAACGCGAGAGCGTCGCTGCTCGCCAGCGCGAAGCCCTGCGGAACGCCGGATGTGTAGGCGGGTGCCGAGCCCGCGTCCTCGGACCGCCCGCGAGCGTATGAGAGCGCGACGTGCGTGTGCGCGTTGACGAAGCCCGGGAGGACGGCGCGCCCGTTCAGGTCGAGCACGTGCCGCGCTGGCCCGGTGGAGTCCGCGATGACACCGTCGCGGATGCCGATCGCTGCGGCTTGCTCGACGCGCTCGTGCGTCACGAGCGTCCCCCCGCGCAGCAGCAGGTCGAGCATCAGACCGCGGCGCCCGCGAACAGCTGTCCCCAGCCCGCGACGCGGCCGGGCTCGGCGCCAGCGCCCTGGAGCGCGCCGAACATCGCGGCCGCGACTGTGTCGTAGACCGCGATGCCGAGCTCGTCCTCGAGCACAGCAGCAAGCGGCGCCGCTGCGAGATTGGTGCAGAATGGGACGATCGCATCGGGCGCAGCTGCGGCCAGGTCGCGCGCCATCGCGTGTAGCCAGTCCCGGCTGACCTCGGCGAAGGCGAAATTTTCGCTGAGCTCGGCATGGCGCTCCGCGACGACCTCGAAGCCGGCTGCCCGGTAGCCGGCGACTATTCGCGCCTGGACATCGCCGGTGTACGGGGTCAGGAGCGCAAGCCGGTGGCATCCGTCGCGGCGCAGAAGCGCATTCAGCGTCAGGACGGCGGTGCATGCGCGCACGCCCGTGCGCGCAGTGATCGCCGCGCACAGTTGCTCGTCGCGCTCAAAGCCGAGCCATCCCGCGGAGGTGCCGTTCCAGCAGATCGTGTCCACGCGCGCATCCGCGAGCAGCTCTGCGGCCGCGAGCATCGGCTCATCCTCGAACTGGCCGAGCGCGCGGTCACCGAGGCCGATCTCGAGGACTCGGAAGCGGGCAAAATGTACCGAGACATCATCCATGCGCTCGACCATCGCCGCGCAGAGCGGCTCGAGCACGGTGTTTGAAGACGGTGTGAGCATGCCGAGCCTGTTCATTTGAACGCTCCCCCCATAAGGCCCTTTACGAACGCACGCTGGAAGATCGCGTAGAGGATCAGCATTGGGAGGGCGCCCAGGAGGAGGCCGGCGAAGATCCGCTGGGGGTTAGATGCAAACTTCTGCTGCAGCGACACGACTGTCGCGGTCAGCGGGCGCACACTGTCGTTTGACAGGAAGAGATAGCCGATCACCAGATCATTCCAGACCTCTAGCATGTTGACAATCGAAACGGCCACGAGGCCGGGCGCGGCGAGTGGCAGGACGATGCGAGAGAAGATGTGAAACTCGCTCGCGCCGTCGATGCGCGCCGCCTCGAAGAGTCCGTCGGGCAGGTCCCGAAAGACACCTTCGAGCACGTAGATGGTGAACGAGAGGCGCAAGCCGAGGTAGATGAGGATCGCACCGGCGAATGTGTTGACGAGGCCTAGCTGCGACATCTGCGCGAACAGCGGGATCGTGACGATCAAGGGGGACACCGCCATCGGGACCAACATCGCGACGAACACGGACGTGCGCGCTGGGACGCGGAGGCGCGCGAGCGCGAAGGCGGCTGCCGCGCCGACACCGAGTGCAAGCAGGACGCTCGAGCCTGTCAAGATCAGCGAGTTGCGCAAGGCAATTAGCATCTTGCCCTCGCCCAGGGCGTCGCTGATCGCGCTGAGGTGGAGTGAGTGCGGAATCGAGACTTCCGACTGGTAGAACTCCACCGTCGGCTTGAGCGCATTGCTCGCCAGGTAGTAGAGCAGGAAGAGAATCGACGCGATCGGCGGCGCGAGCAGGAGGTGCACTGGCAATTCGCCGAGTCTACGGCGCACGCGGCGGTTTATCACGTTCTCCGCCCGCGCAACTGCAGGCGAATCTGGATCGCCACGACCGGCAACGTGATCAGGAGCAGCAGGATCGCGATCGCGCTGGCGTAGCCGAAGCGGTGGATATCGAACGCGTTGTGATAGATCTCGTATTCGGCAACCGTTGTCGCGTATCCTGGCCCGCCGCCAGTCGTCACGAAAATGTAGTTGAAGACGAACGAGAATAACCAGATCGTCATCAGAACGGTATAGATGGTGATCGGGTTGCGCAGCAGTGGCGCTTCGATCGAGCGCATCCGGCGCAGGCGGGAGACCCCGTCTAGCTCGGCGGCCTCGTAGATCTCGCCGTCGATTGAGAGCAGGCGGCTGTAGAAGAGCAACACGGCAAAGCCGGTGTCGCGCCAGATCAGGAGGCCCGCGATCGACGGCAGTGCCCACGTCTCCGAGGCGAGCGGCGACTCCCACGTGCTCGTGTCGAAACCGGTGTGCGAGAGCACCCAGACCACCAGACCCGTAGGCGAGAGCATGAATTGCCACATGTAGCCGATGATCGTGATCGAGATCATGAGCGGCACGAAGACGAGATACCGGTAGATGGTGTGGCCGATGATGCGCTCGCGGAGGACTGATGCGATGAAAATGGCGATCACGACCTCGACCGGCACGACGAGAAGCAGGAGCGCGTTATGCTCGAACGCCGAGTGCACGCGCTCATCGCTGATCGCCTCGCGGAAATTGTCGAGGCCGATGAACGTCCCCGCATGCACGCCGCCGCCCCAGTCGGTGAAGCTGTAGCTCGCGGCCTGCGCGATTGGGACGAGGAAGACGACACACAGGACAACGATTGCCGGCGCGAGGAAGGCGATCGCGACGCCGCGTGACGCCGGGTTTCCCCGGCGGCGCCGTGTAGGTGCCGGCGCTGGACGGCTCAAAGGCCGAACACCCGCTGGGCGTTCGTGCTTGCGATCAGCTCGCGATCGGTGTCGTTGGCCCCAAGATGCGCGAGCTTCTGCCGCTCATACTCGACGTCATAGAACGGGAAGTCCGATCCCCAGAGCATCCGCTCGGCGCCGAAGTGCTCGATCCACTCGTTGAGCACGGGGACGATGGGATTCGCGCTCGTGTCGACCATGACGTTGCTCGCGATCCGAGCGGCTGGGAAGCATTCCCAGGTGAGGTCGGCGAGGCCGAAATGTGCGAGCACGTGGGGTGTGCCAGGAAAGTCGCGCGCCACGACAGCGATCTGTAGCGGGTGCGAGTATGGTGACGTGCCGCTGTGCCACAGCACCGGCAATCCGGCCTTCTCAATCGCCTCATAGAGCGGGTAGTAGCCCTCAAAGAAGGGGTAGTAGACGTCATTGGAAGGATGCAGCTTGACGCCCCGGAAGCACGCGTCGACGCGGCAGCGCTCTAGTTCGGCGATCGAGCCCTGGACATCGTGCGGGTAGAGGTAGATGTAACCCTTGATCCGCTCCGGATAACGTGCGCACGTCTGCCTTGTGCGTTCGTTGGCCGCGGTCATGTCGTGTTGATCGAGGATCGAGATCATGCCCTGCTCGACTCCCGACTCGTCCCACTTCCGGATCAGTTCCTCGGCGCTGTGATGGCCGCCCGGGATAAACCCGGTGAAGTCGCCGGTGTGCGCATGCATGTCGATCGTCTTCATGGTCCTCATATGCGGTAGAGCCGGCGGGCATTGCCGCCGGCCACGAGTTCACGATCGGCCGGGGCGAGCTCGAGCAGCGCGACCTTGGCAAGCTCGTACCCCGTCACATAGAGCGGGAAGTCTGACCCCCAGAGCAAGCGGTGCGGTCCCACCTCGTCGACGAAGGCGCGCAATAGCGGGAGGCTCGTCTGGATGCTTGTGTCGGCGTACACGTTCGCAGCCAACCGCGCGGCCGCGACGCTCTCCGCGGCAAAGTCTGTGAGGCCGAAGTGGCCGAGCACGCACGGCATGTCGGGGTGTTCGAGCGCGACGGCCGCGATCTGGAGCGGAGTGCTGTTGGGATACGTGCCGCTGTGCCAGAGTACGGGCATTCCCGTCTTCTCAATCGCGGAATAGAGTGGTCGGAATCGCTCCGCGAAAGGGAAGTATGCGTGGTTGGCGGGATGGAGCTTGATGCCCACGAAGCGCGGGTCTCCGACTCGCCGAGCCAACTCGGCGAGCGCGCTCTGAGGGTCCCGTGGATCGAGGTTGATATAGCCGTAGAGGCGTCCGTGATGGCGCTCGCTCGCCGCTGCGATCGAGTCGTTTTCGCTCGTCTGGTCGTCGCCCATGACCGAGCAGATGGCAGCCTCGACACCCGCGGCATCCATGCTAGCGAGCAGCTCGTCGATGCCGTACTCGCTCCTCTGCCTGGCAGAGCCGGCGATTACGTGGCAGTGCATGTCGACGATCACGGAGCCGCAAAGTCAGGCGTGGCGCTCATCCGCCCTGCTTCTTGGCGAACTGCTTGTCGGCCTTGTCGAAGTCCTGCAGGAGTTTCTCGGCGGACCACTTGCCGTTGAGATAGAGGATGCCGTTCTTGAGCAGCGACGAGTACTGATTCTGTGTCACGAAGTCATACGGGTAGACGGTGTTCTTCTCCGACAGACCCTTGTAGAGGAGGCGCGTTTGTGGGTCGGAGATAACGCTCGGAGTCCAGCGGTCGTCTCCCGGCACCTCCTGCGTGGCCTTTGCCCAGGCGGTCATCTGCTTGGGTGTAGTCAGGAACGCGAGCCAGGCAAGCGCGGCCTTCTGCTTCTTCGTCCACGACGAAACGTAGAGGGAATTGACGTCGTTGCAGAGCGCGTTCCACTGCTTCGTGTCTGTACGATGAGCAGGGATCTTGGAGAAGCGGATATTCGACGCGCCGAAGATCTTGCGCGCCTCGGCAGTAGCTCCTTGCACGTCGAAGTACGCGCTCAGCGCAACCTGACCCGATGCGAGTTGGCGCACGTGCTGCTCGTAGGCGATGACCTCGCCGCCGGGATAGAAGAGCTTACGGTCGTACAGCGTCTTCCAGGCCTCCATGGCGCGCACGATCTGCGGGTTGACCCAACTCTTCGGGCCCAGGTTGATGTCTTGGATCTGCTTCGCCGTGTCGAAAGCCTGCGCCTCGAGCGTGTAGAACCACCACTCGTTGAAGTAGCCCTCCTTATTGGCCCACATCAACGGCGCCTTAACGCTCGTGTTCTTCTTGACCTTCTCGCAGATGTCGATGAAGGCATTCCACGACAAGGGGTCCTCGTCTGCCGGGGGAATCGCGTCGTCCGAAAGCCCGGCCTTCTTGAGCAGGGTCGCGTTGTAGACGAGGAAGTACGTACCACCAGTGAAGGTCAGGCCGTACGTCTTGCCGGCATAGCTCTGGGCTAGTCGGTTCGCCTTGTGCGCGAACGTCGACTGCGGGATCTTGCCGTCGAGGCTGACGACGTTGCCCAACCGGCCTTGATCGCGTGCCGTCGGACCCGACCACCAGAGCATCGCGTCGAAGCCGTTGTGCGCCTGAGCCGCCGCGGTGACGGCCTGCTGAATGCCCTCGGCACTCTTGAATGTGATGTTGACGGTGATCCCGGTTTGGGCCTTGAAGCGCCTCGCCGCGTCTGCGAGTGCCTTGTCGCCGGGTTGGCCGCTGGCATACTTGTACTGCCAGAAATCGATCGAGTCGCCGGCCTCGCCGGCGGCGAGTGCGTTGAAGTCGAGCGAGGCAAGGCCAGTCAGCGCTCCGGCGCCGATCGCGCCTTCTCGCAGGAAGCGACGCCGCGAAGCGACGTAGCGATGTTGATCGTCGAGCGTATTCATGGGGTCTCCTTCTGGTGCACTGACAAGAAGCGCGCAGACCGATCGCCGAGCGCGCGCAGTCCACACGGTGTACGTGGCCGAACGACGAGGGCATCGCCGTGCGACATCTCGAGCGCGGTGTCCCCGTAACTGACGCGCATTCGCCCCGCCGGCACGAGCAGGAACTCAGGCGAGTCGTGCTTGGTTGCCTTGGTCATCGCCGCGCCGCGCGTGGGCGTGCTAATGAAGGCATCGATGCCCTCGCGGGGCCCGGCGAGAGATTCGTGACGCATCTGCGGGTCGTCGATCTGACCGACGATCTGGCCTGTGGTCATGACGTCTCTCCGACGTTCGGGTCCAGGCTTTCGGGCCGCGCTGTGGGGGGCGGTTCGGTGAGTTCGACGATGACCCCGTCGGGGCTCTCGACGTAGAGATCGCGCCAGCCTTTCCATGGACCGAAAGGGATGGTGATCGGGGTTGCGGATCGTGTGGTGTAGCCGGCCTGTTGGAGGCTTGAGGTGATCGTGTCGAGGCCGTCGACCTCGAGACACAGGTGGCTGGCGCCGGGGTCGTTCGGGGCAGGGTGGGTCGGTTGGCCGGCGGGTGCGTGGTAGTGAAAGAGCTCGATGATCCCGCCGCCGGGGATCCGGAGCTCGGCCCATTCGATCTCGGTGTCGTCAAGGCCGACGATCCGATCGAGATGTGCGTAGCGCACGGTGCCGCGACCGTCGAGCTCGAGGCCGAGTGCGCCGGCCCAGAAGGCGAGCGCTCGATCCATGTCCGCGACGGTGACCGCGACATGATTGAGGCGGCGGACGCCAGACTCGCTCATGAGAGCTCGCCGCCGTCGACGACGATCGACGCACCGACCACGTATGCCGCCAGGCTGGATGCGAGGAAGACGCAGACGCCGGCGACGTCGCTCGGCTGCGCGAATCGTCCTGATGGGATGCCGGCTCTGTAGCCCTCCGCGATCAGCGCTGGAGTGGTCTTGCGTACCGCGGCGAGGCGCTCCATTGCCGCTCGGCTCATCGGCGTGTCTACGGTGCCAGGGCAGACTGCGTTGACGCGAACGCCTTCGGCCGCGAGTTCTTGGGCGAGTGACTCGGCGAGCCCGATCACGCCGAATTTCGACGCGCAGTACGCGGCCCAGCCGGCTCCGCCTTTGCGCCCGCCTTGGCTGACGATGAAGGTGACGGTTCCGCCGCTGCGAACCGTCTTCGCAGCCTCTCGGGCGACGAGAAATGCTCCGATCAAGTTCGTGTCAAGAACGCGTCTGAACTCCTCGGCTGTGGTGTCTCGAGCCGTGCCGACGGTGAGGATCCCGGCTGCGTGGACGACGTCGTCGACCGGAGCAGCGGCCGCAAAGGCAGCGGCGACCGACGCTTCGTCGGTGACGTCGCAGCTGAGAATCCCGCTCTTCGCACGGAGGTCCGTCGCGAGGACCTCCGCACCGTGTGCTCGGAATGATGTCACCACGCTCGCACCGATGCCGCCGGCGGCGCCGGTGATCAGCGCGCGGCGACCGTCGAGGAGATCAGAGGCTGAAGATGCGGCCAGCGTTGTCACCGGCAATCAGCTTTCTATCGGCGTCGCTTGTTCCCAGAAACTGGATCTTCAGCTGCTCGTATTGAACGTTGTAGAAGGGATAGTCGGAGCCCCAAAGCACGCGCTCGGCGCCGAATTGGGCGATAAAGTCGTTGATCAGCCCGATGATCGGGTTGATCGAGGTGTCAACAACGATGTTCTCGGCGAGTTCGGCGGCGGGAGCGCACTCCCAGGAAAGCTCGGCGATTCCGAAGTGGCCGAGAATGTGGGTGCTTGCTGGGAATCGGCGTGCGACTGTTGCGATCTGCAACGGGTGTGAGAACGGGTAGGTTCCGGTGTGCCAGAGGGTTGGGAGACCGAGTTCTTCGATCCGGGCGTAGACGCGGTCGAAGCCCTTGTAGAACGGGAAGTAGGCGTCGTTGGCCGGGTGCAGCTTGACACCGCGAAAGCTGTCGAGCGGTGCGCAGCGCTCGAGCTCGCGGAGCGAGCCCTCGACGTCCGGGAGGTAGAGGTAAATGTAGCCCGAGATGCGGTCGGGGTACGCGGCGCAGGCCGCGCGTACGCGGTCATTCGATGCGGGGACGTCGTGGTGGTCGATCACCGAGATGATGCCGCGTTCGACCCCGGCGGCGTCCCATTCTGCGATGAGCGTCTCGGGTGTGCGCTCGCCGCCGGAGAGAAACCCCGCAAACTCGCCGATGTGGGCGTGGCTATCGAACGTCGTCATCGTTGCGGCTCCTTGACTTGAACCGAGAGGAAGCGTGCGCCGGTGTTGCCGCGTGCCGTCAGTCGGTATGGGATGTCCGCCGCGAGGTGCACGCCGTCTCCGGCCTCGAGAAGCGTGGTCGCGTCGGTGATCACCGCGAGCGATCCATTCAGTACGTAGACGAAGCGCTCGGTGCCGGGCGCGGCGCGGGCCTCGAAGGTCGGGGCGTCCAGGGCGAGCTCCGTGATCCAGGATTGGAGCTGGCCGGCGGCGAGGCCGGGGAACGTCTCGAGCGTCATTCCGAGCTCGTGGAGTGCAGTCCGTGCGCGTTCGTGGAAGCGGCCCGTGCGCACTGTGCGTACCCCGTCCGCGTCGTCGCCGAGGAGGTCGGTCGGCGACGTTCCAAGGGCCGCGGCGATGCGGCGCAGCGAAGACACGCTGGCGTCGACTTGTGAACGCTCAACCTGGGAGAGGAAGCTCGCAGAGAGCCCGCTCGTGGCTGCCAGAGCGCGTAGCGAGAGGGCAGCGCTCTCGCGGCGGGCGCGGATGCGATCACCGAGGCTCGCCGGCTCGGGTTCCGCGTTCGCCGTGCCGAGATCACTGGCGGGTTCGTCTGCTGATGCGGCCTCGCCGAGATGGAACAGCGTGAGCAGCGGGATCTCGTCGGCGATCCGGAAGACCGCGCAGCCTGTGAGGCTCTCACGTCGCTCGACTCCGTCGAGGCGGTAGAGCTGACGGAGGTTGAAGGTGACGAGAATGTCTTCGTCTCCGAGCGAGCGCGTGGCGACTTCAGTCGGCTTGGATGAGATCTCCGTCACGACGCCGGTTTGGGCTCGCAGGTAGCCGGAGACCCGGTCGCGTCCTCGGAGCCAGGTTGCGGTGAGCTCGTCTGCGAGCTCGACGTCTTCGGCGAGCATCGCGACCAGGCGTTCCCAGTCCTCGGCATCCATGAGCTCGAGGAAGCGTCGAAGCGCTGTTTCGGCTGTCGCCGTGGTCATGCAGTCACCGAGGCTAGACGTCGGGCGGCCGCGGCG